>NZ_JBQQBZ010000070.1:0-13035 GCF_052245655.1 Streptomyces sp. 4N509B
AGCATGTGAAGCTCCGGGCGGACAGGTTGATCTTGGTCGACAACCCATCTACCAGGAGCTTCACCCCTTCCCGCACCCAGCCCCCACCTCAACGCCCCACGGCCTCAGACAGGTTGGAAAAGGCTCACAGGCCGGAGAGGTACGCGCGTGGACCTGGCAATGGCCATGGTCGACACCTGCGGGGTGGGGCCTCAGGCACGAGCCGCATAGGAGGCAGCCTGGGATCTCGTAGCCTCATCCCAGTGGTTACCCCGAAGGACGAGGCCGATCCAGAGCCTGTGGCGTTCGGTGAACGCTACTGAGCCTTGGCAGGCTTCGCTCCGGATTACCGCACACCCGCGTGGTGCGAGAAGGAAGAGTGGGGCCTGATCTCGCACTGTCCCCATCCCCCGTCCACGCTGATGTGCAGCTATCGGTCGAGCGATACCCAGATGTCGAAAGCCCTCTGGGCTTCCGTCGTCAACTCGGCGAGCTTGGGGAACTCGTCGTCGATCATCTCCCAGTCGCAGATCGAGCAGCCGTCGATGAGTGCCGTCCAAGCGGTGACGAAGTGGTCGAGGCAGTGGCGGATGTGCTCTTGGTAGGCGAGCACATGTCGGCCCTGGCGCTCGTAGCGCTCGGCTTCGGTCTTGGCCTGATCTTCGGGCATGTGTCGCACGAACGGTGACGGGATGGGCTGGGGCCCGCGGTCCGGATTGAGGATCCCCGACACCACGGTGGTGCAGTTCTGTGGCCCGGAGGATCAAGCTCTCGAAGTCGCTTCTGCTGGCGGTTGAGGCTTCTCGCGCGAATGCTTTCATGATCCAGTCCCAGTCGGCCGCGCGTCGCGGTTCCGACCCGTGCCACGGTGTCATGCGTGCGTGGAGAGCACGGACCTCGTCGCCAGTTCTGCGCAGCCGAAAGACCAGACGCTCCCAGTCACGGTAGAGGGTGTCGACGCTCTCGCGGTCGTCCTCTTCGTCGTGCTCGTGATCAGTGATCACGATCGATCGATTCCCCTCACTCGACCCCAGCGAGTTGGAAGCGCGTTGGGGGTGTGTGGCGCGGGCGTCAGCATCGCCGGGCACTTGACGTTGAAGTTAACATCATTCCGTTGGCGGCGTCAACACGATGTAAATCGGACTGATGGCGATGCTGGTGTACGGTTCTTCCATGACCGCAGGAGACGAGGTACCTGGTGCCGCGGTGACCGCTGCGGAGATCGCACGGTTCGCGGGAGTGACACGCGCTGCGGTGTCCAACTGGCGCAGGCGCCGTTCGGACTTCCCCTCACCTGTCGGCGGCACCTCGGCAAGTCCTCTGTACTCGCTCGCCCAGGTGCAGCAGTGGCTGGACGGACAACGAGCAGGCCGAGAGGCCCGAGAGGCCAGCGGAGAAGTCCGACTCTGGCAGGCGCTGCGCGGTGCCTACGGCGAAGAAATGGTCAGGGCGCTCGCTGCGGTCGGGGGCCACCTCCTCGGCGGTCGGGACGAGCTGACCGACCAGGCGGCGCGCAAGGCAGCTGATGAACTGGCTACCGAGCGATCACCTGCTGAGCTGATGGGCGGTCTTGTTGCCCGGTTGTTGGAGTCCACCGCGCGCGCCGCCTTGGACGGTACCTCGACGTTGCGACTGGCCCGCGCTGTCCGTGAATTCGCGGGTGAGACATCTGGAGTCGTCTTCGACCCTGCGTGCGGCATCGGCTCGCTCCTCGTCGCGGTGGGCGGCAATGCGGTCGGGAGCAGGCTGGGGCAGGACACACACGCGGATGCGACGCGCTTGGCCTGGGTACGCGTGGCGTTGTCCTCCGCTGAGGCAGCGGCGCCAGCTCAGGTCGTGGCGGGCGACTCGTTGCGGGCTGACGCTTTCCCCGATCTTCGCGCGGACCTGGTCGTGTGCGAGCCGCCGACCGCCGTGGCCGACTGGGGCCGCGAGCACTTGCTCGTTGATCCACGCTGGGAGGCGGGTGTGCCCTCGCGCGGGGAGAGCGAACTCGCCTGGCTCCAGCACTGCTACCACCACACGGCCCCCGGCGGGTGTGCCGTCGTGGCCCTCCCGGCATCGGTCGCCCACCGCCGCTCCGGTCGCCGAATCCGCGCGGAATTGGTGCGTCGCGGCTGTGTCACCGCAGTAGTGGCCCTACCGTCGGGCCTCGCGGCCAGTCACGCACTGCCGCTGCACCTGTGGCTGCTGAGTCGGCCCTCCGACCCCGGGCAGGCAGCGCGGACCGTACGCATGGTGGACCTCGGTGCCAACAGCCCTGACGGACCCTGGAAGCCGCAGTCGCACCAGGAGACGGAGGTACCGCTGATTGATCTACTCAACGACGAGGTGGACCTCACCCCCAGTCGCTATGTCCGCGAGCCCGAACCCGACTACGCGGCGGAGTACGCCGCGCTGCGCGGGGATTTCGACGCGCGTCTGAGTCGCTTGCTGGCGCTGCTTCCCGAGCTACGTCCGCGAGACCGGGTCGGCGGACTGGACGAGGGCGCCCCGGTGGTGATGAGCGACCTCCTGGCGGCGGGTCTGGTCAGCCTGGACGGCGGAAAGCTCACGTCCGTCAGCGACCAGTTGGACCCCGACTACGTGCGCGGTTTCGCCAACAGCGCGGAGAACGCCCGCCGCAGCACATCACCCTCGGGTACGTTCCGAGCAGACCCGCGCGCGGCGCGCCTGCCCCGCATGAACATCGAGCGGCAGCGCCGCTACGGCGACGCCTTTCGCTTGTTGGGTGCGTTCGAACGCGAGCTGGCCGAACTCGCCAGGATGGGAGACCGGGCCGCACGGCTCGCCCGCGACGGCCTTACCGGTGGCGCGCTCGACCCACCACCGACGCGGGACAGCGGCGACGCTGAACACCAGAGCACGACGACCGACGGAGACGACGCAGTGGGGCGAGAGGACAGGACACTTTGAGCAAGAACCAGGAACTGGCCGACTTCATCTGGTCGGTGGCCGACCTGTTGCGCGGTGACTACAAGCGCTCGGAGTACGGAAAGGTCATCCTGCCGCTGACAGTGCTGCGCAGACTGGACTGCGTCATGACCCCGACCCGCCAAGCTGTGTGGGACCGGGCTGCCTCCTACACCGGGGAGAACAAGGACGGGCTGCTGCTGGCGGCCTCCAAGCTCAAGTTCTACAACCTCTCCGAGCAGACGTTCGAGACCATCAGCAACGATGCGGCCAACGTGGCGAAAAACCTCAAGGACTACATCCGGGGGTTCTCTTCGGAGGCGACCGAGATCATCGACCGCTACGAGTTCCACCTCCAGATCGACCGTCTGGACAACGCTGACCTGCTCTACCAGGTGGTGCGGAAGTTTGCCGGCCTCGATCTGAGTTTCGAGGCCGTGGACAACCACGACATGGGCTACGTCTTCGAGGAGCTGATCCGGAAGTTCGCCGACGCCTCCAACGAGACCGCCGGTGAGCACTTCACCCCGCGGGAGGTCATCGAGCTGATGGTCGAGCTGCTGCTCGCCCCGGACGATGACCGGCTGACCAAGAAGGGGCAGGTCGTCAAGATCCTCGACCCGGCCTGCGGTACGGGCGGCATGCTCTCGGCGGCGGAGGAGCACATCCGCAAGCTGAACCCGGGCGTACGTGTCAACCTGTTCGGACAGGAGTTGAACGCCGAGTCGTACGCGATCTGCCGCTCCGACATGCTGCTGAAGGGCCATACCGCCAAGAACATCTGCTTCGGCAACTCCTTCAGCCAGGACGGCCACGACGGCGAGACCTTCGACTACATGCTTGCCAACCCGCCCTTCGGCGTGGAGTGGAAGAAGGTCGAGAAGGTCGTACGCCAAGAGCACGAGGACCGCGGATACGACGGCCGCTTCGGCGCCGGCCTGCCCCGGATCAACGACGGCTCGCTGCTGTTCCTACAGCACATGATGAGCAAGATACAGCCGCTGAAGAAGGACGATGCGGGCGATGAGGTCGGCGGCACTCGACTGGCGATCGTCTTCAACGGTTCCCCGCTGTTCACCGGTGGTGCAGGATCGGGCGAGTCGGAAATCCGCAGGTGGATCATCGAGCACGACTACCTGGAGGCGATCGTCGCCCTCCCGGATCAGCTCTTCTACAACACCGGTATCTCCACGTACTTCTGGATCGTCACCAACCGCAAGCCTGCCGACCGCAAAGGCCGCGTGATCCTACTCGACGCCCGCGACCAGTGGACCAAGATGCGCAAGTCCCTCGGCGAAAAGCGCAAGGAGATCACGCGGGCGCAGATTGGACGCATCGGCGCGATCTACCGCGACGCGCTGAGCATCGTCGGCGACGAATCCCATCCGGACCACGGGCGGGTGAAGGTCTTCGCCAACCGGGACTTCGGCTACCAGCGCATCACCGTGGACCGGCCGCTCAAGCTCCGCTTCGAGTTGACCGAGGACAGCCTTGCTCAGCTCGGCGCGTCGCCCGCCGTGAAGAAGGCACTCGGGGGCGAGGCAGCGGTCGAGCTGTTGCTGGCCGCGCTCAAGCCGCTGCGCGGGTCGCAGTGGTCGACCAAGGCTGAGGCGTGGGACGCCATGCGGACGGCGATGGTGGCCGGCGGCGTGCTGTGGCCCTCCGCCGCGCCCTTCCAAAAGGCCTTGCGTGATGCCGTGGGAGTGACCGACCCGGAGGGCGAGGTTCAGCTCGTCAAGGGCAAGCCCGAGCCTGACTCCGACCTGCGCGACAACGAGAACATCCCGCTGAGCGAGGACATCGACGAGTACTTCGCTCGTGAGGTGCTTCCCCACGTCCCGGACGCCTGGATCGCGGAGATCCGAAACCCGAAGACGAAGGAGACAGAGCGGTTCAAGCTGGGGTACGAAATCCCCTTCACTCGCTACTTCTACGTCTACACACCGCCGAGGCCGCTGTCGGAGATCGACGCGGAGCTGAAGTCATTGGAGTCCGAGATCCAGGCCCTGCTCGGGGAGGTGACCGCGTGACGTCTGTCTCGAAGCAGATTCCGTATGGGGCGCCTCTTCCTGATTCATGGAGAGTAATTCCACTCAAGCACCTGGCGACCTTGCATAACGGATACGTTTTTAAATCCGATGGTTGGACAGACTTCGGCACACCAATCATCCGAATCGAAAACCTGAACGGCTCGGAGAGCTTTAATCTTTCCAGTCTGACACTCGATAAAAAGCATCACGTAACCTCTGGAGATTTGCTCTTCTCTTGGTCTGGGAACCCGGGTACATCCTTCGGCCCATTTAGGTGGGACAAGCCGGGGCTCCACTTCCTGAATCAGCACATTTTCAAGGTATCCGTCCAGGGGTGCGAAAAAGACTGGCTTTACTGGTCGCTTCGGGCTGCCACGTTCTGGATTGAACGAGAGCTGACAAGCGGAATGATCGGTATGGTTCATGTAACTAAGGAGGAGCTCGGCAACGTACCAATCCCCGTCCCGTCGCGGGATGAGCAGCGCCGAATTGCCGACTTCCTCGACGCGGAGACCGCGCGGATCGACCGCCTATCGAACCTTCGGCGGTCCATGCTGAAAAGCCTGGAAGAGCGGGACAAGTCGGTGAGGGACGGCCTCGTCAACGAGCTGTTCGATCAGCAGGGCGAGATTCCTCTTCGGCGTTTTACGGCGATTATCGAGCAAGGTGAGAGCCCACAGTGCGAGGCTGTTTCGCGTGACGATGCTGATGAATGGGCCGTACTTAAGCTCAGTTCTGTAAAACAGGGAAAGTTCGATTCAGGAGAAAATAAGCGGTTGCCTGCCGGGATCCTTCCCACTCGCGCGCATGAGGTTCGACCGGGAGATCTGCTTGTCACGCGTGCCAACACGCCGAATCTTGTTGGTGATGTAGCCGTCGTCTCCGGAAGATGCGAGCGTCTGCTCCTACCTGATCTGGTCTATCGAGTGAAGCTCGGATCGGGAATCCTCCCGTCTTTCGTGGCCCAGGTCGCTCTGAGTGGTCGCGTTCGCGCCGTTATCGAATCGTCTGCTCGTGGATCGTCACAGTCCATGGTCAAACTCCGCGGAGAAGACATTAAGGCATGGCCGATGCCGCGAGCAACGACTGTCCAGCAGCGAGAGCTCATCCACTTCATGGAGCAGACGACAGTCGCCAGCAGTCAGCTGCGAGCGTCGCTCATCCGCCAGCTTGCGCTCCTCACCGAGCGCCGTCAGGCACTAATCACCGCTGCTGTCACGGGTCAACTGGACGTCACCACCGCCCGCCCCACGTACGACCACGACCTCTGAGGGGGATGCAGATGAACGACGCCCGCGTGTACACGGAGAAGGCATTCGAGAACGCCGTGGAAGCGGCGCTGCTGCGCAGCGGCTGGCAACGCGGGCTGTCGAACACCTACGACCGCGTTCTCGGTATCGACACCTCCGAGCTGTCCGCGTTCCTCGGTGCCTCGCAGAACGATGCGTGGCTGGCTCTCCAGGCCGCTTACGACGAGGAAGAAGAGCAGGCCATCAGTCGGTTCGCGAAGCGGGTGGCGCGGGAGATCGACTCACGCGGGCTGCTGGACGTCTTGCGTCGGGGCGTGAACGACCGGAATGTGAAGATCCAGCTCGCCTACTTCCGTCCCGCGCACACCCTCGCCGCCGACGCTCTCACCGAATACAACGCCAACCGACTCACCTTCGTCCGCCAGTTCCACTACTCAGTCTCCCGCCCGGCTGACACCCTCGACATGGCGTTCTTCCTCAACGGACTACCGGTCGCCTCGGTGGAGCTGAAAAACGGGCTGACACGGCAGACTGTCGAGGACGCCAAGCGGCAGTACCGACGTGACCGCGATCCGAAGGAGCTGTTCTTCGCCAAGCGCAGTCTGGTGCACTTCGCCGTGGATCCAACGCTGGCGTTCCTGACGACCCGTCTGGCTGGCGACACCACCCGCTTCTTGCCCTTCAACACCGGGTCCGGTGGCCCCGGGCAAATCGGCGGTGCTGGGAACGTTCCGGCCCCCACGGACGGGACGTACCCGACCTCCTACCTCTTCGACGAGGTGTGGGACCTGGACAACTGGCTGGAGCTACTCCAGCGGTTCCTGCACGTGGAGGACGCCGCCGCGAAGGCCGGGCGGGCGCCGTCGCACAAGCCCGGCAGCGCGCACACGCAGCCGTTGATCTTCCCCCGCTTCCACCAGTGGGACGCGGTGCGCAAGCTCGTCGCACACGCGGCCCGCCATGGCGCGGGGGAGAACTACCTGATCCAGCACTCCGCCGGCTCGGGCAAGTCCAACACCATCGCCTGGCTGGCGCACCACCTGTCCAGCCTGCACACCCCCCACGACCCCGAGCTGATCGCGCCCGCCGCACTCGCATCCGGCCTTGGGGCGAACAAGCTGGTCTTCGACAAGGTCATCGTCATCACTGACCGGCGGGTGCTGGACAAGCAGCTCCAGGACACCATCTACCAGTTCGACCACAAGGCCGGCGTGGTCGTGCGGATCGATGAGAACTCCCAACAGCTCGCGGACGCGCTGACCGGGCCGACGGCTCGGATCGTGATCACCACCGTGCAGAAGTTCCCCTTCGTCCTGGACAAGGTCGCGGGGCTGGGCGGACGGCGCTACGCGGTGATCATCGACGAGGCGCACTCCTCGCAGGGCGGAGAAAGCGCGGCGGCGCTGAAGAAGGCGCTGGGCCGTCTCGGCTCGGACGCGGTGGACGAGGAGGGCGACCCGCTGACGGCCGCGGCCCTGGCCCGCGGCAAGCAGCCGAACCTGTCCTTCTTCGCGTTCACGGCCACCCCCAAGGCGAAGACGATCGACCTCTTCGGCACCCCCTACCGCAATCCCGGATCGGGGGAGCAGGAGAAGGGGCCGTTCCACGTCTACTCGATGCGGCAGGCCATCGAGGAGGGTTTCATCCTCGACGTGCTCGGCAACTACATCACCTACGCCACGTACTTCAAGCTCCAGGAGGCCGCCGCCGACGAGGCCGAACAGCAGGTGGACCCGCGCAAGGCGCGCTCCAAGCTGGTGAGGGCCGCGCTGATGTCGGAGGCGTCGATGGCCTCCCGCGCGAAGATCATCGTTGATCACTTCCGCTCGCACTCCAGCCCGCGTCTCGGCGGCCGGGCCAAGGCGATGGTGGTCACCTCCGGCCGTGAGCACGCCGTGCGGCTCTACCAGGCCATGCGCGCCTACATCGACCAGCGTGGCTTCACCGACTGCGGCACCCTGGTCGCGTTCTCCGGGGCACTGACTCTCGACGGGATCGAGTACACCGAGGCTAAGCTCAACGGCTTCCCGGAACGCGAGCTGCCCGCCCGCTTCGGCTACACCCGCGCGGACGACCCGAACCCGCCCTCGGTCCCCAAGCCCGAGCACCGCATCCTCGTCGTCGCCGAGAAGTACCAGACCGGCTTCGACCAGCCCCTGCTGACCACCATGTACGTGGACAAGATCCTGGTGAAGCTGGCCGCGGTGCAGACGCTGTCCCGGCTCAACCGCACCCACCCGCTCAAGACCACCGAGGACCTGTTCATCCTCGACTTCGCCAACCGGCCCGAGGACATCCAGCAGGCTTTCCAGCAGTACTACACGGCATCGGTCAAAGAGCCCACCGATCCCAACCTGCTCTTCGACCGCGAACGCGAGGTGATGGCCTACCAGCTCCTGGTGGAGGCCGAGATGGACGCCTTCGTCACCGCATACTTCGCAGCCTTCCAAGGCGGGACGGCGACCGACACCGCCATCATGAAGGCCCACGCCCGGCTCTACGGCTACCTCCAGCCCGCCCTGGACCGCTTCAACGCCCTCAACGCCGCCGAACCCGACACCGCTGCTGAGTTCCGCCGCGCTCTGGACTCCTACACCAAGGCGTACGGCTGGCTCTCCCACGTCATCGGCTTCGAGAACCTCGAACTGGAACGGCTCTACCAGTACGGACGCTTCCTGCTGCGCCGCCTGCCCGCGCCCGACCGCAGCGCCAGCGCAGACATAGGGACCGTCGTCCCAAGCCACATGCGCATCACTCAGACCGGCACCCCCGAACTGCACCTGGAGGCCGCCGGCGCGCAGGTGCTGACGGGCCTGGTTCCCGAAGCGGGCGGCGCGGTGGCCGAGGCGGAGGAGATGTCGCTGGCCGAGGTGATCCAGTCCGTCAACGACGAGTACGGAACGGGACTGTCCACCACTGACCAGATCCTGCTGGGCCAGCTGGTGGTCGCGGTGAGCGAGGACCCCGAACTGCGGGCCATCGGGCTGCACCAGGACCAGGACGTCTTCGGCGGGGAACTGGAGAAGGACATGGACCGGCTCGTCATCGATCAGGCGGCGTCCAACGATGCCCTGATGGTCCGCTACTTCGACGACGCGAACGTCAATCGCCTGTTCAAGCAGGTCGCGACCGAGCAGGCGTACCAGCTCATCCGTCGACCGGTCCGCCGCGAGGTCGAGCGCCGGGCCACCGAGCAGCGGGCCGCCGAGCTCAAGTCCACTGGAAGCCGACGACCGGAGCCGCCGACCGCATAGCCTGTGCTTGACAGCACGTCAGGTAAGAGGCCGGGCCGGGATCACGCTCCCCCCACGCAGAGAGGGACCTCGCATGGTGCACGGCGCACCGACCTTAGACGCCGGTGACCGGGCCCGCGTGATCGCGGGCCGGTACCGGCTGCACACCCCCATTGGTGCAGGCGGCATGGGCGAGGTCTGGCAGGCATACGACGAACGCCTGGACCGGCGTGTTGCCGTGAAGATGATGCTGGCCGAGCGCCCAGTTCCGGCCGGGTTCCAGGGCATGGCCTTCGAGGAGACCCTGCAGACCCGCCGCGCCCGCTTCCTGCGCGAGGTCCAGATCAGCGCCGGCATCGAACACCTGGGGGTGCCGGCTGTCCACGACACCGGCACCGACGAGGCCAGCGGACGGCTGTTCGTCGTCATGCAGCTCCTGCAGGGACGCGAACTGCAGACCTTCATCGACGAGACCGACTACGACAGCGAGACGGTCCCCGTCTCCTGGGCCGCGGCCGTCGGCGCCCAGATCGCCTCCGTCCTGGACACCGTGCACCACCACGATGTCGTCCACCGCGACATCAAACCATCCAACCTCATGCTCACTCCCGGTGGCGTGGTCAAGGTCCTTGACTTCGGCGTCGCCGCACTGCGGGGAGTGGGCACCCTGCCCCGGCTCACCCAGGTCGGCATGACGGTGGGCACCCCGCCCTACATGTCACCCGAACAGAGCCTGGCCAACGCCGTCGGCCCCGCCGCCGACATCTACGCCCTCGCCTGCGTGCTCCATGAACTCCTCACCGGCAAGCCGCCGTTCACCCCGGACGACAGCCGCTCCCACATGTGGCACCACGTCCACACCCCGCCCCCGCCCATCCGTTCCCTGCGCCCAGACGTCCCGGCCGACATCGAGAAGCTACTGCTGGCGATGCTCACCAAGGAATCCGAGCAGCGCATGGGCGCGATGGAGGTCTACGACGCCCTCCTGCCCTTCGTTCACGCCACGAGGCGCGACCTCACCGCGACCGATGACGATCTCCTCGACCCCCGCCTGCCGTTCCTGCGCCCCTTCGGAGGTCGGGCGTGCGGCTCCAGCATCGGCGCCTCGTACGCACCCACCGCGGTGGTTCCCTCGCCACTCGTGCTCCCACCGGTAGCCACACCGAAGGAGCCGCTGTCAGACCTTGCCGCACTGACCGAAGAGGAAGCGGACGCTGTCTCCGACCGGGCAGCACAGCTGGCTCAAGAGGGCCAGTTCACCCAGGCCGCCGACGCTCTGGCCGATGCGATCGTCAGAGCGACTGACCCGGAGATCAGGGAAGGCATGCAGTTCAGCCTCGCCCAGGTTAAGTTCCTGGCCGGAAGCCACCGCGAGGCCCTCGCGCTCTTCGAGCCACTCGCCCGCCACTACACCGACCTCTACGGTGACCACGACGAGCAAGCCCAGCTCTGCTGGTACTACACCGCGCAATGCCGGATGGAACTCGGCGAAGCCACCGCCGCCATCCAAGCCTTCGACCGCGTTAGCGAGATTAGGCCCGGACCCGACGACGAGGACGCCGTCAATCGCCACCTCGATGCCCTCGCCCGACTGATGAGCCTGTATGCCGCGACGGAGAACCTTTCCCAGGCACTGGACGTAGGTGACCGGCTCCGATCGGAGACTTCCCGCCTGCGGGGAAGCAACTGGCCCGGCTTGCTACAGATCGACGCCTATCTCCGCCGCCTTCGCCAAGACCTGAGCTGATCGACTGACCTCTCCGGCACCGTCGGGGCTGACACATGTGTCCTGGCCAGGCCCGGCCTTCGTGCCCGCAGTACGTATGGGACGGACAATGACAGAGAAGGGCGCACCGTCACTCATCCGGGGGGACGGCTCCGCGGCAGCGTCGCGATGCTTCACCGTGACGCTGCCGGCAGACCAGCATCATGCAGATCACCCTCAAACTCCATACGGATAGGAGGGCTCGGGAAAGGGGGATCGCTCGCCGCGACGGCACAGTGTCCGGTACCTGCCCATCCGTGCTCTGAGCCGTGGACAGATGGATGGCCGCTGGGCGCCGGGTTCACTGGCGGGGAGTGGCTTCCGTCACGGGGAGCCGGGTGGTGCGGGAGATGGTGAGGGCCGCGCCAGCACACAGGGCTGCCGCTGCCGCATAAGGCCAGGTGGGAGCAGCGTCGTAGGCAACGTCAGCCACGAGGGGCTGTGTCTACCAGTCCTGGGCCGGACTGCAGTGCGCAGAGCGCAAGGCTCCGCGACGAAGCCGAGGCCGGGACGGAGGTCCGCCGACCGCGCCAGGACTCGGGTGTGCGGTCCTGGGCGGGGCCAGAACGGCGGCGAAGGCACTGGGCCACGCCGATCGATCCGCCGCAGCCGCCATCGCCCGTGCGGCAACCAGGGCGGCGAGGGAGTCGGCCCGCAGGAGCACGCCAGCTAGGTACTTTCGTTTGGATCATCGTGCGGACCAGATGAAGATGCCTGCGATGTGGAGTCCGGCGAGGTAGATGGTTGCGGTCTTGTCGTATCGGGTGGCGAGGCCGGGCCAGTGCTTGATGCAGTTGATGCATCGTTCGACGGTGTTGCGCTGCTTGTAGGCCTCGCGGTCGATGGCGGGGGCGTCACCGGCCTGTCCGGCGGTGAGGCGGAAGGCCAGAGGCCGGCAGTTGCCGTCGGCTGCCAGGTGGATTTTCGTGGTCGGCCCGCCGTGGGAGCGTCCGATGGCGTGATCGGCGGCTCGCGGGCCGGGGCCCTTTGTGCGGGCTCCGGCGGCGTGCTGGTGGGCACGCACGATCGTGGAGTCGACCGCGACCGCCCACTGCAGGTCCTCATCGGCGTCGGCCCGGGCGACCAGGGCGGTGAAGACCCGTTCCCAGGTACCGTCCAGGGCCCACATTCGCAGCCGGTTGTAGGCGCCTCTCCAGGTGCCGTACTTCTCCGGCAGGTGGACCCACTGCGTCCCGGTCCGGAACGTGAAGGCGATCGCGTCGATCACCTGCCGGTGATCGCGCCAGCGGCCACCCCGCCTCGGCGTCCGGTCCGGCAACAACGGCTCAGTCCGCGCCCAGCACATCGGTTAACGGCACACACGGCCCAATGATCGGATGATCCGAACGAAACGGCCTAGACGCCGTGGTGGTTCTGCGGCCCGGCGGAGGTCGCGGCCCTGTTGGCGGCTGCGGTGAGCCAGGGCCCGATGGAGCTGTCGTTGGTGAGGTCGGCGCGGTAGGCCAGCGCCACGGCCAAGTAGCGGTGTTCGCGCGAGGTCCACCGCCCTCGGTAGCTGCGGCGGACCTCGTCGGGACAAGGGGCGAGACCGCCCCCGTCGCGGGCGCTCCAGATGGTGAGGCGCCACACCCCTCCCCCGTCGCCCAGGTACTTGTGCGCACCCTGGGCTGTCGCCACGTCGGGGAACGCGAAGACCTGGACGGAGACGAGGACGGGGTTCTCGGGCGTGGCGTGGGGACCGGGCTGCTCCGCGTAGACGCCGACGACCACGTCGGTACAGCCACGGCGCGCGAGATCCCTGGCCAGGTCGCTGGGGGCCGCTTCATGGGAGGGGCGGATGTCCTCGGCGATCCGCGCGAACTCGATGCCCAGGTCGTTGGTGAACCGCCGCGGCAGCAGGGCGT
>NZ_JBQQBZ010000071.1:0-12738 GCF_052245655.1 Streptomyces sp. 4N509B
TCCGGGCACGAAGCCGCGCAGCGGGTCGGCCCGCTCCTCGTCCGCCCCGGCTTCGTGCCCGGACTCCCCGGCCGGGGCGGCGAAGCCGGCCGCCGCCACCGTGACGACCCGGCCGAGGCGCCGGGTCAGCGCCTCGGCCGCCAGCTGCGGCACCGGGGGCCGCGGCCGGGTGCCGGCCAGCCAGTGGGCGACCGCGGTGCGGTCGTACCGCAGGTGGGCGCCGATCTCCTCGCCGAGCGCGTTCACCGCGCGCGCCAACGCCTCCTGCGTCCAGCCCGCCTCGTGCAGCAGCTCCCGCAGGCGCCGGTTGTCGGAGCGCGGCGTCATCTCGAACGTTCCCGTCTTCCTCGTCTCACGCCCAGGGGCGCGACGGAACGGGGCCGCGCCGGGCCGCGCGGACACCGCCGCGCGGCGGCGACGCCGCGCCACCGTCACACGAGCGTGGATTCTTCCGCGTCCGCTCCGCCCACGGGGCCCGTTCCGCGGATCCTGCCCCGGCCGGAGGAGGGTGACGCGGAGGCTGACGCGCGGACACCGCGCCGTACGGCGGGGTGGCGTGCGGCCCGGCGGCCACCACGGCGGGCCGCGCACCGCCATGACCCTGCCGGACGGCCGGACGCCGTGGCGGTCGAGCACCGGCTCCGACGGTCCGACGGCTTCGCGGCGCCGGACGGCTAGGACCTCCCTCCACGTCGTCACCCCCGGGCGGCGGCCCCGGCGGTCCTCACCCCACGCCCGGGAACCAGCCCCACGCCCCCACGCACCCCCGCACCGCCCCCGAGACCCCGGTGCGCCGGGGCCTCACGCCTCGGCGGTCAGCAGCACCGTCGCCAGCAGTGAGGTGACCACGACCACCCCGGCCGCCCCCCACACCGTCCCCCCGCTCGCGGCGGGCGGCTGCTCGGCGCGGTCCAGGGCGCGTATCCGCCGGTGCGCCACCACCAGGAAGGCCACCCACAGCAGCGCCTCCAGCGCCAGACCCACCACGGCCACCCGGGTGCCGTGGTCGGCCATCACGACCTTCCGCCCCGCGAGCACCACCACCAGCGTGAGGGCCAGCGTGGTGCGCCGCCACGCAAGCCGGGTCCGTTCCGGCTGGACCCCCGGGTCGCGGACGACGTCAGCCACCGGCACGGCCCAGCAGCACCGCGAGGACGACGATCAGCGCGGCGGCCGCCGTGCACACCGCCAGCACCGCGGGGAAACGACTCTCCGGCAGGTCCTCGCCGCGCCGCATCGCCCGCTCCGCCCGCACCCAGTGGTTGACCGCCCGGATCGCGCACAGGGCGCCCGCCACCAGCAGCACCAGGGCGATCGTCGACCGCACGCCCCACCGCATGTCCGTGAGGAACTGGTCCACGGCTATGCCGCCCGCCACGAGGGCCAGCGCGGTCCGCAGCCAGGCCAGGAAGGTGCGTTCGTTCGCCAGTGAGAAGCGGTAGTCGGGTGTGACCCCCTCGGCGCGTACCCGGTGCGGCGAGAACCACAGCCGTATCGCGGCCAACGCTCGTCGCATCATGGTCACGAGCCTAAGCCTCCGCCCCGAAGGCGGCAGACCGGCCCGTATCCTTACCCCGCGTCACCCCGGTGACGGGGTGGCGTGAGCAGCAGACGGCGAAGCCGTGCAAACGGCGGGGAGGGCGATGCCACATGAGCTACGACGCCGACGTGATCGTCATCGGGGCCGGCCTGGCCGGCCTGGTCGCGACCGCCGAGCTCGCCGAGGCCGGCAGGCGGGTGATCCTGCTCGACCAGGAGCCGGAGGCGTCCCTCGGGGGTCAGGCCCACTGGTCCTTCGGCGGCCTCTTCCTGGTGGACTCGCCCGAGCAGCGCCGCCTGCGGGTGCGTGACAGCCGTGAGCTGGCCTGGCAGGACTGGCTCGGCACGGCGGGCTTCGACCGTGCCGAGGACCACTGGCCACGGCGCTGGGCCGAGGCGTACGTCGACTTCGCGGCGGGGGAGAAGCGACCCTGGCTGCGGGGCCTCGGCGTCCGGTTCTTCCCCGTCGTCGGCTGGGCGGAGCGCGGCGGCCACGACGCGAGGGGCCACGGCAACTCGGTGCCGCGCTTCCACATCGTCTGGGGCACCGGGCCGGGACTTCTCGAGCCGTTCGCCCTGCGGGTCCGCCAGGCCGCCGCCCTCGGCCGCGTCGAGACGCGCTTCCGCCACCGCGTCACCGGCCTCGCCCGCAGCGCCGGGGCCGTCGACACCGTCGTCGGCGAGGTGCTGGCGCCGAGCGCCGCCCGGCGCGGCACGGCCAGCAACCGCCAGGTCACCGGCACCTTCGAGCTGCGCGCCCAGGCCGTCGTCATCGCCTCGGGCGGCATCGGCGGCAACCACGACCTCGTCCGTGCCCACTGGCCGAAGCGGCTCGGCGAGCCGCCGCGCCGCATGCTGACCGGCGTCCCGGCCCACGTGGACGGGCGGATGCTCGGCGTCGCGGAACGGGCCGGGGCGAGCCTGATCAACCGGGACCGCATGTGGCACTACACCGAGGGCGTCGCCAACTGGAACCCGGTCTGGTCGGGACACGGCATCCGCATCCTGCCAGGACCCTCCTCGCTGTGGCTCGACGCCACCGGCCGCCGGCTGCCCGTCCCCCTCTTCCCCGGCTTCGACACCCTCGCGACGCTGCGCCACCTCGCCCACACCGGTCACGACCACAGCTGGTTCGTCCTGACCCACCGCATCGTGGAGAAGGAGTTCGCGCTCTCGGGCTCCGAGCAGAACCCCGACCTGACCGGCCGCAGCGTCCGCCAGCTGCTGGCCAGCCGCCTCCGTCCGGGACCGCCGGGACCCGTCCGCGCGTTCCTTGACCACGGCGCCGACTTCGTCGTGGAACGCGACCTCGCGGCGCTGGTCCGGGGCATGAACGAGCTGACCGGCGAGGACCTGGTCGACCACGACCGGGTGCGCCGCGAGATCGAGGCCCGCGACCGCGAGGTGGCGAACCGTTTCACCAAGGACCTCCAGATCACCGCCGTCCGTGGCGCCCGCGCCTACCTCGGCGACCGGCTGATCCGCGTCGCCGCCCCCCACCGGCTCCTCGACCCGGACGCGGGCCCGCTGATCGCCGTGCGCCTGGGCATCCTCACCCGCAAGACCCTCGGCGGCCTCCAGACCGACCTGGCCGGCCGGGTGCTCACGGAGGACGGCGAGGCGCTGCCCGGGGTGTACGCGGCGGGCGAGGCCGCCGGCTTCGGCGGCGGCGGGATGCACGGGTACCGCTCGCTGGAGGGCACCTTCCTCGGCGGCTGCCTCTTCTCCGGCCGGACCGCGGGACGGGCGGCGGCGCGCGCCCTGTGACGTCCGGGCGGGAACCGACCACCCGCCCCCGCCCGTCGACACGACCGACGCCCGCGTCCGCGGCCGGCCGGGCGCGGTTCGCCAGCGGTTCGGAGCACAGCGGTTCCGAGCGGTTCGGAGCGGAGCGGGACACGTCGGCACGGAGGAGACCGGTGCGGAACAGGCACCGGCACGGACACACCAGCACGGGGGGAGACGCCGGATGAACGGAACGAGGGGCGCCGTCGGGCGGGCACGGCGCGCGCTCACGGTCGTCGCGCTGCTGCTCGCCGCCCAGCTCGGGGCCCTGGCCTGGCCGGCGCACGCCTGCGGCTGCGGCGGCATGGTCGTCGACGAGCGGCAGGAGCTCCACGTCGACCAGGAGACCTCGCTGGTGCGGTGGGACGGCGAGCGGCAGGACATCGTGATGAGCCTCACCGTCGGTGGCGACGCCACCGAGGCGGCCTGGATCATGCCGGTGCCCGGCCGCGCGGAGGTCAGTCTCGGCGAGGAGGAGCTCTTCGACGACCTGTGGCAGGTCACCCGGCCCGTCGAGCGGGAACGCTCCTACTTCTGGCCCCGCGAGGGGGACTGGCCCCGGTCGGAGGACGGGGACGGCGGCGCCGGGGCCGCGCCCCCACCGGGGGAGGACGGGGCGCCGGAGGTGGACGTGGTCAGCCGGGACCGCCTCGGCCCCTTCGACGTCGCCCGGCTGACCGCCACCGACCCCGCCGCCCTGGAGGGCTGGCTCGCCGACAACGGCTTCTCGCTCCCCGACGACCTCGCCGAGGCGCTGGGGCCCTACGTCGCCCAGCGGTGGGAGTACGTCGCCGTCCGCCTGGCCCCGGCGGCGGACGAGGGGGAGCGGGAGGTGGTGCTCGGCGGCACGCTCGACCCGATCCACCTCAGCTTCGCCACCGACGAGCCCGTCTACCCGATGCGCCTGTCGCGCCTGGCCGACGTCGGTCAGTCGCTGACGCTCTACGTGCTCGCGCCGCACCGGATGGAGCCGGCCGGCGCGATCGGCGGTGAGGCGCCCCGGGTCAGCTACGCGGCGCGGCTCGCTCCCGAGGAGCAGCCCGCGGGCCCGCTGCGGCGGCTCGCCGGCGGTGAGACGTTCCTGACCGTCGTGGAGCAGGAGTTCCCGCGCCCCGAGCGGATCGACGGCGACCACCTGCTGCGCCGCGCGGAGCGCGACACGGAGTTCGTCCCCGTGGAGTACGAGGACCGGCTGCTGACCTGGCTCGGCGTCCCGGCCTGGCTGGTGACCGTGGGCGGCACCCTGGCCGCGGCGGGCGGCGCGGTGTTCTGGCTGCTGCGGCTGCGGTCCCGCCGCCGCCGCTTCGGCGCCCTGCTCGGCGTCCACCGCCCGGCGGGCCCGCCACGCTGACGGTCCGGGGGATCGGGGGCTGGGAGACCGGGAGACCGACGGATCGGGGGTCCAGAAGCCGGGGAGCCGGGGAACGTCGGTCCCGGCGCGGAACACGACGCGCCCCGCCACGACGGGCCGTGACAGGCGTGTCCCCTCCCGCCGCCGGGCGGGAGGGGACACGGGTGAGAAGGACGTACGCGCGTCTCAGCCGGGGATCTCGCTGCCGCGGCCCGCCTTCCCGGCCCGCTCGCGTGGCGCGTCGTCGATCCCGTCGGCCACCCCGCCGTCGGCCGTGGCGTCGGCGGGCTCGACGTCGGCGGCGGCGTCAGCCCCGCCCTCGGTGGCGCCGCCCCGGAAGCCGCCGGGCCCGATCGCGATCTCGAAGTCACCGTCGTAGCGACGGTGCCCGTTGATGACCGCCATCTCCACCACCTGCTCGCCCTTCTCGCCGCGCAGGATCAGCGGGTCACGCCGCAGGTCCCGCATGAGGGCCACGCACAGCGCCACCATCACCAGCGCGAACGGCACCGCGGCGAGGATCGTGAGGTTCTGCAGACCGGTGAGGGCGGTGCCCTCACCGTCGCCGACCAGCAGCATGACGGCGGCCACCGCGCCGGTGAGCACG
The DNA here is from genome assembly GCF_052245655.1 of Streptomyces sp. 4N509B. Taxonomy (NCBI): domain Bacteria; kingdom Bacillati; phylum Actinomycetota; class Actinomycetes; order Kitasatosporales; family Streptomycetaceae; genus Streptomyces; species Streptomyces sp. 4N509B. The sequence goes on from NZ_JBQQBZ010000071.1 coordinate 5,283, forward strand.
CCCCAGAAGATGACGACCAGCCGGTCGGGCTCCAGCGTGCCGCGCTGCGAGAGCGTGCCCATCACGATCGAGGCCGCGTCCGCGCCCGAGACGAAGAAGATGCCGACCAGGATCATCACGACGAGCGCCGTGACGCTGGCCAGCGGGTACGCCTCCAGGACAGCGAAGAGCTGGCCCTCGGTGGTGGACTCCTCCATGAGGCCGGCGCCGCCCTCCTCCTGGTGCATGGCGCTGCCGCCGAAGACGGCGAACCACACCAGGCTGACCGTGCTCGGCACCAGGATCACGCCGCCGACGAACTGCCGGATGGTGCGGCCGCGGCTGATGCGGGCGATGAACATGCCGACGAAGGGCGTCCAGGAGATCCACCACGCCCAGTAGAAGACCGTCCAGCCGCCGAGCCAGCCGCCGACGTCCTCACCGGTGCTGGCCTCCGTGCGGGCGGCCATCTCCGGCAGGTCGGAGAGGAGGCCGCCGACCGAGGTCGGCAGCAGGTCGAGGATGAGCACGGTCGGCCCCGCGACGAGGACGAAGGCCACGAGGACCACGGCGAGCACCATGTTGGTGTTCGACAGCCACTGGATTCCCTTGGCGACCCCCGAGACGGCCGAGAGCACGAAGGCGGTGGTCAGCGCGGCGATGACCAGCACGAGCAGCCCGGTGCTCACGTCGTCCATCCAGTCCAGCTTCTCCATGCCGCTGCCGATCTGGAGCGCACCGAGGCCGAGTGACGCGGCGGAGCCGAAGAGGGTGGCGATTATCGCCAGGATGTCGATGACCCGACCGGTGGCCCCGTTGGCCTGCTTCTCCCCGATCATCGGCGTGAAGACGGCGCTGATCGTCTGCCGCCGGCCGCGCCGGAACGCGCTGTAGGCGATCGCCATGCCGACGACCGCGTACATGGCCCAGGGGTGGAGCGTCCAGTGGAAGAGCGTCGTCGCCATTGACGTCGTCATGGCGTCGCCCGAGTCCTCGGCGGAGGTGCCGGGGGGCGGCGTGGTGTAGTGGTTGAGCGGTTCGCTCACCCCCCAGAACATCAGCCCGATGCCCATGCCGGCGCTGAACATCATCGCGATCCACGAGATGGTCCTGAACTCGGGCTTCTCGCCCTCCCTGCCCAGCGTGACGCGCCCGTAGCGGCTGGCGGCCAGCCAGAGCGCGAAGATCACGAAGCCCGACGCGGTGAGGACGAAGGCCCACCCCGCGTTGTGGATGACGTCCTCCAGCAGGTCGGCGGAGACGTCAGCCAGGGAGTCCGTGGCGAGCGCGCCCCAGAGTACGAAGGCCAGGGTCAACGCGGCGGCGACGCCGAAGACGACCGGATCGGTCGCCTTCCGGCCACGCGCCGGGTTCGTCGCTACGGGGTGTTTGTCCGCGGGCACGCGCTCTCACATCCATATGTCGTTCTGTTGTCGAGGTACGCGGGGGCGGCTACCCGACTTCTCCACACGCATGCCACATCGGTTTACCAGCGATCCGGCCGGCGGCGTGGTTGTGCGCGCGGGGTGTCACTGGTATCTCCGTTCTGGGCCCTGAGACATCGCGCGCCGCCGGCGGGGGCAGGCGCGGATCCGGAAGGACGTTCCACGTGACGTATCGCACACCCCGCCGCCTCCTCGTGACGCTCGCGGCCCTGGCCGCGGCCGTCGTCGCCCTCGGGGCGCCGGGCCCCGGCTCACCCGACACCGCCGCCGCACAGCCTCCGCCGTACCAGGACCCGGGACTGCCGGTCGACGAGCGCGTCGAGGACCTGCTGGGCCGCATGACGCTGGCGGAGAAGATCGGGCAGATGACGCTCGTGGACCGGAGCGCGCTCGACTCGCCCTCCGACCTGGCCACCCACCGCATCGGCGGGGTCCTCTCCGGCGGAGGCTCAGCTCCCACGCCGAACACCGCCGAGTCCTGGGCGGACATGTACGACGCCTTCCAGGACGCCGCGCTCTCCACGCCGCTGGCCATCCCCGTGCTCTACGGCGTCGACGCCGTCCACGGCCACAACAACGTCCGCGGCGCCACGATCTTCCCCCACAACATCGGCCTCGGCGCGGCGGGCGACCCCACGCTGGTGGAGCGGATCGGGCGGGCCACGGCCGAGGAGATGGCCGGCACCGGCGTCGACTGGAACTTCGCGCCCTGCCTGTGCGTGGCCCGCGACGACCGCTGGGGCCGCACCTACGAGTCGTTCGGCGAGACTCCCGAGCTGCCCACCGCCATGGCCACCCTCGTCACCGGCCTCCAGGGCGAGTCCCTGGGCGACCCCGCCTCCGTCCTCGCCACCGCCAAGCACTACGTCGGCGACGGCGGCACGGCCGGCGGCGACGACCAGGGCGACACCCGGATCGACGAGGCGGAGCTGCGCGCCGTCCACCTCCCGCCGTACCGGGAGGCGATCGCGCGCGGCGTCGGCTCGGTGATGGTCTCCTACAGCAGCTGGAACGGCGAGAAGCTCCACGGCCACGACTACCTGGTCAACGAGCTGCTCAAGGGCGAGCTCGGCTTCGAGGGCTTCGTCGTCTCCGACTGGGCCGGCGTCGACCAGCTCGACGGCCGGGAGGGCTTCACCGGCGCGGAGATCAGCGACGCGGTCAACGCCGGGGTCGACATGGTGATGGTCCCCCACGACCACGTCCGCTTCGTCGAGCTGCTGCGGGCCGAGGTCGAGGCCGGGCGGGTGACCACCGCGCGCGTGGACGACGCCAACCGCCGGATCCTCGCCAGGAAGTTCGAGCTCGGGCTCTTCGAGCGCCCCCACACCGACCGCTCCCTGACCGCCACCGTCGGCTCGGCCGAGCACCGCGAGCTCGCCCGCGAGGCCGTCGCCGCCTCCCAGGTCCTGCTGAAGAACGACGGCGGCACCCTGCCCCTGGCCGGGGACGCGCGGATCCTCGTGGCGGGGAAGAACGCGGACGACATCGGCCACCAGTCCGGCGGCTGGACGATCAGCTGGCAGGGCGGAAGCGGCGAGACCACCCCCGGCACGACCATCCTGGAGGGCATCCGCGCCCGCGCGGGCGACGCCTCCCAGGTGGTCTACGACCGCGAGGGCGAGGGCGTCGACGGCTCCTACGACGTGGCCGTGGCCGTGGTCGGCGAGACGCCCTACGCCGAGGGCGCGGGCGACCGCCCCGACGGCCTGGGCCTGGACGAGGAGGACCGCGCGACGCTCGCGAACCTGCGGGCCTCCGGAGTGCCGCTCGTCGTGGTCCTGGTCTCCGGCCGCCCCCTCGACGTCGCCGACGAGATCGACGGCTGGGACGCGCTGCTCGCCGCGTGGCTGCCCGGCACCGAGGGCGCGGGCGTCGCCGACGTGCTCTACGGCGACCGGGCGCCCACCGGCACCCTGCCCGTCACCTGGATGGCTGACGTCGGCCAGCAGCCCATCAACGAGGGCGACGGCCAGCAGCCCCTCTTCCCCTACGGCTTCGGCCTCACCTACTGACCCTCCCGGCACGGCCCTCTCGAGCGTGACGGACCGGATAATTCGTGCGAACAAGACAAAAGTGAAAGAATAACCATGAACTGATCATTTCGGCTGTGAGTCTGGTGTGGGCACGTCTATGGGCGAGGACGACGCGGTGCCGTCCGCCGCGCCGCTGCCCGAGGACTGGCCCGTGGAACCGGCGGTCTGCCTGGCCAGGAACCACATGGGCAGCTTCGACTGGGACCTGGCCAGGGACCTGATGTACCTCGACAGCTCCGCGCTCGCCGTCTTCGACCTGCGGCCCGAGGAGTACGACCTGAGGCCGTCCTCCCTCAACCGCCGCGTGCCGCGGGCCGAGGCCGACCGCCTCGACGAGCTGGTCAGGAAGGCGCTGCGGGACGGCAGCTCCCACTACGGCGCGTACTTCTGCGTGCGCCGACGCGACGGCCGACTGCGGTGGACCCACACCCAGGGACACATCCACCGGGACACCGACGGGCGCCCGCTGCGCGTCGTCGGCATCGTCAGGGACGCCAGCGCGGAGCTCGCCGCCCCCGTCCGGCAGCCCGTGCCCGAACCGACCCTCGACGACACGTCGCCCGCCGGGGCCGGCGAGGACGGCGGGGAGGCGGAGCGCCGCGGCAGCCTGGTCTCGGAGATCACCCAGGCGCTCTCCCGCGCCACGACCGTCGACGACGTGCGCGACGCGCTGGCCGGCTCCCGAGGCATCGGGCGGCTGGGGGCGGCCAGCCTGGTGCTCGCCCTGGTCGAGGCCGGCCGCGTCCACACCCTCCGCGTCAACGCCGCCAGCCCGTTGATCAACCCGCTGGAGCACACCCGGCTCGACGACCGCCTGCCCATGGCCGAGACGATCCGCACCCAGACGCCGCGCTTCGTGACCTCGCGGCGGGAGTTCGCCGCCGAGTACCCGCGGCTCTGGCAGTACTTCGAGCCGCTCGGGCTCGGCTCGGCGGCCTACCTGCCACTGACCGCCCAGGCCAGGCCGCTCGGCGGGCTCGGGCTGCTCTTCGACGAGGAGCGCTCCTTCCCGCCCGACGAGCGCGACCTGCTGCTGGCCCTCGCCAGCGCCGTCGCCCAGAGCCTCCAGCGCGCCATGCTGCTGGAGCAGGAGCACCAGCTGGCCGAGGACCTCCAGCGGGCGATGCTGCCGGGCCACATCCCGGACGTGCCCGGCGCCCGCATCGCCGTCCGCTACCGCTCCGCGGGGCTCGGGCGCGACATCGGCGGGGACTGGTACGACGTGATCCCGCTGCCGGGCGGCCGGGTGGTCGCCGTCATCGGCGACGTCGAGGGCCACGACACCCAGGCGGCGGCGGTCATGGGCCAGCTGCGGATCGTGCTGCGCGCCTACGCCTCCGAGGGCCATCCCGCGCCCGTGGTGATGGCGCGGGCCTCGGCCTTCCTCCACGAGCTGGAGACCGAGCGGTTCGCCACCTGCCTGTACGCCGAACACGACCCCGCCACGGGCTGGCTGCGGCTGGTGCGGGCCGGCCACCTGGCGCCACTGGTGCGGCGCGCCGACGGCACCACCCACCGGCTGTCGGTGCGTGGCACGCTGCCGCTGGGGGTCGGCGCGGTGGCCGGGTACCCGCCCACACCGGTCAACGACCTGACGCTGGCCCGGGGCGAGACCCTGCTGATGTGCACCGACGGCCTGGTCGAGCAGCACGGCGCCGACCTCGACGAGGGCATCGACCGCGTCACCCGGGCGCTGCGCGAGGGGCCCGAGGACCTGGAGGAGCTCGCGGACTGGATCACGGCGGCCGGCGTCGACGACCTGACCGAGGACGACATGGCGCTGGTCATGCTCCGCCGCGCCCTCGACTGAGCGCTCTCGACCGAGCCGCGCTCTCGACGGGGAGTGCTTCTTCCCCGGGCCGGATGAGGGGCCTTCCTTCCGGACCGTCGTGGATCAGACCCCGGCCCGCGGAGATCCGGAAGAAAGGCCCCCGGGCGCCCAGCCGCGCCCGTCTCACCCGGCGGCTAGCCGCCCTCCGTCCGGCTAGCCGCCGGCGATGTCCGCCGTGGGGGCGGCGGCGTCCGCCTCGATCTCCGCCCAGACCGTGCAGCCGGCCCGGCGGTCGGCCGTGATGACGCCCCAGGCGTCCGTCAGGGTGTCCACCAGCAGCAGGCCGCGCCCGTTCTCCGCCTCGTCGGCGCGGCCGGGCTCCTGGTCCGCGGGCCCGTCGTCGATCCCGAGACCCTCGTCGGCGACCTCGATGCGCACCCGCCGGCCGCTGGCCTCCAGCCGGCAGACGATCTGCCCGCTGTCCGTGTGGAGCAGGGCGTTGGTGAACAGCTCCGAGACCACGAGCCGCGCGGTGTCCCACAGCGGCTGCGGCAGTCCCCACAGGCGCAGCCACCGCACGGTGATGCGCCGGGCCACGGCGACGGAGTCCGCCTGCGCGGGCAGCGTGAAGCGCTCGCCCGGCGGGTCGATCGTGGAGCGAACCGGGCGGGGGATGGGGAGAGGCGTCATCGTGCCGAGGGATCCCTGGGGAGGAGACACGGGCGGTTCCGCCTTCCGTGCTGCCGGAGCGGTCGTGAGGCGAGTCACCCGTTTACTATGCGCATCCGGCCGTGCAGTGCGCAAGAGGAGTTCTGCAATTCGCATTCAGCGAGGGGATATCTGCCGATCCCACATCGTGTATGGCACACTTCTGCCAGGTTCGGGGGATAGCGAGGCTCAGCCATGAGGGAGGCGCCGTGCCCGAAGCACGACCAGGGCCGACGGTGGGGCAGATCGTCCTCGGGCTGCGCCTGAGGGACCTGCGCGAACGCGCGGGCTGCACCTTCGCCGACGCCGCGGCCGTCCTCAGCGTCAACACCACGACGGTGCGCCGCATGGAGAAGGCCGAGGTCGGCCTGCGGCCGCTCTACGTCAAGGCGCTGCTGGAACGGTACGGCGTCGCCCCCGACGAGATCGACTCCTTCCTCACCCTCGTGGACGAGGCCAACCGACCCGGCTGGTGGCACCGCTACCGCGACGTGCTGCCGGACTGGTTCGGCCTCTACGTCAGCCTGGAGGGCGAGGCCAGCCTCATCCGCGCCTACGAACCTCACTGCGTCCCGGGTCTCCTCCAGACCCAGGACTACGCACGAGTGCTGCTGCGCACCGGCTTCCCCGGCGCGTCCGAGGAGGAACTCGGCCGCCGCGTCGCCCTGCGCATGGCACGACAGGACCTGCTCACCCGACCCGGCGCGCCCCTGCTGTGGGCCGTGGTCGAGGAGCACGTGCTGCGCCGCCGCGTCGGGAGCCCCGCCGTGATGCGCGACCAGATCGACCGGCTGCTGGAGGCGGCGACGCTGCCCAACGTCACGCTCCAGATCATGCCGTTCAACGCCGGTCCGCATCCCGGCATGTTCGGGCCGTTCCAGCTCTTCAGGTTCGACATCCCCGAACTGCCCGACATCGTCTACGCCGAGAGCCTGACCGGCGCGGTCTACCTGGAGGACCGCGCGGACACCTCGGCGTACCGGGAGGTGCTCGACCGCATGAGTGCCCAGGCGGCACCCGTACAGGACACCGGGGCGCTCCTCGGTGAGATTCGCAAGGAGCTAGACCACCATGAGCCATGACAGAGGTGGCCCGACAGGCCGCATCTACAACGGCATGCCCGCCAGGGAACTCGGCAGCGAGGGCTGGCACAAGCCGTGGAGCGGCACCAACGGGGGCAACTGCGTGGAGGCGATGAAGCTCGCCGACGGCCGCGTGGCGCTGCGGCAGTCCACCGACCCGGACGGACCCGTCCTGATCTACACCCACCGTGAGATGGAGACCTTCATCCGCGGCGCCAAGCGGGGCGACGCCGACTTCCTGCTCACCTGACGCCCCACCGGCCGGCCGGCCCCGGCCGACCCGGCCCCCGACCCCCACGGATCCCCATCGAGGCGAGGCGCCTCCGGGCACACCGCACGGCCCTGCGCCGGGCGATCGGGCCCCGCGGGATGGCCGGCGGACGGCCGTCGCGCTGGTCGGTGAGCGCCCACACCTTCACCCGCCTGTCGTAGGGG
>NZ_JBQQBZ010000072.1:0-12088 GCF_052245655.1 Streptomyces sp. 4N509B
CCCCCACCGCCCCCACCTCCCCCGCAGTCCTCAGCGTTCCGCTGCTCCGCCGCGACCGCCCCGAGCCGCGCACCGTGGCCACCGCGCTGGCCCGGCTCCACACCCACGGCGTCCCCTTCGACTGGCACGCCCTCTTCGCGGGCAGCGGCGCACGGCGATGCGAGCTGCCGACCTACGCGTTCCAACGGACACGGTTCTGGCCCCTGGAGCCGTCCGGGCCGGCCACGGCGGAGCCCGACCCGTGGCGGCAGTGGCGCTACCACGTCACCTGGCGCGACGTCACCCCCGCGCTCCCGTCGCCGACCGCGCCCCCGACGCCCTCGCCGGTCCCGCCGGAGGGGCCCGAACTCCACGGCCTGGCGGGCACGACCTGGCTGCTGCTCGTCGCCGCCGACGGCGAGCGCACCGCCGCCGCCTGCCAGGACGCCATGGAGCGACGCGGCGCACGCGTCGTTCCGCTGACCCCGCGCGGCGGCGCCGACCCGGCCGCGGACCGTGCCGCCCTCGCCCGGCAGCTCGACGCGGCCGCGAACGGCGAGCCCGTCGCCGGCGTGCTCTCCCTCCTCGCCCTCGACGAGCGGGAGAGCCCGGAACGCCCCGGCCTCCCCGGCGGGCTGGCCCACACACTCACCGCCGTCCAAGCGCTCGCCGACGCGACGTTCGACACGCCGCTGTGGCTGGTGACGCAGGGCGCCGTGGCCGCCGAGCCCGACGACCGCGTGCCGAACCCGGCCCAGGCCCAGACCTGGGGCCTCGGCCGGGTCCTCGCCCTGGAACACCCCACGCTCTGGGGCGGCCTGATCGACCTCCCCCTCCCCGAGAGCCTCGACGCCACCGCGCTCGACCGCCTCTGCGACGTCCTCGCCCCACCACCGGCCGCCGCCAGCGCGCCGGGCGAGGACCAGCTGGCCGTCCGAGGCTCCCGACTCCTGGCCCGACGCCTCGTCCGCCCCGCCGCCAGCGAACTCGCCGCCACCGAACCGACCGACTCCGGCGCGGTGGAGCCGTGGCGTCCGCGCGGCACCGTCCTCATCACCGGCGGCACCGGCGCCCTCGGCGCCCACGTCGCGCGGTGGCTCGCCCGCAACGGCGCCGAGCACCTCGTCCTCACCAGCCGCCGAGGACTCGACGCCCCCGGCGCCACCCGGCTGCGCGACGAACTCACCGCGCTCGGCGTCCGCGTCACGATCACCGCCTGCGACCTGGGCAACCGCCTCGCCGTCGCGGCGCTCCTCCTCGCCCACCCGCCACGGGCCGTCGTCCACGCGGCGGGCGTCAACGTCGACGCCCCGCTTCTCGACGCCGACCCCGCCGACCTCGCGGCCATGGCCGCTCCCAAGGTGGCCGGCGCCCGCCACCTCGACGACCTCCTGGAGGAACTGCACGGGGAGAACCGCGCACCGCTCGACGCGTTCGTGCTCTTCTCCTCCATCGCCGGGGCGTGGGGCAGCGGCGGCCAGGCCGGATACGCAGCTGCCAACGCCTACCTCGACGCCCTCGCGGCGCGTCGCCGCGCCCGCGGCCTGCCCGCGACGGCCGTCGCCTGGGGCCCGTGGGCGGGCGGTGGCATGGCCCACGAGTCGGCGATCGACCGGCTGAGGGATCGCGGCGTCATGGCCATGACGCCCGAGCTGGCCGTCTCCGTGCTGGCGGAGGCGCTCACCCACGACGATCCGGCGCCCGTCGTCGCCGACGTGCGGTGGGACCGCTTCGCACCGACGTTCAACGCCGCCCGCCACCGGCCGCTCATCGCCGAGCTCCCCGAGGTGCGTGCCGCCCTGGACGGCACGGCCCCGAGCGGACACGGCCACCCCGGTCGTGGCGACGCGGCATCAGCGGGAGTGGCGACGGCGGGCGGGCCGGAGGCCACGGGCGGCGGCCTCGCCGAGCGCTTCGCCGGCCTTCCCGAGTCCGAACACGAGCACGCGTTGGGCCAACTCGTCCGCGTCCACGTCGCCGCCGTCCTCGGCCACGACTCGCCGGCCGGCATCGCGCCGGACCGGGCCTTCTCGGAGCTGGGCTTCGACTCCCTGACGGCGGTCGAGCTGCGGAACCGTCTCACCTCGGAGACCGGTATCGCCCTGCCCACCACGCTCGTCTTCGACCACCCGACGCCCCAGGCCCTGACCGAGCACCTGTGCGAGCGGGTCTTCGGCGTCTCGCGTACCGCCGAGCAGGAGGCGCGTCACGTCGGGATCGGGTTGGACGAGCCGGTCGCGATCGTGGGGATGGCGTGTCGGTATCCGGGTGGGGTGTCCTCGCCGGAGGAGTTGTGGCGGTTGGTGGTGGAGGGTGGTGACGCGATCTCGGCGTTTCCGACGGATCGTGGGTGGGATGTCGGGTCGTTGTTCGATCCGGACCCGGATGCGGAGCGTCCCGGGACGTCGTATGTGCGGGAGGGCGGTTTCCTCGACGGTGCCGGCGAGTTCGACGCCGGGCTGTTCGGGATCTCGCCGCGTGAGGCCTTGGCGATGGACCCGCAGCAGCGGCTGCTGCTGGAGACGTCGTGGGAGGCCTTCGAACGGGGAGGAATCAACCCACGCTCGGTCCGCGGCACCCCGACCGGCGTCTTCGTGGGCGCCTCGCCGCAGGGATACGGCACCGCGCCGGGAGGCAACGCGCCGAAGGAGGTCGAGGGGTACCGGCTGACCGGCAGCGCCACCAGCGTCTTCTCTGGCCGTATCGCGTACTCGTTCGGGCTTGAGGGTCCTGCGGTGACGGTGGACACGGCGTGTTCGTCGTCGTTGGTGGCGTTGCACCTGGCGGTGCAGGCGCTGCGGCAGGGCGAGTGCGATCTGGCGCTGGCCGGTGGCGTGGCTGTCATGGCGTCGCCCGACGTCTTCACCGAGTTCAGTCGGCAGCGGGGGTTGGCGGCGGATGGTCGGTGTAAGCCGTTCGCGGAGGCGGCGGATGGTACGGCGTGGGCTGAGGGTGTGGGTCTGTTGTTGGTGGAGCGGTTGTCGGACGCGCGGCGTAACGGGCGTCGGGTGCTGGCGGTGGTGCGGGGGAGTGCGATCAACCAGGACGGCGCGTCGAACGGTCTGACGGCGCCGAACGGTCCGTCGCAGGAGCGGGTGATTCGTCAGGCGCTGAGCAGTGCGGGGTTGTCGACGGCGGATGTGGACGCGGTGGAGGCGCATGGTACGGGGACGACGTTGGGTGATCCGATCGAGGCGCAGGCGTTGTTGGCGACGTATGGGCAGGGTCGTCCGGTGGGTCGGCCGTTGTGGTTGGGGTCGTTGAAGTCGAACATCGGGCATGCGCAGGCGGCTGCGGGTGTGGGTGGTGTGATCAAGATGGTGGAGGCGATGCGGCGTGGGGTGTTGCCGCGGACGCTGCATGTGGATGAGCCGTCGTCGCATGTGGACTGGTCGGCTGGGGACGTCCGCCTCCTGACCGAGGAGCAGCGGTGGCCGGAGGCCGGGAGGCCACGGCGGGCAGGAGTGTCGGCGTTCGGCATGAGCGGCACCAACGCCCACGTCCTCCTTGAGCAGGCTCCGGAGCTCGACGAGGCCGAGCCCACTTCTGGCGAGACGTCCGAACCGGTCACGGTGCCGTTGGTGGTGTCGGCTGCGGATGAGGGTGGTTTGGACGCGTTGGTGGAGTGGGTGGTTGGTGTGGGGGAGGGGTTGGTGGATGTGGGGTGGTCGTTGGCGTCGGGTCGGGCGGGGTTGGCGCATCGTGCGGTGGTGGTGGCTGGGGATGTGGTGCGTGGTGAGGTGGTGGCGGGGGCTGGTCGTCCGGTGTTTGTGTTTCCGGGTCAGGGGTCGCAGTGGGTGGGGATGGGGCGGGAGTTGTTGGGTGTGTCTCCGGTGTTCGCGGAGTGGATCGGGGCGTGTGAGGAGGCGTTGTCTGCGTTTGTGGAGTGGTCGTTGGTTGAGGTGTTGGAGTCGGATGAGGAGGGGTGGTTGGGGCGGGTGGATGTGGTGCAGCCGGTGTTGTGGGCGGTGATGGTGTCGTTGGCGGGGTTGTGGGAGTCGGTGGGTGTCAGGCCGGCGGCGGTGGTGGGTCATTCGCAGGGGGAGATTGCGGCGGCGGTGGTGGCGGGTGGGTTGTCGTTGTCGGATGGGGCGCGGGTGGTGGCGTTGCGCAGCCAGGCGATCCGGGTGGCGCTTGCGGGTCGTGGGGGGATGGTGTCGGTGAACGAGCCGGTCGATGCGGTGGAGACACGCATCGGTGGGTGGTCGGGTCGGTTGTCGGTGGCGGCGGTGAATGGTCCGCGGGCGACGGTGGTGTCGGGTGAGCCGGCGGCGTTGGACGAGTTGGTGGCGGCCTGTGAGTACGACGGGGTGCGGGCACGCCGGATCCCGGTGGACTACGCGTCGCATTCGCCGCAGGTGGAGGAGTTGCGGGAGCGGATTCTGGCGGATCTGGCGGTGATCGAGCCGGTGTCGGGTCGGGTGCCGTTCTACTCGACGCTCACGGGTGGGCTGCTGGACACGGCGGACCTGGGTGCCGGGTACTGGTTTGAGAATCTTCGGCACACGGTGCGGTTCGCCGAGGTGACGGGGTTGTTGGCGGGTGAGGGTCATGGGGTGTTCGTTGAGGTGAGTGCCCATCCGGTTCTCGCGGTGGGGATCGAGGACGCGGTCGCGGTGGGGACGTTGCGGCGGGGTGAGGGTGGTTGGGAGCGGTTCGTCGCCTCGTTGGGTGAGGCGTGGGTGCATGGTGTTCCGGTGGAGTGGGCGAAGGTTCTGCCGACCGGCCGCCAGGTCGACATACCGACCTACCCCTTCCAACGCCAGCACTACTGGCTCGCCAACCAGACCGAGACGACCCCCGGCGCCCTCTCCGCCGCCGGCCTCGGCACGGTCGACCATCCGCTGCTCACCGCCGTGGTCCCTCTCGCCGACACCGACGGGTACCTCTTCACCGGGCGGCTCTCCCTCGAAGCACACCCCTGGATGGCGGATCACCTGGTCCACGAACACTTCGTCCTGCCCGGCACGGCCGTCGTCGACCTCGCCCTCCGCGCCGTCGCGGAGGTCGGCTGCGGCAGCATCGAGGAACTGACGCTGGAGGCGCCGGTCGTCCTGCCCGAGGACGGCGAGGTGCGGATCCAGCTCACCGTCGGCAGCGCCGACGAGGCGGGCCGGCGGACCTTCGCCCTCCACTCCCGCCACGACTCCCGCCACGGCGACGGGTCGTGGACGCGCCACGCTTCCGCTGTCCTGTCGAGGGAAGCGCCGGCGGTGCCCACGCCCGCGTCGGCCCCGTTCGACCCCGCCGCCTGGCCACCGCCCGGCGCCACCGCAGTCGACGTGGCGGAGCTCCAGGCCCGTCTCGCCAAGACGGGTGTCGACTACGGTCCGACGTTCCGAGGACTGCGCGCGGCCTGGCAGCGCGACGACGGCGCCGAGGGCCCGGAGGTCTACGCCGAGGTCCACCTCCCCGAGGAGCAGCTGTCGGGCACGGACGCGGCCGGCTTCGCGCTGCATCCCGCCCTGTTCGACGCGGTGCTGCACGCGATGGGCGCGGGTGGGCTGCTGGAGGACTCCAACATCGCGCGGCTGCCCTTCGCGTTCAGCGGCGTCACGCTGCACGCCGCCGGGGCGACCGTGCTCCGGGCCCGCCTGACATCGACGCCGCACGGGATCGCGCTGCGGGTCGCCGACGCCGCGGGGGCTCCGGTCGTCAGCGTCGAGGCCCTGGCGGTGCGTCCGCTGCCCGCCGAGCAGCTGCGTGCCGCCGCCAGCACCCGCGACGGGCTCTACCACGTCGCATGGACCCCGCTGCCCCTCCCGTCCGAGACGTCCGGCGCATTCGGCGCGTCCGGCGCTGCCGCGACGCCGCTCCCCTCCTTCACGCGTGTCGACCTGAGCCCGGCCCCCGGCGCCGACGACCTCGTGGCGGCGACGCACGCGCGGACGCTTCTGGCGTTGCGCACGGTGCAGGACAGGCTCGCGCAGGGGCACGCCGAGGAACGGCTCGTCCTCGTCACCCGAGGAGCGGTGGCGACCGAGCCGGGCGGCGACGTGCCCGACGTGGCAGCGGCCGCCGCCTGGGGCCTGATCCGCTCCGCCCAGGCCGAGCACCCCGACGCCATCACGCTGGTCGACCTCGACCCCGACCTCAACCCCGACCTCGACCCGGACGACGACGAGGCGTCGAACGCCGCGCTGCACGCGGCCGTGGCCGCCGCCGTCGCCGCGGGCGAGCCGCAGCTCGCCCTCCGCCGGGGCGCGGCGTTCGTGCCGCGACTCGTCCGCGTGTCGGACGGCGTCGCCGGGCCGACGTCCGCGGCACGGCGGCCGGACCCCGACGGGACCGCGCTGGTCGTCGGCGGCACCGGCACCCTCGGCCGTCTCCTCACCCGCCACCTCGTCACCGAGCACGGTCTGCGCCACCTGCTGCTGGTCAGCAGGCGCGGCATCGACGCGCCCGGCGCCGCCGAACTCGCCGGGGAGCTGACGGGGCTGGGCGCCACGGTCGACGTCGCCCGCTGCGACGCGACGGACCGCGACGCGCTCGCGGCCGTCCTCGCGTCGATCCCCGCCGCGCACCCGCTGACCCTCGTCGTGCACGCGGGCGGCGTCCTCGACGACGGCGTCGTCCAGTCGCTGACGCCGGAGCAGCTCCATCGGGTGCTGCGGGCGAAGGTCGACGTCGCGACCCACCTGCACGAGCTGACGCGCGAGACGGACCTGGCGGCGTTCGTGCTGTTCTCCGCGGCTGCGGCGACGTTCGGCCGCCAGGGCCAGGCGAACTACGCGGCCGGCAACGCGTTCCTCGACGCCCTCGCTCAGCACCGCCGCGCCCGCGGCCTGCCCGCCACCTCCATCGCCTGGGGCCTGTGGGAGCAGCGCAGCGAGATGACGGGCCACCTGGACCAGCGGTCGCTGGCCCGGATCGCCGCCGCCGGCATGCTGCCACTCGACGCCGAGGAGGGCCTGGCGCTCTACGACGCCGCGCAGCGCGCCGACGAGGCCGCGGTGATGGCCGCCCGCCTCGACCCGGCGTCGTTGCGTGTCGGGGAGTCGACGGCGGACGCGGCGGCGCCACTGCTGCGCGGCCTCGTCGCGGCACGCGCCTCGACCCGCCGCCGCACGGCGGGCGCGGGCGCGGGAGCCGGCGAGGCCACGGGACCGGCCCGCGCGGGCGGCGCCGAGGCGCTGCGCGAACGGATCGCGGAGCTGTCGGAGGCGGACGGCGAACGCGAGCTGCTGGAGCTCGTCCGCTCCCAGGCCGCCGCCGTCCTCGGCCACGGTTCGGCACGGGCCGTCCGGCCGGAGCGGGGCTTCCTGGAGACCGGCTTCGACTCCCTGACCGCCGTCGAACTGCGCAACCGCCTCGGCCGGGCGGTGGGACAGCGGCTCCCGGCCACGCTCGTCTTCGACCACCCCGACCCGGCGCGCCTCGCCCGCTACCTGAGGTCCCTGCTGGCGCCCGCTGCCGGCGCCGCCGCGCAGGCCAAGGATGCCGAGGAGGCCGGGGAGGGCCGGGCCACCGGGGAAGCCGGGGACGACAACGGCGCCACGGACGGCACCGCCGCCGGGGCGGAGCCCGCAGCGGACGACGGCAGGGACGGCGAGGGCGCCGGCGACATCGAGGACGTCCTCAGGGACGCGACGGCCGACGAGCTGTTCGCGTTCATCGACGCTCAGTTCAACGACGAGAAGGGCGGGGCAACGGGGTGACCACCGAGGAGAAGCTGCTCGACTACCTCAAGATGGTGACGGCGGATCTCCACAGGACCCGTCAGCGCCTGAAGGAGGCCGAGGAGCAGGGTCAGGCCGCCACCTCCGAGCAGGGTCCGCCCGAGCCCGTCGCCATCGTGGCCATGAGCTGCCGATACCCCGGCGGCGTCCGTTCCCCCGAGGAGCTGTGGCAGCTCGTGGCCGACGGGCGCGACGCGATCGCCGCGTTCCCCGACGACCGCGGCTGGGACATGGAGACGCTCTACGACGAGGAGCGGGGCCGCCCCGGCACGACCTACGTCCGCGACGGCGGCTTCCTCTACGACGCCGCCGAGTTCGACGCCGACTTCTTCGGCATCTCGCCGCGCGAGGCGCTCGCCATGGACCCCCAACAGCGCCTGCTGCTGGAGACGTCCTGGGAGGCGATCGAACGCGCCGGCATCAGCCCGCAGGCGCTGCGCGGCAGCCGCACGGGCGTGTTCGCCGGCGTCATGTACCACGACTACGCGTCGCGGCTGCCCGCCGCCCCCGAAGGGCTGGAGGGCTACTTCTACAACGGCAGCGCCGGCAGCGTCGCCTCCGGTCGCGTCGCCTACACCCTCGGGCTCGAAGGGCCCGCCGTCACCGTCGACACCGCCTGCTCGTCGTCGCTGGTCGCCCTGCACCTGGCCTGTCACGCGCTGCGCGCCGGCGACTGCACCCTCGCGCTCGCGGGCGGCGCCACCGTCCTTTCCAGCCCGAACCTCTTCGTCGAGTCCAGCCGCCAGCAGGCCCTCGCCGTCGACGGCCGCTGCAAGGCGTTCGCCGACGCCGCCGACGGCGCCGGGTTCTCCGAGGGCGTCGGCGTGCTGCTGCTGGAACGGCTCTCCGACGCGCGCCGCAACGGGCATCCGGTCCTCGCCGTCGTCCGTGGCAGCGCCATCAACCAGGACGGCGCCAGCAGCGGCCTGACCGCCCCCAACGGACCCGCGCAGGAACGTGTCATCCGGGCGGCGCTGGAGAACGCCGGCCTGACCACCTCGGACGTCGACGTGGTCGAGGCCCACGGCACCGGGACCCGCCTCGGCGACCCCATCGAGGCGCAGGCGCTGATCGCGACCTACGGGCAGGACCGGCCGGCGGGCCGGCCGCTGTGGCTGGGTTCGTTCAAGTCGAACGTCGGACACACGCAGGCGGCGGCCGGCGTCGCGGGCGTCATCAAGATGGTGCAGGCCATGCGCCACGGCGTCCTGCCGCGGACCCTGCACGTGGACCGGCCCACGAGCCACGTCGACTGGGACGCGGGCGACGTGCGGCTGCTGACCGAGGCGCGGCCCTGGCCGGACACCGACGGCGAGGGCGATGCCGACGGCGGCGACGGCGGCGGGCAGGGCGACGGGAGCGGCCGGCGGCCTCGTCGCGCCGGAGTGTCCTCGTTCGGCGCGAGCGGCACGAATGCCCACGCCGTCCTCGAACTCCCCCCGCCCGACCCGGCCCCCGAGGCCGACCCCGACGCCGATGCCGGGGGGTCGCGTTCCGAGGCGTCGCCCCTCGTCCTCCACGCCACCTCCGAGCCGGCGCTGCGCGCCCAGGCGGCGCGCCTGCGCGACCACCTCACCGCCCACCCCGGGCTGCCGCTGCGCGACATCGCCCACTCCCTGACCAGCGGCCGGGCCCCCCGCGACCACCGCGCCGCCGTCGTCGCGACCGACCGCGACACCGCGCTCGCGGGCCTCGACGCGCTCGCCACCGGCTCACCGGCGCCCGCCGGCGCCGTCACCGGGCACGTCCTGCCCGGCGCCGAGCGGCCCGTGCTCGTCTTCCCCGGCCAGGGCTCGCAGTGGGCCGGGATGGCCGTCGAACTGCTCGACTCCTCGCCCGTCTTCGCCGACCAGATCGCGGTCTGCGAGCAGGCCCTGGCCCCCCACGTCGACTGGTCCCTCACCGAGGTCCTGCGCGACGCCGACCCGGCGCGGCTGGAGCGGGTCGACGTCGTCCAGCCGGTGCTGTTCGCCGTGATGGTCTCCCTCGCCGCGCTGTGGCGCGCCCACCTGCCCGAGCCCGCCGCCGTCGTCGGCCACTCGCAGGGCGAGATCGCCGCCGCGTACGTGGCGGGCGCCCTGTCGCTGGAGGACGCCGCCCGCGTCGTCGCGCTGCGCAGCAGGGCCCTGCTCGCGCTGTCCGGAGACGGCGGCATGGTGTCCGTGGCCCTTCCGGCAGAGGAGGCCCGTGCCCTGGTCGCCGGCCGCTGGTCCGGCCGGATCGCCGTCGCGGCCGTCAACGGCCCCGGCACGACCGTGCTCTCCGGCGAGCCCACCGCCCTCGACGAACTCCTCGCCGCCTGCGAGGCGGACGGCGTGCGAGCCCGCCGCATCCCCGTCGACTACGCCTCCCACGGCCCCCACGTCGAGCGCATACGCGAGGAACTGCTCGCCAGCCTCGCCGCCGTCCGGCCCCGCTCCGCACGCATCCCGTTCTACTCGACCGTGACGGCGAACCCTCTGGACACGGCGGGACTCGACGCCGAGTACTGGTACACCAACCTGCGGCAGACCGTGCGCTTCGAGGAGACGACGCGGGCGCTGCTGGCGGACGGCCACGCCCTCTTCGTCGAGTCCAGCCCTCACCCCGTCCTGACGGTCAGCATCCAGGAGACGATCGAGTCCGTCGAGGCGGGCGCCGCCGACGACGCGGACGCCGCATACGACGCGGACGCCGACGGCGGGCGGGCGGCGGCCATCGGCTCGCTCCGCCGCGACGAGGGCGGCTTGGCGCGCTTCCTCGCCTCCGTCGCCGAAGCCCACGTCCTCGGTGCCCCCGTCACCTGGGGCCCGTCCGTCGCCGCCGGCCGCACGGTGCCCCTGCCCACCTACGCCTTCCAGCGGCAGCGGTACTGGCTCGACGCCCCGACCGCCGCGCCCAGCGCGGCCGGCCTGGGCCTGGGCAACGCCGACCACCCGCTGCTCGGCGCCCTCGTCTCCCTCGCCGACGCCGACGGGGTTCTCCTCACCGGCCAGGTCTCCCTCAGGACCCAGCCCTGGCTCGCCGGCCACGCCGTGCACGGCGAAGTGCTGCTGCCGGGCACCGCGCTGCTGGAACTCGCCGTCAGGGCGGGCGACCAGGTGGGATGCGGCCGCGTCGAGGAACTGACCCTCGAAGCCCCGCTCGTCCTCCCGGCGGACGGCGCCGTCCAACTCCAGCTCGTCGTGGACGAGCCCGATGCCGACGGCCACCGGGCCGTCCGGCTCCACGCGCGCCGTGACGACGACGCGTCGCCGTGGACCCGGCACGCCGAGGGCGTGCTGGCGCCGGGCGCGGCGGCGGCCGGCGCGTGGAACGCCGGGGGCGACGGCGATGCCGAGAACGCCGGAGCGGACTTCGCCGTCTGGCCGCCGCCGGGCGCCGAGCCGCTGCCGCTCGACGGCCTCTACGAGCGGCTCGGCGCACGCGGTTTCCACTACGAGGGCGCCTTCCGTGGCCTGCGCGCGGCATGGCGGCGCGGCTCCGAGTTCTTCGCCGAGGTGACGCTGCCCGAGGCCGCCAGGTCCGAGGCGGAGCGCTACGGCCTGCACCCCGCCCTGCTCGACGCGGCCCTCCACCCGCTGGCGTTGGTGGGCGCGGGCGCGGACGCGGGCGCCGACGGGGGCACGGAGGCAGTGGGCGAGGGCCGGCTGCCGTTCTCCTGGTCGGGCGTCTCGCTGTACGCGGCGGGTGCCGCGACGCTCCGGGTCCGCCTGGCGCCCGAAGGCCCCGACCAGGTGTCCCTCGCCGTCGCCGACGCCGGTGGTCAGGCGGTCGCCGACATCCGTTCCCTGTCCCTGCGTCCGGCCACCGCCGTCCGTTCCGCCACGGCCGCTTCCCTCCACACGATCGACTGGACACCCCTGCCGGTGGAACCGGTCGGTGCTGACGCCGAGGCTGAGAGTGGGTCTGGTGGGTTGGCGTTGGTGCGGTGTGGTGGCGGTGGTGGTGTGGGTGGGGATGTGGTGCGGGGTGTGGTGGCGGAGGTGTTGGGTCGGGTGCAGGGGTGGTTGGGGGAGGGGGAGGGAGAGGTTGATGGTGGGCCGTTGGTGGTGGTGACGGTGGGTGCGGTTGCGGTGGGGTCGGATGGTGGTGTGGTGGATCCGGCGGGGTCGGCGGTGTGGGGGTTGGTGCGGTCGGCGCAGACGGAGCATCCGGGCCGCTTCGTCCTGGTGGACGTCGATGGTGAGGAGTCGTCGGAGCAGGTTCTCCGTGCCGCCGTGGCCACGGGTGAGCCGCAGCTCGCGATCCGTTCGGGCACCGTCCTCACCCCGCGACTGACCAGGTTCGTGCCCTCGCCGGAGAGGCTCGCCAACCCGGTGACGCTGGATCCTGAGGGGACGGTGTTGGTGTCGGGTGGGTTGGGGACGTTGGGTCGGTTGGTGGTGCGTCGGTTGGTGGAGGTGCATGGGGTGCGGCGGTTGGTGTTGGTGGGGCGTCGGGTGGATGGG
>NZ_JBQQBZ010000073.1:0-9428 GCF_052245655.1 Streptomyces sp. 4N509B
CGTGTGCTGGCCCAGGTGCTCGCGGGTCGTGGCCAGAGGTATCCCGACGTCGTGGTCCGTCAGGAGGTGGTGAGTGGTGAGCCCCGTGAGACCTTGATCGAGGCGAGTAGGACGGCCCCGTTGGTGGGCGGGGTGGATGCTGCACGGGGCGGGGCGGCGGGGTGCGGTGGGGCGGTCGGTGAAGCGGATGCGGGGGTATCTGGAGGAGCTGATTCATCGGAAGCGTGCGGAGGGTGCGGGGGGTGAGGATCTGATCTCGGGGTTGATCCGGGCGTCGGATCGGGGGGAGCAGTTGACGGAGGAGGAGGCCGCCGCCATGTCGTTTATCCTCCTCTTTGCCGGTTTTGAGACGACGGTCAACCTGATCGGCAACGGGATGCTGGCGTTGCTGCGCCATCCCGGCGAGTTGGCGCGGATGCGTCAGGCGGCGGTGTCGGGGGACGAGGGGCTGCTGGCGTCGGGGGTGGAGGAGCTGTTGCGCTTCGACGGGCCGGTGGAGGTGGCGACGTGGCGGTTCGCGACGGAGCCGTTGACGCTGGGCGGGAAGCGGGTGGGGCGGGGTGAGGCGGTGTTGGTGGTGCTCGCGGCGGCGGACCGGGATCCGGAGCGGTTCGCCGCGCCGGAGGTGTTGGACGTGGGGCGGCGGGAGAATCCGCATCTGGGGTACGGCCACGGGATCCACTACTGCCTGGGGGCGCCGCTGGCGCGGCTGGAGGGGCGGGTGGCGTTGGGCACGTTGCTGCGTCGTCTGCCCGATGTCCGGCTGGCGGTGGACGAGGGGGAGCTGCGGTGGCGGGGTGGCCTGATCATGCGGGGGCTGCGGGCGTTGCCGGTGGCGTTCACGCCGGGGTCGGTGGGGCGGGGTTCGGGTCCCTCGGTGCCGGCGGCGGCGCCATAGTGCCGCGAATCCCCCATAAGGTCCATACCTGGACTTATGGCCCGACCGGCCGCCCTTCTTGTCCGTTATGAAGTGTGAGGTCCGGTCATTTCAGATGCTGTTCGGGACTGATGTGACGCCATGTGGGTGTGAGGATCGTCTCGTCCAGGAACCGGCGTGTCTGCCTGTTCTGTCCGGGTCCATGTCTGCTGACCTGCGCTGATTCCTCCGCTGACCGTCAAGGTAGCCCTTTTTGCGTGATCTTGATCGTTCTTGAACCGTTAGCTGCCATGTGATTAGTGTCCAGCGCCCGGCTTCCCGCCGGGTGCCAGGGCCGCAACGCCGAATCCTGCCGCCGGCCCTCGGAGTACCAACGCGTCAGCACCGCAGGCAGGAGCGGGGGACCCACCACGTCCCGGCAGCCACCACACCGCCGGCCGTGGCCGCCGTGACCGGTCGACGTGACCGGCCGCGGCTCGGGGTGAAGCCGGCAGCAGCCGGCCGGGCCACTCACCGGCCCGAACCCGACAGCTCACCTCGCAGGCGTCGGTGAGAAGGAACGTCATGCTGTTCACGGGCAAGGGTCGTCACCGTCGCCCCTCCAGGTCGTCCCGTTTCATCGCGGCAGCCGGCGTCACCGGCGCCGCGGTCGCGATCCCCCTGGTCGGCGCCACCGGCGCCCAGGCCGCCTCCGTCGAGACCTGGGACGCCGTCGCCCAGTGCGAGTCCGGCGGCGACTGGGCCATCAACACCGGCAACGGCTTCTACGGGGGCCTGCAGTTCACCCAGTCCAGCTGGGAGGCCGCCGGCGGCACGCAGTACGCCGCGCGCGCCGACCTGGCCACCAAGGACCAGCAGATCGCCACCGCCGAGGTCCTTTTGTCCATGCAGGGCCCCGGCGCCTGGCCGGTCTGCGGCCCCCAGGCGGGCCTGACCGCGGGCGGCCCGGCCGCCGAGGTCGACCCGAGCGGCAGCGGCGCCGCGGCGCCCGAGGCCGAGCCGGAGCCCGCCCCGGAGCCGGAGCCGGAGCCCGAGGCCGACCAGTCCCAGCAGTCCGCCCCCTCGGGCCAGGGCGGCGTCCACGTGGTGGGCAAGGGCGACACGCTCTCCCTCATCGCCTCCGCGCACGACACCACCTGGCAGCGCCTCTACGACCAGAACAAGTCGGTCATCGGCGACAACCCGGACCTGATCCTCCCGGGCCAGGAGCTCAGCATCTGACCTGCCGTCGCGGATCACGCCGCGCCGCCCGCGGCGCGGCATCCCGGTGCGGGGCGTTCACGCGCCCTGCACCGGGTTTTCTTTCGCTCTTAAACAAAAAACCGTGCCGCGGGGTGGGCTGCGGGCCGAGGCCCGCCCGGAGGCGGTTAGGCTCTTCACGCCGACGTCACGCTTGATGCCGCTGATGCCGCCACGAGACATTCACGAGACCGTAAGGAGACCCCGTGTCCTCCATCGATGTCGTCGTCGCCCGGGAGATCCTCGACTCGCGAGGCAACCCGACCGTCGAGGTCGAGATCCACCTCGACGACCACAGCACGGGTCGCGCCGCCGTGCCCTCGGGCGCCTCCACGGGCGCCTTCGAGGCACTGGAACTGCGCGACGGGGACAGCTCCCGGTACCTGGGCAAGGGCGTCGAGAAGGCCGTGCTCGCCGTCACCGAGCAGATCGGCCCCGAACTCGTCGGCTACGACGCCACCGAGCAGCGCCTGATCGACCAGGCCATGTTCGACCTCGACGCCACCACCGACAAGTCGGCCCTGGGCGCCAACGCCATCCTCGGCGTCTCCCTGGCCGTCGCCCACGCCGCCGCCGAGTCCCGCGACCTGCCGCTCTTCCGCTACCTCGGCGGACCCAACGCGCACCTGCTGCCGGTGCCGATGATGAACATCCTCAACGGCGGCTCCCACGCGGACTCCAACGTGGACGTCCAGGAGTTCATGATCGCCCCGATCGGCGCCGAGTCCTTCTCCGAGGCGGTGCGCTGGGGCGCCGAGACCTACCACACCCTGAAGTCCGTGCTGCGCAAGCGGGGCCTCGCCACCGGCCTGGGTGACGAGGGCGGCTTCGCGCCGAACCTCGACTCCAACCGCGAGGCGCTCGACCTCATCGTCGAGGCCATCGAGAAGGCCGGGTACACCCCCGGCCAGGACATCGCGCTCGCCCTCGACATCGCCGCCACGGAGTTCTTCAAGGACGGCGCCTACGCCTTCGAGGGCTCCTCCCGCACCGCCGCCCAGATGACCGACTACTACGCCGAGCTCGTCTCCGCCTACCCGCTGGTGTCCATCGAGGACCCGCTGAGCGAGGAGGACTGGGACGGCTGGCAGACCCTGACCGGCCGCCTCGGCGACCGGGTGCAGATCGTCGGCGACGACCTGTTCGTCACCAACCCCGAGCGGCTCCAGCGCGGCATCGACAACAGGGCCGCCAACGCCCTGCTGGTCAAGGTGAACCAGATCGGCTCCCTCACCGAGACCCTCGACGCGGTCGAGCTGGCGCAGCGCAACGGCTTCGCGTGCATGATGTCCCACCGCTCCGGCGAGACGGAGGACGTCACCATCGCGGACCTGGCCGTGGCGACCAACTGCGGCCAGATCAAGACCGGCGCCCCCGCCCGCTCGGAGCGCGTGGCCAAGTACAACCAGCTGATGCGCATCGAGGAGATCCTCGACGACGCGGCGGTGTACGCCGGCCGCACCGCGTTCCCCCGCTTCAAGGGCTGACACGCGGCAGGCCGCCGGTCCGCCGCACCAGACCGGCTCCTCCCCCTCCCGCGCCGGCGGGGGAGGAGCGCACCGGACCAGGCCGACCCGTGGCGCCCGCCGCCCGGCACGCCGGGCGCGGGCACCGCGGGCGCGGGCACACAGGAGGTGGGATGGCCGCCGAGCAGCACGACCGGTTCTCCACGACCGCCCGGCTGAAGGCGCTGGGCGAGCAGGCCGCGGCCCACGTGTACCGGGCGCAGAACCGCCGGCTGCGCCGGCCCCGCACCCGGCTCACCGGCCGCGCCGCCCTCCTCGTCCTCGTCGTCGGCGGCCTGGTCGTCGCCCTGGCGTACCCGGTGCGGCAGTACGTCGCCCAGCGGGCCGACATCGCCGAGCAGCGCCGCGAGGTGGCCGAGGCCCGTGAGCGCGTGGAGCGGCTGCGGGACCAGGAGGCCCGCTGGCAGGACCCGGCCTACGTGGAGCAGCAGGCGCGCGAGCACCTCCAGTACGTCCGCCCCGGGGAGACGGGCCTGGTCTTCCCCGGGAGCGGGGACGCCGACGAGGAGGCGGAGGAGACGCAGGAGGCGAGGGAGACGCGCGAGGCCCGCCGGGAGGAGCGGGAGGCCGCCGAGGAACGGCCCTGGTTCGAGGAGCTGTGGAACGGGGTCGACCCGTCCTCCGGTGCCTCCGGCGTCCCCGGAGCCTCGGGCGGCGGCCAGGGCCGGTGACCGGGCCCGCCCGCCGACGACGCCGCGAGGAGACGGAAGACGTGAACGAGACGGACGCACCCACCCCAGCACCCACCCCCGCCGACACGGCCGCGATCGCCGCCCAGCTCGGACGCCCGCCGCGCGGGCTGCGCGCGGTCGCCCACCGCTGCCCGTGCGGCAACCCCGACGTCGTGGAGACCTCCCCGCGCCTGCCGGACGGCACCCCGTTCCCCACGCTGTACTACCTCACCTGCCCGCGCGCCGCCTCCGCCATCGGCACGCTGGAGGCCAGCGGGCTGATGAGGGAGATGACACAACGGCTGGCCGAGGACCCCGAGCTCGCCGCCGCCTACCGCGCGGCCCACGAGGACTACCTGGCGCGCCGCGACGCCGTCGGGCCGCTCCCCGGCTTCCCCAGCGCGGGTGGGATGCCCACCCGGGTGAAGTGCCTGCACGTGCTGGCCGCCCACGCGCTGGCGGCCGGGCCCGGCGTGAACCCGCTGGGCGACGAGACGCTGGCGCTGCTGCCCGAGTGGTGGCGCAAGGGTCCCTGCGTGCCCGTCACCGGCGGGGCCGACGGGACACCGGGCGCCGCCGCGACGCACGAGACGACGGACGGCCAGACGGACAGCCAGGCCGACGGCCAGGCCGGCGACCCACCCCCCGGCACGCCCGAGGAAGGGAGCGACGCGGCATGACGGCGACGACCGCGGCGGCGATCGACTGCGGCACGAACTCCATCCGGCTGCTGGTCGCCGAGGCCGACCCCGCCACCGGCCGGCTGACCGACCTCGAACGGCGGATGGAGATCGTCCGCCTCGGCCAGGGCGTCGACCGCACCGGCCGCCTCGCCCCCGAGGCGCTCGCGCGGACGCTTGCCGCCTGCCGCGACTACGCCGCCGTCCTCCGCTCCTACGGCGTCCCACCCGAGCGGCTCCGCTTCGTGGCCACCTCCGCCTCCCGCGACGCCGAGAACCGCGACGAGTTCGTCCGCGGCGTCGCGGACATCCTCGGCGTGACGCCCGAGGTGATCACCGGCGACGAGGAGGCCGCGCTCTCCTTCGCCGGCGCCACGGCCGGCCTCGCCCCCCTCGCCCTGGCCCCGCCGTACCTCGTGGTCGACATCGGCGGCGGCTCGACGGAGTTCGTGCTGGGCGACGACCGGGTCGAGGCCGCCCGCAGCGTCGACATCGGCTGCGTCCGCCTGACCGAGCGCCACCTGACGGGCGGCGACGGCCGGATCGCGGACCCGCCGTCCGCCGCGCAGGTCGCGTCGATCGCCGCCGACGTCGGCGCCGCGCTCGACGTCGCCGCCGACACCGTGCCGCTGGGCCGGGCCCACACCCTGGTCGGGCTGGCAGGCTCGGTCACCACCGTCGCCGCCATCGCGCTCGGGCTGCCGGCCTACGACTCGGCCGTCATCCACCACACGCGCGTCCCGGTCGAGGAGGTCCGACGCGTCACGGGCGAACTGCTGGCCGCGACCCACGCCGAGCGGGCCGCGATCCCCGTGATGCACCCGGGCCGGGTCGACGTGATCGGCGCCGGCGCGCTGGTGCTGCTCACGATCATGGAACGCACCGGGGCGCGCGAGGTCGTCGTCAGCGAGCACGACATCCTCGACGGGATCGCGCGCAGCGTGCTCGACAGGGCGTGACCACCACCGCCCTCACGCCCCACCCAGCCCGGCCGTTCCGTCCACGCCGGCCGCGCCGGCGCGCCTCGCGGCCCGCCCGCCCCTCGTGCGCAACCCCCGCCCCCCTGGGGCGTCTTACCGCGTATGAGTCACTCACGAACCAGACGCACGGCCCTGGCCGCCGTAGCGGCGGCCGTCGCCGTGGGGCTGACGGCCGGCCTGACACCGCCCGGGGCCGAGGAGGAGACGCGGGAACGCGCGCGTCACCCGAGTGCCGCCGAGGTCACGCGCCAGGTCACGCTGATCACCGGTGACCGCGTCGTCGTGGACGGCGAAGGCCGCGTCACCGGCCTGGTCCGTGCCGAGGGACGGGAGAGCGTCCCCGTCCAGGTGCTGCGCGACGCGCGCGAGGGCGCGACCTACGCGATCCCGGCCGACGCCCTGCCGCTGGTCGCCAGCGGCACGGTCGACCGCCGCCTGTTCAACGTCACCGAGCTCAGCCGCGAGCAGTACGGCGCCACCGTGCCCGTCATCGTCACCTACGAGGAGGGGGCGCCGGCGCGCCGCGCCCGCGCCGGGCTGCGGGCGGCGGGTGCCTCGCCCGGGGACACGCTCGCCCTCGACTCGATCGACGGCGAGGCCCTCCAGGTCCCGCCCGACGAGGCCGCCGCCACCTGGCGGGCGTTGACGCGCCCCGGCTCGGCCGCGCGGACGCTGGCCGCGGCGCCCGGCGTGGAGCGCGTCGTGCTGGACGCCGTCGCCGAGGCCAGTCTCGCCGACAGCGTCCCGCAGGTCGGCGCGCCCCGGGCCTGGGAGGCCGGCCACGACGGCACCGGCACCACCATCGCCGTCCTCGACACCGGCATCAGCCCCGACCACGAGGACGTCGCCGGAAAGGTGACGGCCACCCGCAACTTCACCGACGATCCCGAGCTCGGCGACGCCTTCGGCCACGGCACCCACGTCGCCTCCATCGCCGCCGGCACCGGCGCCGCCTCCGACGGCCTCCACACCGGCGTCGCGCCCGGCGCCAGCCTCCTCAACGGCAAGGTCCTCGACCGCGACGGCTTCGGCCGCACCTCCTGGATCGTGGCCGGCATGGAGTGGGCCGTCGAGCAGGGCGCCGACGTCGTCAACATGAGCCTCTCGCTGGACGCGAGCACCGAGGTCGACCCGCTGGAGGAGGCCGTCAACACCCTCTCCGCCGCGTCCGACACCCTCTTCGTCGTGGCCGCCGGCAACGCGGGCGGCATCGGCCCGGAGACCGTCGGCACCCCGGGGCAGGCCGAGGCCGCCCTCACCGTCGGCGCGGTGGACAAGTCCGACGTCCTGGCGCCGTTCTCCTCGACCGGCCCCCGGGTGCGCGACGGCGCCGTCAAGCCCGACCTCACCGCGCCCGGGGTCGCGATAGGCGCCGCCGCGGCGCCCGGCAGCTTCGTCGACCGGCGGGCGCCGCGGGTCGCCGAGGGCTACGCGGCCATGGACGGCACCTCCATGGCCACCCCGCACGTCGCGGGTGCCGCCGCGCTCCTGGCGCAGCGGCACCCGGAGTGGACCGGCGAGGACATCAGGGCGGCCCTCGTCTCCGCCGCCGAGCCCGGCGACCACACGCCCTTCGAGCAGGGCACCGGACGCCTCGACGTGGCCGCCGCCCTCGACCAGACCGTCCTGCCCGAGCCGGGCGGCCTGACCTTCGGCGTCGCCGAGTGGCCCCACGCCGACGACGCGCCGATCACGCGGGAGCTGACGTACCGCAACCTGGGCGCCGAGGACGTCACCCTCCGGCTGTCGGCCACCGGTCGCGGCCCCGACGGCGCCCCGGCCCCGGAGGGCACGTTCACCCTCGGCCGGGAGGAGGTGACCGTGCCCTCCGGCTCCGCCGCCACCGTCGAGGTCACCGCCGACACCACGGTCCCGGAGCTCGACGGCCCCTACACGCTGGAGGTGACGGCGACCGGGCCCGGGGGCCGGACCGTCCGCGCCGTCGGCTCCGTCGAGCGTGAGGTGGAGAGCCACGACGTGACGGTCGAGGCCACCGGCCGCGACGGCCGGCCGGCCGGGTCCGAGGACTGGGTGGGCACGCTCACCGACACGGCCACCGGCGACTGGATCCACCTGCCCACCGGCGAGGGACCCGCCACGCTGCGCGTCCCGGCCGGCACCTACCTCGCCGAGGCCGTCGTCCTGGTCCGCGACGCGAACGAGGACACCCTCGCCCTCGACTGGCTCCTTCGACCCCAGGTGACGGTCGACGGGGACACGAGCCTTAACTTCGACGCCCGCGACGCCGCGCCGATCGACGTCACCGTGGCGGCCCGCGACGCCGAACGCGTCGACGTCGGGGCCGACTTCACCTTCTTCACGCCGGGCGGCGCCGCGGCCGGCCTCTCCTGGTACGCGGGGCCCGCCCCCGAGGGCATGGGCACCGCGCAGCTCGGCGGTCCCGTGCCGGCGGACTGGGACGTCCACAGCGCGGTCGGCAGCGTCTGGAGCGACGGCGAGCGGCGGTACCACACGGCCGCCACCCGCCGGGACGCGTTCCCCACCGGGCTGAGCCAGCACCTCACGGCGCGTGACTTCGCCCGGCTGACCGTCCGGCAGGGCGCCTCCCTGCCGGACCGGACCGGGGCGCTCCTCGTCCACGTCCCGATCGCGGGACTGGCCGCCACCGCCTCCTACCAGCCCCTGCCGCGCACCACGCGGGCGTTCGTCCAGGCCGAGGCCGGCGAGTGGACCGCGAACCTCGTCCAGGACGACACCGGGAGCACCCACCAGGCGTCCTACCACACCCCCAGCCGGACCTACGAGGCCGGACGGCACTACCGGGAGACGCTCAACGTCGGCGTCTTCGGCCCGTCGCTGGGCAGCGAGGGCGACGGCCTGTTCCGCGACGGCGACCTCCTCCTCGGCTGGGTCAACCCGCTCGCGGACGGCGCCGGCAACCGCGGCGAGAGCGCGTTCGCCGCGGCCCGCACCACGCTGTACCGGGACGGCGAGGAGTTCGCCACGGCCGACGGCCTCCTGGACTGGGCGGCGTTCGAGCTGCCGCCCGAGGAGGCCACCTACGAGCTGGTCACGACCGTGACCGGCGGCGGCCTGGCCGCGGACGTGAGCACGGAGGTCACCGCCTCCTACACCTTCACCTCCGCCAGGCCGGCGGCCGGCGTCCTCGCCGAGATCCCGGCGAGCGCGGTCCGGTTCGCGCCCCGCCTGGCGCTGGACAGCACGGCGGAGGCGGGCAGGAGGACGACCGTGCCGGTCACCGTCCAGGGCTCCGGCGCCGAGGAGGGCGGACGGCTCACCGTGTCCGTCTCCACGGACGGCGGCGAGAGCTGGCGGGAGGCCCGCGTCGTCGACGGCGCCGTCCGGGTCACCAACCCGGCCGCGGGCGGCAGCGTCTCCCTCCGCGCCGAGGTCACCGACGCCGAGGGCAACGTGACGACGCAGACGATCATCGACGCGTACCGCACGGCGTGAGCACGTGCCGGGGTCGGGGG
>NZ_JBQQBZ010000074.1:0-8913 GCF_052245655.1 Streptomyces sp. 4N509B
GGTTGGTGGGTTATCGGCGTGGGTTGGGGTTGCCTGGGGTGTCGTTGGCGTGGGGGTTGTGGGAGGAGCGGAGTGGGTTGACGGCGGGGGTGGGTGTGGCGGAGGAGGCACGGATGGAGCAAGGCGGCATCCTGCCCATGGCCACCGAGGAAGCCCTGGAACTCTTCGACGTCGCGCTCACCGCGCCCCCCGAACGCGCCTCGGACGCCGTGCTCGTGGCCGCCCGTCTCGACGTCGCCGCCGCGGCCTCCCACCCCGGCGCGTCCCCGTTGCTGCGCGGCGTCGGACCGCGCCCCGTCCGGCGGCGCCGAGCGAGCGACACGGCCCGAACCACTCCGTTGCGCCAGCAACTCGGCGTCCTCGCGGAACCCGAGCAGCGCAAGGTCGTCCTCCGCCTCGTCCGGGAGAACGTCGCGGCCGTCCTGCGCCACTCCTCCACCGCGACCGTCGCCGCCGGCCGCGCCTTCAAGGAGCTGGGCTTCGACTCCCTGACGGCGGTCGAGCTGCGGAACCGTCTCACCTCGGAGACCGGGCTGCGCCTGCCCGCCACCCTCGTCTTCGACCACCCGACGCCCGAGGCGCTCGCCGAGTTCCTGCGCCTGCGCGTCCTCGACCTGCCCGAGGCACCCGCACGGCGACGACCGGCGTCCGTCGCGAGCGCGACGCTCGACGAGCCGGTCGCGATCGTGGGGATGGCGTGTCGGTATCCGGGTGGGGTGTCCTCGCCGGAGGAGCTGTGGCGCCTGGTGGCGGAGGGTGGTGACGCGGTCTCGGCCTTCCCGACGGACCGCGGCTGGGACGTCGGGTCCCTCTACGACCCCGACCCCGAACACTCGGGCACCTCCTACACCCGCCACGGCGGCTTCCTGGACGGCGCGGCCGAGTTCGACGCGGGGTTGTTCGGGATCTCGCCGCGTGAGGCGTTGGCGATGGATCCGCAGCAGCGGCTGCTGTTGGAGGCGTCGTGGGAGGCGTTCGAGCGGGCCGGGATCGACCCGTTGTCGGTGCGCGGCAGCCAGACCGGCGTCTTCGCCGGCGTCATGTACCACGACTACGGCAGCCGCCTGACCACGGTCCCGGAGGACGTCGAGGGCTTCCTCGCGACGGGCGCCTCCAGCAGCGTCATATCCGGCAGGGTCGCCTACACCTTCGGTCTTGAGGGTCCTGCGGTGACGGTGGACACGGCGTGTTCGTCGTCGTTGGTGGCGTTGCACCTGGCGGTGCAGGCGCTGCGGCAGGGCGAGTGCGATCTGGCGCTGGCGGGCGGCGTGACGGTCATGTCCACGCCGCAGCTCTTCGTCGAGTTCAGCCGGCAGCGGGGCCTGTCGCCCGACGGCCGCTGCAAGGCGTTCGGCGCCGCGGCGGACGGCGCCGGCTTCTCCGAGGGTGTGGGTCTGCTGTTGGTGGAGCGGCTGTCGGACGCCCGGCGCAACGGGCATCGGGTGCTCGCGGTGGTGCGGGGGAGTGCGATCAACCAGGACGGCGCGTCGAACGGTCTGACGGCGCCGAACGGTCCGTCGCAGGAGCGGGTGATTCGTCAGGCATTGAGCAGTGCGGGGTTGTCGACGGCGGATGTGGACGTGGTGGAGGGCCATGGTACGGGGACGACGTTGGGTGATCCGATCGAGGCGCAGGCGTTGTTGGCGACGTATGGGCAGGGTCGTCCGGTGGGTCGGCCGTTGTGGTTGGGGTCGTTGAAGTCGAACATCGGGCATGCGCAGGCGGCTGCGGGTGTGGGTGGCGTCATCAAGATGGTGGAGGCGATGCGGCACGGGGTGTTGCCGCGGACGCTGCACGTGGACGAGCCGTCTCCCCACGTCGACTGGTCGACGGGCGAGGTGCGCCTCTTGGCCGAGGCGGTGGACTGGCCGGACCAGGGGCGGCCTCGTCGCGCCGCGGTCTCCTCGTTCGGCGCGAGCGGGACGAACGCGCACGTGGTGATCGAGGAGGGCGAGGAGCCGCGCCCGGTCGGGTCCGGCGCGGGCGGCGGTGTGGTGCCGTTGGTGGTGTCGGCGGCGGACGAGGGCGCGTTGACGGAGCTGGTGCAACGTGTGCGGGAGGTCGCCGCCGCTGGGGACCTCGACCTGGCGGACCTGGGGTGGTCGTTGGCGACGGGTCGGGCGGGGTTGGCGCGTCGTGCTGTGGTGGTGGCTGGGGATGTGGTGCGTGGTGAGGTCGCCCCGGGGGCCGACGGTCCGGTGTTTGTGTTTCCGGGTCAGGGGTCGCAGTGGGTGGGGATGGGGCGGGAGTTGTTGGGTGTGTCGCCGGTGTTCGCGGAGTGGATCGGGGCGTGTGAGGAGGCGTTGTCTGCGTTTGTGGAGTGGTCGTTGGTTGAGGTGTTGGAGTCGGAGGAGGAGGGGTGGTTGGGGCGGGTGGATGTGGTGCAGCCGGTGTTGTGGGCGGTGATGGTGTCGTTGGCGGGGTTGTGGCGCTCGGCCGGGGTGGAGCCGGCGGCGGTGGTGGGTCATTCGCAGGGGGAGATTGCGGCGGCGGTGGTGGCGGGTGGGTTGTCGTTGTCGGATGGGGCGCGGGTGGTGGCGTTGCGCAGCCAGGCGATTCGGGCGGCGCTTGCGGGTCGTGGGGGGATGGTGTCGGTGAACGAGCCGGTCGATGCGGTGGAGACACGCATCGGTGGGTGGCCGGGTCGGTTGTCGGTGGCGGCGGTGAACGGGCCAAGGGCGACGGTGGTGTCGGGTGAGCCGGCGGCGTTGGACGAGCTGGTGGCGGCCTGCGAGTACGACGGGGTACGGGCACGCCGCATCCCCGTGGACTACGCGTCCCATTCGCCGCAGGTGGAGGAGCTGCGGGACCGGATCCTCGCCGATCTGGCGTCCGTCGAGCCGATGGCGGGGGAAGTGCCGTTCCACTCCACCGTCACCGGGGAGGTCATCGACACGACGGAGCTGACGGCGGAGTACTGGTTCGACAACCTGCGGCAGACCGTCCGGTTCGGCCAGGTCACACACGCCCTGGCCGCCCAGGGCTTCGGCGTCTTCGTCGAGGTGAGTGCCCATCCGGTTCTCGCGGTGGGGATCGAGGACGCCGTCGCCGTCGGGACGTTGCGGCGGGGTGAGGGCGGCTGGGAGCGGTTCCTCACCTCGTTGGGTGAGGCCTGGGTCAACGGCGTACCCGTCGAGTGGGCGAAGGTTCTGCCAACCGGCCGCCAGGTCGACATACCGACCTACCCCTTCCAGCGCCAGCGGTTCTGGTTGGTTGGCGATGTGTCGACAAGTAGCCCTGATGCCCTGGGGTTGGGTGAGACGGGTCATCCGTTGGTCGGTGCTGGCGTGGAGTTGGTGGACAGCGGCGGCCACCTGTTCACCGGGAGCGTCTCGCTGCGGACTTCTCCATGGCTCGCCGACCACGCGGTCAACGGCGTGGTCCTGGTGCCCGGCACGGCGCTGCTGGAGCTGGCGGTGCACGCGGGCGACCGGGTCGGCTGTGGGCGCGTCGAGGAGCTGACGCTGGAGGCGCCCTTGGCGGTGCCCGACGACGGCGAGCTACGCGTGCAGCTGGTGCTCGGCGCGCCGGACGACGACGGCCGACGCACCCTCACCCTCCACGCCCGCGAGGGCGGCGACGCGGACGAGGGCGCGTGGACGCGCCACGTGAGCGGCGTCCTCGCCGAGGGCACCGCCACGCCCCCCGACGACATGACCCCGTGGCCCCCGGAGGGCGCCGTCGCCGCCCCCCTTGAGCGGTTCTACGAGCGGGCCGCCGAAGCCGGGTTCGGCTACGGCCCCGCGTTCCGCGGACTGCGGCGCGCCTGGCGGCACGGCGACGCGCTGCTCGCCGAGGTCGAGCTGACGCCCGAGGCGACGGAGCACCGTGCCGCCACGGGCGCCGCGTTCGCCCTGCACCCCGCGCTGCTGGACGCCGGTGTCCAGGCGCTGCGCCTGGGCGGGGTCCTCGAAGGCGAGGGCCGGCTGCCGTTCTCCTGGCGGGACGTCTCCCTTCACGCGACCGGCGCCACCCTCCTGCGGGTCCGGCTCACCGGCCGCGGCCCGGACGCGGTGGCCGTCGAGGCGTGGGACGGCGAGGGGGCGCCGGTCCTGTCGGTCGGGTCGCTCGTCGCCCGCCCCTTCAACGCCGTCGACCTCGACCGCGCGGGCTCGCGCGTCGCCGACGAGTCGCTGTTCCGGCTGGTGTGGGCGTCGGTGACGCCGCCGCCGCGCGAGGGCGCCGAGGGCGCCGACGACGCGGAGGGGGACGGGGGCGCGGACGCCGCCGGCGGGGACGAGCAGGGCGTCGTCACCAGGCTGGTGGAGTTCACCACCGCTGCCTCCACGCCGGCCCCCGGTCCCACGCCCTCCTCCGGCGACCTGCCCGTGGCCGTCCACGACGCCGTCACCCGGGCGTTGACCCTGGTGCGCGACCACCTCGCCGCCGAGGACGCGGCGGGCGAGGGCCCGCTGGTGCTGGTCACCCGGGGCGCCGTCGCCGTCCAGCCGGGCGAGGAGGTCCGGGATCTCGCGGGCGCCGCCGCGTGGGGACTGCTGCGGTCGGCGCAGGCGGAGCACCCGGGCAGGTTCGTCCTCCTCGACGTCGACGAGGAGGGCGGTTCCGGGAGCCGGCTGCGCTCCCTCGCGGCGTCGGCGGTGGCCAGCGGCGAGCCGCAGCTCGCGGTCCGCTCCGGCGGCCTCCACGCGCCGCGGCTCGAACGGTCCGGGCGCGCGCTCACCCCGCCACCCGACGCGCCCGACGCCTGGCGGCTGGAGCTGGGCGACGCGGCCGGCGGCGGAGACAGCGTCGACGCCGGCAGCGGGAGCCCGTCGGCACAGACGCTGGACAACGTCCGGCTCGTGCCCTGCCCCGGCGTGCGCGAGCCGCTGCCGCCCGGTCAGGTGCGGGTCGCCGTCCGCGCCGCCGGCCTCAACTTCCGTGACGTCGCCCTCGCCCTCGGCATGGTCACCGCCCGCGACGACCAGGACGGGCTCGGCGGCGAGGGCGCCGGCGTCGTCCTCGACGTCGGCCCCGAGGTGACGGGCCTGCGCCCCGGCGACCGGGTCATGGGCCTGCTGCCGGGCTCCTTCGGCCCGACGGCCGTCGCGGACGCGCGGATGCTCACGCGCATGCCGTCCGGCTGGTCGTTCGTGGAGGCCGCCACGGTGCCGATCACCTTCCTCACGGCGGCCTACGGCCTGCGCGACCTCGCCGGGCTCCACCGCGGCGAGTCCGTCCTCGTGCACGCCGCCGCCGGCGGCGTCGGGATGGCCGCGGTGCAGCTCGCCCGGCACTGGGGCGCCGAGGTCTTCGGCACGGCCAGCCCACCGAAGTGGGGGGTGCTGCGCGCGAGCGGACTGACCGAGGACCGGATCGCGTCGTCGCGGACCCTCGACTTCGAGGACGCGTTCCGCGCCGCCACCGACGGCCGCGGCGTCGACGTCGTCCTGAACTCACTCGCCGGCGACTTCGTCGACGCCGGTCAACGCCTGCTCGCGCCGGGCGGCCGCTTCGTCGAGATGGGCAAGACCGACATCCGCGACGGGGCCGCGCGCGACGACGTCAGCTACCGGGCGTTCGACCTCGTCGAGGCCGGCCCTGAGCGGGTCGGGGAGCTGCTGGCCGAACTGGTCGAACTCGCCGAGGCGGGCGTGGTGACGCCGCTCCCCACGACCACGTGGGACGTGCGGCGGGCGCCCGAGGCGTTGCGGTACCTGAGCCAGGCCCGGCACATCGGCAAGATCGTCCTGACCATGCCGTCGGCCGCCCCCACCCCCGCGTCCGCCCCCTCGCCCGCGCCCTTCGGGAACGGGACGGTGCTCGTCACCGGCGGCCTGGGAACCCTGGGCCGCCTCGTCGCCCGGCACCTGGCGGAGGAACACGGGGTCCGCCGGCTGCTGCTCGTCGGCCGCCGCGGCGCGGAGGGCGAGGGCGTGGCGGAGCTGCTGGCGGAGCTGGCCGGCGCGGGCGCCACGGCCACGGTCGCGGCGTGCGACGTCGCCGAGCGGGAGGCGGTGGCCGAGCTGCTGGCGGGCGTCCCCGCGGAGCATCCCCTGACGGCCGTCGTGCACGCGGCCGGTGTCCTCGACGACGGCGTGGTGGAGGCGCTGGAGCCCGAGCAGCTCACGCGGGTGCTGCGGCCCAAGGTGGACGCCGCCTGGCACCTGCACGAGCTGACCCGCGACCACGGGCTGTCGGCGTTCGTGCTCTTCTCCTCGGCGGCCGGCCTCCTCGGCGGCCGGGGCCAGGGCAACTACGCCGCCGCCAACGCGTTCCTCGACGCCCTCGCGCTGCACCGCCGTGCCCAGGGCCTTCCGGCGGTGTCCCTGGCGTGGGGCCTGTGGGCCGAGCGCAGCGGCATGACGGGCGGGCTCCAGCGCGAGGACCTCGCCCGCATGGGCAGGGCGGGCATCGAGGAGCTGACGACGGCCGACGGGCTCGCGCTCCTCGACGCTGGCCTCGCCGCCGCGGAGACCGTCGTGGCGCCGATCCGCCTGCGCACCGCCGCGCTGCGCGCACGGGCCGCCGTCGACGAGCTGCCGCCGCTGCTGCGCGGGTTGGTGCGGGCCCCGGCCGCCCGCCGCCGGGCGGCCCTCGCGGCAGCCGCCGGGTCCCCGGCACGGCTGGCGACGGCCTCGCTCGACGAGCTCGTGGAACTCGTGCGCGCCCAGACCGCCGCCGTGCTCGGCCACGCGACGGCCGGCGAGGTCGCCGCGGGCCGGCCGTTCAAGGAACTCGGCTTCGACTCGCTGCTCGGGCTGGAGCTGCGGAACCGGCTCAACGCGGCGAGTGGGCTGCGGCTGCCGGCCACGGCCGTCTTCGACTACCCGACCCCCGAGGCCCTGGCCGGCTACCTGCGCGCGCAGCTCGCGCCCGAGGCGCCGTCGCAGGCCGCCCCCGAGGCGGCGACGGGCGGGAGCGAGGCCGCTCGCCGCGCCGTCGCGGACGATCCGGTGGTGATCGTGGGGATGGCGTGTCGGTATCCGGGTGGGGTGTCCTCGCCGGACGAGCTGTGGCGGTTGGTGGTGGAGGGGGTCGACGCGGTGTCGCCGTTCCCGACCGACCGCGGTTGGGACCTGGGATCGCTCTTCGATCCCGACCCGGACCGCGTCGGGACGTCGTATGTGCGGGAGGGTGGGTTCCTGCACGGGGCGGCTGAGTTCGACGCGGAGTTCTTCGGGATCTCGCCGCGTGAGGCGTTGGCGATGGACCCGCAGCAGCGGTTGTTGTTGGAGGCGTCGTGGGAGGCGGTGGAGCATGCCGGGATCGATCCGCACAGCCTGCGGGGTGAGGCCGTCGGCGTCTTCGCCGGCCTGATCCACGGCGGCTACGGCAACGGCTCCCCGGCGGCCCTCGAGCTGGAGGGATACCTCGGCAACGGCAGCGCGGCGAGCGTCGCGTCGGGCCGGGTGGCCTACACGCTCGGCCTTGAGGGTCCCGCGGTGACGGTGGACACGGCGTGTTCGTCGTCGTTGGTGGCGTTGCACCTGGCGGTGCAGGCGGTGCGGCAGGGCGAGTGCTCGATGGCCCTGGCGGGCGGCGTCACGGTCATGCCGACGCCGGGGGCGTTCGTGGAGTTCAGCCGGCAGCGGGGGTTGGCGGCGGATGGCCGGTGCAAGCCGTTCGCGGAGGCGGCGGACGGCACCGGGTGGGGTGAGGGTGTCGGCGTCCTGGTGGTGGAGCGGTTGTCGGACGCGCGGCGCAACGGACACCGGGTGCTGGCGGTGGTGCGTGGCAGCGCGGTCAACCAGGACGGCGCGTCGAACGGTCTGACGGCGCCGAACGGTCCGTCGCAGCAGCGGGTGATCCGGCAGGCGTTGGCGGGTGCGGGCCTGTTGACGGCGGACGTGGACGCCGTCGAGGCCCACGGCACCGGCACGACCCTCGGCGATCCGATCGAGGCGCAGGCGCTGTTGGCGACCTATGGTCAGGGTCGGCCGGCGGGTCGGCCGTTGTGGTTGGGGTCGGTGAAGTCGAACATCGGTCACACGCAGGCCGCGTCGGGCGTGGCCGGTGTGATCAAGATGGTGCAGGCCATGCGCCACGGCCTGCTGCCACGGACGCTGCACGTGGACGCGCCCTCGTCCCATGTCGACTGGTCGACGGGCGAGGTGCGTCTGCTGACACGGGAACAGGACTGGCCGGAGGTGGAGGGCCGGCCGCGGCGGGCGGGTGTGTCGTCGTTCGGCATCAGCGGCACCAACGCCCACGTCGTGCTCGAACAGCCCACCCCCGACCTCGCCGGCGAGCCGAGCCACGAGGAGACCCCCGACACGAACGCACCCCTGCCGGTCGTCCTCTCCGCAGCCACCGCCGAGGCCCTGCGCGCCCAGGCCGCCCGCCTGCGCGACCACCTCGGCGCCCATCCCGAGCTGCGACCCGCCGACGTCGGCCGCGCCCTCGCCACCGGCAGGGCGCTGCTGCCACGCCGGGCCGCCCTCGTCCTCGCCCACGGCGAGGACCGCGACGGCCTCCTCACCGGACTCGACGCCCTCGCCTCCGGCGTGGCCGCGCCGCACCTCGTGCGGGACCACGACGGCGCCGGCGCGAGCGGCGGCGACAACGGCAGGCTGGCGTTCCTGTTCACGGGGCAGGGGTCGCAGCGGCTGGGAATGGGCGCTGGGTTGAGCTCCGCGTTCCCGGTGTTCGGGGCGGCGTTCGACGAGGTGTGCGCGGTGGTGGACGAGCGTCTGGGGCGTTCGTTGGGTGGGGTGTTGGCTGGTGAGGCGGAGGTGTTGGAGCGGACGGAGTTCGCGCAGCCGGCGTTGTTCGCGTTGGAGGTGGCGCTGTTCCGGCTGCTGGAGAGCTGGGGTGTTCGTCCTGACTACGTGATGGGCCACTCGGTGGGTGAGGTGGCTGCTGCTCATGTGGCGGGGGTGTTGTCGTTGGGTGATGCGGTGGCGTTGGTGGTGGCGCGTGGGCGGTTGATGCAGGGGCAGCGTGGTGATGGGGCGATGGTGGCGGTGGAGG
>NZ_JBQQBZ010000075.1:0-7119 GCF_052245655.1 Streptomyces sp. 4N509B
CCACCGCAGCCACCGCACCCCGCGTCACCACAACCAAACGCGAACCCGACCACCGCTCATCACCCACAAACGCCCGCACCACACCCAACACCCCACCCACCAACCCACCCACACCACTCACATCCACATCCGCACCCGCACCCGCACCCGCACCCGCACCACCCAGCAACGGCAACACCACCACCGACGGAACCACCCCACCCTCAACCGCACCCACCAACTCACCCACACCCACCTCACCCACACCCGACAACACCAACCACCCATCCGAACCCACACCCGAACCACCACCAGCAGCAACCACCTCACCCACCCGCGACCACTCCACCCGGAACAACCCATCCACACCCGCACCACCAACACCCGCCACCAACTGCCCAGCACCCACCGCCCGCAACACCAACGACTCGACGACAGCCACCGGCTGCCCTGACGTGTCCACCACCACGACCGACACCGCATCCGACCCAGCCGGCGCCAACCGCACCCGCACCGACGACGCACCCGACGCCACCAGGGACACACCAGACCACACGAACGGCAGACGCAGCCCAGCCTCCTGGCCCGTCAGCAGAGCATGAAGCGCGGCGTCCAGCAGCGCCGGGTGGATCCCGTAGCGCGACGCCTCCGACTCCACACCCTCCGGCAACGCGACCTCGGCAAAGACCTCCTCGCCGCGCCGCCACGCCGCACGCAGCCCTTGGAACACCGGCCCATACCCATACCCGGCCTCGGCAACGGTCGCGTAGAAGCCCGACACATCAAGGGCGTCAGCACCAGCCGGCGGCCAGGCGACCAGGTCGGCATCGACAGCGACAACCGCGTCCTGGTCGAGCGATCCCTCCGCGTGGCAGACCCACGCCTCGTCCGGCTCGGCACCTTCCAGCCGCGAGTAGATGCGCAGCTCCCGCCGGCCCGTGTCGTCAGCAGCGCCGACGACGACCTGGACCTGCACGCCCCCGCGCTCGGGCAGCACGAGCGGCGCCTGAAGCATCAGTTCACGCAGGTGCCCGCAGCCGACCTCGTCGCCGGCACGCACCGCCAGCTCGACGAAGCCCGTCCCCGGGAACAGAACGTTCCCGTCCACAGCGTGATCCGCGAGCCACGCGTGCGTGCTGAGCGACAGCCGGCCGGTCAGCACCACGCCGCCATCACCAGCCAGGTTCACGGCAGCACCCAGCAGCGGGTGACCAGCGGCCTCCAATCCCAGGCCCACCGGGTCCCCGGTCGTCTCGCTCTCCAGCCAGTAGCGCTGGCGCTGGAAGGCGTAGGTGGGCAGGTCGACACGCTGGACGGCACGACCGGCGAAGGCCGTACGCCAGTCGACGGGGACGCCGCGCTGCCACAGGCGGGAGAGGGCGGTGGTGAAGATCTCCACCTCGTCCCTGTCCCGGCGGGCGGAGGGCACGAACGCGCCCGTGGTGTCCTCGGCGTCGAGGCACTCGGCACCCATCGCCGTCAACGTGGCGTCCGGACCCAGCTCCAGGAACGTCGACACCCCGGCACGGCGCAGCGCGGTGACACCGTCGGCGAACCGCACCGCCTCCCGCACATGCCGCACCCAGTACTCCGCCTCGGTGACCTCAAGCTCCGCCAGCTCACCCGTCACGTTCGACACCAACGGAATGCGCGGCGCGTGGAAGGTGATCTCACCCGCGACCTGACCGAACTCGGCCAGCATCGGCTCCATCAGACGAGAGTGGAACGCGTGCGACACACTCAGGCGACGCGTCTTCACCCCGTCCTGAGCGAACCGCTCCGCGACCGCATCCAGCGCCTCCACCGGACCGGCCACCACGACGGAGGCCGGGCCGTTGACAGCGGCGACGTCCACACCGGAAACGGCTTCCAGCATCTCCCGCACCTGATCGGCGCTCGCCTGGACCGACAGCATCCCGCCACCCGCAGGCAACGCCTGCATCAACGACCCACGCGCGGCCACCAGCCGGCACGCGTCCGCCAGATCAAAGACCCCCGCCACATGCGCGGCGACGATCTCACCAATCGAATGACCGGCCACGAAGTCAGGACGGACACCGAACGACTCCGCCAACCGCCACGCAGCCACCTCCACCGCGAACAAACCAGCCTGCGTGAACACCGTCTGATCCAGCAGAGCGGCCGTCTCACTGCCCGGCTCAGCCGTCAGCACCTCAGCCAGCGGACGCGGCAACAGACCCTCAAAGCCCGCACACACCTCCGCCAACGCCTCAGCGAACACCGGGAACCCGGCCGCAAGCCCAGCGCCCATCCGCGCCCGCTGCGCACCCTGACCCGTGAACAGAACAGCCAAGCCGCCGTCCACCACACCGGCGCCCAGCTCCACAGATCGCAGACCGGCGACGATCTCCTCGCCGTCCCGGCCCCACACCACCGCACGGTGCGACAGCTCAGCCCGGCCCGAGATCAGCGACCAACCCACGTCCGCCGCGTCCAACTCGCCCGCAGCGTCCGCGAGGCGCCCGGCCTGGGCGGCGAGCGCGTCCGTGCTCCGGGCAGAGATCACCCACGGCACCACCGGCAGCCGGTCACCCGGGATCACCACCGGACCCGGCGCCGTACCGTCCTCAACCGGTGCCTGCTCCAGGATCACGTGCGCGTTCGTCCCGGACGCGCCGAACGACGACACACCCGCCCGACGCGGACGGCCACCCGTCTCCGGCCACTCACGCGCCTGTGTCAGCAGCTCCACCGAGCCCGCCGACCAGTCCACGTGCTCCGACGGCTCATCGATGTGAAGGCTCCGCGGCAACACACCCTCGCGCATCGCCATCACCATCTTGATGACACCCGCGACACCCGCAGCCGCCTGGGCGTGGCCGATGTTCGACTTGATCGACCCCAGCCACAAAGGACGGTCCTCCGGCCGCCCCTGCCCGTACGTCGCGATCAGCGCCTGCGCCTCGATCGGGTCACCCAACGTGGTACCCGTGCCGTGCGCCTCCACCGCGTCCACATCAGCCGTCGACAGACCAGCACTGCTCAACGCCTGCCGGATCACTCGCTGCTGCGACGGACCATTCGGCGCCGTCAAACCATTGCTCGCACCGTCCTGGTTGATCGCCGAGCCGCGCACGACCGCCAGCACCTGGTGCCCGTTCCGCCGCGCGTCCGACAGACGCTCCAGCAACAGAACACCGACACCCTCACTCCATCCCGTGCCATCCGCAGCCGAAGCGAACGGCTTGCAGCGGCCGTTGGGGGCGAGGCCGCGTTGCCGGCTGAAGTCGATGAACGTCGCGGGCGTCGCCATGATGGTGACACCACCCGCGAGCGCCATGTCGCACTCACCGAGCCGGAGTGCCTGGGCCGCCAGGTGCAGGGCCACGAGCGACGACGAGCACGCCGTGTCCACCGTCACTGCCGGACCCTCAAGACCGAACGTGTACGCCAGGCGGCCCGACACCACGCTTCCGGCCGTTCCGGTGCCCACATACCCCTCGACGTCTTCGGGGAGCTGGTTCAGGCGGCTGGCGTAGTCGTGGTACATCGAGCCGGCGAACACACCGGTCCGGCTGCCGCGCACCGCGTCAACCGAAATACCAGCCCGCTCGAACACTTCCCACGACGCCTCCAACAACAACCGCTGCTGCGGATCCATCGCCAACGCCTCACGCGGCGAAATACCAAACAACTCCGCATCGAAATCAGCCGCGTCATACAGGAACGCGCCCTGCCGCGTGTAGCTCTTCCCGAAAGCGTCCGGGTCCGGGTCGTACAACCCCTCATCCCAACCCCGATCCACCGGGAAGTCGCCCACCACATCGCCGCCGGCGGCGACCAGACGCCACAGATCCTCAGCCGAGGAAATCCCACCCGGGTAACGGCACGCCACCGAGACAATCGCCACCGGCTCGTCCAACCCACCCGACACCGGGGCACCCGCGCCCAACCCGGCGTCCACGGTCTCGTCCGCGCCCATCAGTTCGTCGAGCACATACCGGGCCAACGCAACCGGCGTCGGATAGTCGAACACCAACGTCGCCGGCAACCGCAGCCCCACCACCTCACTCAACCGATTCCGCAACTCCAACGCCAACAACGAATCAAACCCAAGATCCTTGAACGCCCGCTCCGCACCCACCACATCACCCGACACATGACCCAACACACCCGCCACCTGACCCCGCACCACATCCAAAACCACCGACAACCGCTCACCCACAGCCACCCCACCCAAACGACCCACCAAACCACCCACCACACCCACATCCCGCACCACACGACGACCCCCCACCGACACCAACCCACGCAACACCGACGGCAACACACCACCCACACCCTGACCCCGCACCACACCCCAATCAAAACGAACCCCCACCACCAACGACGACCCCAACCCCACACCCACATCAAACACACCCAACCCCTCACCCACCGACAACCCCACCACAGCACCACCCACAACCCCACCACCACGCCGCTCCACCAAACCACCCGTCATCCCACTCTCCGCACCCCACAAACCCCACGCCAACGAAACACCCGACAACCCCAACCCACACCGATACGCCGCCAACGCATCCAAAAACGCATTCGCCGCCGCATAATTCCCCTGACCGCCGTTGCCGATAATTCCCGCGTACGACGAGTAGAGCGCGAACAGACCCAGATCCGCGTCGCGTGTCAGGTCGTGGAGATTGACGGCCGCGTCGACCTTCGGCCGCATGACGCGCTCGAAGGATTCGGGGGTGAGGCGTTGCACGGTCGCGTCGTCGAGGACGCCGGCCGCGTGGACGACACCCCTCAGCGGGAACTCCTCCGGCACCAACGCCAACGCCTGCGCCAACTGCTCCCGATCCGCCACGTCACACGCCGCCACCTCCACCACCGCGCCCGCCGCCTCCAACTCCGCCACCAACTCCACCGCACCCTCGGCATCCATGCCTCGACGGCTGGTCAACACCAACGACCGCACCCCGTACTCAGCCACCAAATGACGCGCCACCAACCCACCCAACGTCCCCGTCCCACCCGTCACCAACACCGTCCCACCCGCAACCGAACCCACCACACCAGCAGACACCCCACCCACAACACCCACCACACGCACCAACCGCGGCACCAACACCCCACCACCACGAACCGCGACCTCGCTCTCATCGACGGCCAACGCCGCGGCGAACCCCGCCGCCGCGTCGGCGCCCTCACCGAGGCGCGGGTCGAGGTCCACCAGTGAGACCCGTCCCGGGTTCTCCGTCCGCGCGGCGCGCACCAGGCCCCAGACGGTCGCG
Organism: Streptomyces sp. 4N509B; assembly: GCF_052245655.1. NCBI lineage: Bacteria > Bacillati > Actinomycetota > Actinomycetes > Kitasatosporales > Streptomycetaceae > Streptomyces > Streptomyces sp. 4N509B. Next base: position 5,235 of record NZ_JBQQBZ010000075.1, read on the forward strand.
TGGGCCAGGTCGGTCACGTCCTCGTCGTCACCCGCGGCCACGGCGCCACGCGTCACGACCACCAGGCGCGAGTCCGCCAGCCGCTCCTCCGCCAGCCACTCGCGGACGCGTTCCCAGACCTGGACGGCGGCCTCACGGGCTGCCGCGGCGGTGCCGTCGCCGAGGAGACGGTCGGTGCCCGCGGCCGCCCCGTCGGTGGCGCACAGCACCACCACGGGGGGCACGGCGTCCCCACCCGGGGTGGTCGCGTCGGCCGGCTCGGTCAGCTGGGCCAGGTCCGCGACCGTGGCGCCGCCGAGCCCGAGGGTGTCGTCGCCCCACAGGGCCCATTCGGTCGTCGCGACGGTCGTCGCGGCGGCGTCCAACGTCGTGGGTACCACCCAGTCGAGCCGGAAGAGAGTGTCGGAGCCGGCAGCGGTCGCGCTCGTGAGCTGTTCGTCGGTCATCGAACGCAGGAGCAGCGACTCGACCACCGCGACGGGTTCTCCGGAGCCCTCAGCCACGTGGACCGTCATCGTGTCCTCGCCCGTGGGCAGCAGCCGCACGCGCACCGATCCGGCGCCGACCGCCAGCAGCGACACGCCCGACCACGCGAACGGCAGCCGCAGCTCCTCCTGACCCGGGGTCAGGATGGCGTGCAGGGCCGCGTCGAGCACGGCGGGGTGCAGGCCGAACTCGGCGGCCTGCGACTGGGCGTCCTCGGGCAGGGCGACCTCGGCGAAGACCTCCTCGCCGCGCCGCCACACCGCACGCAGCCCCTGGAAGACAGGGCCGTACCCGTAGCCGGTCTCCGCGACGGCCGCGTAGAACTCCGACACGTCCACGACCTCGGCACCGGCCGGCGGCCACGCCGAGAGGTCCATGTCCGGCACGACGGGCTGCTCGGGCACGAGCGCACCCTCGGCGTGACACACCCACGGCTGCTGCGCATCGGCGTCCTCGTGCTGGGAGTAGATCCGCACGGTCCGGCGCCCGGCCTCGTCGGCCGCGCCCACGACCACCTGCACCAGCGCGCCGCCGTGCTCGGGGAGCACGAGCGGGGCCTGCAGGGTGAGCTCTCGCAGGTGGGCGCAGCCCGCCTCGTCGCCGGCACGGACCGCGAGTTCGACGAAGCCGGTGCCGGGGAAGAGGACCGTGCCCTTGACGGCGTGGTCGGCCAGCCACGGGTGCGTCCGCAGCGACAGCCGGCCCGTGAGCATGACGCCGCCGTCGCCCGCCAGGCGGGTGGCGGCGCCGAGGAACGGGTGTTCGGCGGCGGCCAGCCCGGCGCCGCTGACGTCGGCGCGTCCGGTCTCCTCGACCAGCCAGTACCGCTCACGCTGGAAGGCGTAGGTCGGCAGGTCGACGCGCTGGACGGCGCGGCCGGCGAAGAAAGCCGACCAGTCGACGGTGGTGCCGTTCACCCACAGCTCGGCAACGTTCGCCAGCAGCCGGTTCGCCTCGTCCTCCGCACGCCGCAGGGTCCCGACGACAACGACCTGGCCCTCGGCGGACTCCTCCGCGATGGCCTGCACGCTCATCGTCAGGACCGGATGCGCGCTGACCTCGACGAACCGACGGTGGCCCTCGGCGAGAGCCGCCTCAACGGCGGTCGCGAACCGGACCGGCTGACGCAGGTTCCGATACCAGTACGCGCCGTCCATCCCGGCCGTGTCCAGCGTCTCGCCCGTCACCGCGGAGATCAACGGAACCCGCGACGACACCGGACGCACCGGCGCCAACACCTCCGCCAGCCGGCCCTCGATCGCCTCCACGTGCGCGGAGTGCGAGGCGTAGTCCACCGGCACCCGGCGCGCCCGGACCTCGGCCGCCTCCGCGGCGGCCATCAACGTCTCCAACGCCTCCGCGTCACCCGCCACCACCGTCGCCGACGGACCGTTGAACG
>NZ_JBQQBZ010000076.1:0-6544 GCF_052245655.1 Streptomyces sp. 4N509B
CGCCTCGATCGCCTCCTCCAGGCGGGCCAGGAGCCGCAGGTGCGCCTGGTGGAGGTGGCCGCCCTGGTGGAGGTAGCGGGTCTCCTGGTTGAGCAGGTTCCCCACCCGGGCCAGCGCGGTGGTGGCCTGACCGAGGTACTGGATACCGGTGCGGAAGTCGGCGACGGCGGCGCGGGGGTCGTCGTGGCCGGCGGCCAGCACCGCCGCCAGCGCGGTGAACGTCCCCGGCGTGCAGTGGTTGGCCTTCGCGGCAGCACTGATCGCGGCCCACTCGGCGTCGCTGAACCTCGGGTGGGTGCGGTGGACGCGCTGCTCGGCTTCGCGCTTGCGGCGCCGCAGCCGCTCCTGGAACGACTCCACCTCCGGCACCCCCGGGCCGCAGACCTCGGCGGCCTCACCGGCCGCCGGCCCTGCCCCTCCCGGGGCGGAGCGGGGGGAAGGACTCCTTACCCCCCTACTTGCTCCGCCGGTAACGGTGGTCGTCACCCTCTCCCGATCGATGGGGAGTTCCTGGTGCGGGTTGCGCATGGTCCTTCTCTCCGCGGAGTGTCGCTGGTTGGGTGGTGACTCGTCCCACCCGTCGCATGCCTGGTCAGCGCAGGTACGGGTGGGATGGTGATGCCGGGTTGACCCGTTGCGGGCCTGGGACCCGTCCCCGTGCTGAGCTGCGCGGGGACGGGTGGGACGGTTCGAGTCGGGTCAGGCCCCGGTGCCGGTGGGGACGCGGTCGAGTTCGGCTTGCAAGCGGCGGGCGATCTCGGTCAGGCGGTCCTTGCCGATGGAGTGGCCTTGGGCGCGGATTGCCGCTTCGACGTTGCGGCGTGAGACGCGCCCCTGACGCCCCTTGGGGGCGGTGCGGCCGATGGTGAGGAGTTCATCGATGGTGGCGCTGGGCTGTCGCCCCTTGGATTTGGCGGAAGACGTTGGGGCCTTCGCCACTTCGGTGGTGCCTTCCGCCACATCCTCGGCGGCCACCTTCGGAGTGGCTCCTCGCCTGGTTAGCTCGGCGTCCGTGCGGGCTGGCCGCTGAGACTCCTGGGAACCGTTGTGGCGGCCGGTCGTGGGGTGGCGGCGGATGACGAGGTAGAGGTGGACGGCTCCGGCGAGGGCGAGCGGGGCGATGGCGGAGAGCGCGCCGACAGTGACGTCGTCCAGGTGCAGGCCGCTGTTGTGGCGGGTCTGTTGGTTGAGGCGGATGGCGTGCAGGGCGTTGGCCCAGATGCTTGTGGCGGTGGCGATGCCGACGAGCGCCCAGACGTAGAGGCGGGAGTGCAGGGGAGCGCTGCGCAGGATGATGAGGGCGCCGACGCCGATGGCGATGAAGCCATCGATCACGAGAGGGAAGGCGTAGGTGAGCGGCCCGCGGATGTGGATGGCGACGGCCATGTGGCGCAGCGCGTCGTAGGAGATGGCGAAGCCGACGGTGCCGAGCAGCGTGATCCCGACGCGGATCGCGGCAGTCCCGGGTATGGGGTTGGCGGTGGTGGGCGATGGCATGCGGAACGCACTCCGTTGGTGATGGGCGGCGAGGGTGCCGTGACCCGTCCCACCCGTTGCATGCCTGATCAGGGCAGGTACGGGTTGGGGGCGATGTCGGGTGGATCCGTCCCGGGGCTGGTGACCCGTCCCCGCTGTGAGCTGGGCGGGGACGGGTGGGACGGGTCGAGTCGGGTCAGGTCGCGTCGGCGGCCGAGGTGGGCTCGACGGGCTGTGCCGGTTCAGGGCTCGGGGTGGGGCAGTAGCGGGCCCAGGCGTCGAGGAACTGGGTGCGGGCGTAGCCCTTCGCCTGAATGCCGCCGGGGAAGCGGTGGTTGCCGGGCCGGATGCCGTAGTCCTCCAGCAGGAGGCCGAGACGGCGCGCGTTCAGCCCGTTCGGGCCGTGTTCGACCCACGGTGCTTCGGGAGCGGAGTTGAGCTGCTCGATCAGGCGGCTCGTGCGCAGCGCGGGTGGATCGCCCTCGGTGGCGAAGACCTCCCGGATGTCGGCCAGGATGCGGGTGCGTAGCCCTGTGTCGGCGTCCCTTCCCGTCTCATGGGCGGTCATGGCCCTGCAGGCCGCGCGGGCGAGGGCGGGCCACTCCCCGCCTGCCAAGTCAGCGATGATCACCAGAGGTTCCCAGGTGTCGGCGGCGCGGTCCTCGACCGGCATGACCGGCTCCATGTCCCTCGCCTGGGCGCACAGAGGGCGGAGCCAGGCGGCCAGGCGGTCGCGTATGGCGTGCAGGGCGGGGGTGTCCCGGCCGGTGCGGAAGGCCGACACGCTCTCGCCCGGTGCCCGGCGGCGCATGCGGATGACCACCGAGCGGTCCATGATCGTGTCGGGCAGGTCGCCGATACCGGCGAGGGCGGCCATGGCGAAGGTGGGGAAGGCGACCGGGGTGTGCTCCGGGCCAGTGACGCGCAGGGTGGGCCGGTTGCGCTGATGTCCGGCGTTGAGCAGGCCACGCAGATCCTCGTTGCGCTCGGCAGCCTTGGCGGTACCGAACAGGGTGTCGGCCTCGTCGACCAGCAACGTGGGCGGATCGTCGTTGGTGATCGAGCGGAAGATCGCGGCCGGGCTGGCGTTGACCGTGATCAGCGGTGCGTGCACGGTCTCGGTCACGACATCGAGCAGGCGCGACTTGCCACACCGCTTGGCCGGACCGACCACGGCCAAGCGCGGTGCGTGCTGCCACGCGGGCTGCAGATGGGTGGCCGCCACCCACAACGTCACCGCTGTCAGAGCCTCCTCGCTGGGCATCACGACGAACCGCTTGATGTGGGTTCGCAGGTCGTGGAGCACCCGCGCACCCTCGGGCAACTCCCCCGGCCCGGTAGCAGGGCTCGCGAGGCCAGCGGTGGGAAGAGATGGCGTACACGGTTGGGGATCAGTCATACTGGCGGACAGCTCCTCTGCTCGCGGGCCATACGGGACGGCAATCCCGGCCACGCGGGTCGATCGCTAGGGATGGCGGTTGAGAGGTTTGCACTTGAGCCCCCGGTTACAGCCGGGGGCTTCTGTCATGTGACGTGACTCTTCCGACTCCTCTGGCCGGCACGGGCGAGCCACACCATGCCACATGATTGCGATCGGCAGAAGATTTCTCCTAATCGCAGAACGCATGCTACGGTCGACGACCGCTGCGCACGGCAGCACTGCGCTACGAAGAGAAAGGGGAGGTCATGACAGCCGAAGAGTCTCCGCAGGGCGTGCTGCTGAGCGGCGAGGCCAATGTCGCGGTGCGCATCAAGCTCGAACGCGAAACGCGCGGCTGGAGCACCAATGCCCTCTCCGACCGCCTGAACGAGGCCGGCTTCGACATGAACCCCTCCGCCGTCTGGCGCATCGAGAACGGCAAGCGCCGCATCAACCTCGACGAGGCCATCGGCTTCGCCGAGGTCTTCGGCCTCGACCTGCGCAACCTCGTCGGCCCGCCCCAACTCGCCGCCAGGGCACGCGCCATGGAACTCATCGATGCCGTCGTCGACGCGTTCCGCCAGACCCAACGCGCCAACACCGCCTTCACCACGGCGCGCGACGCCCTCGACGCTTACCTCGCCGAACACCCCGACCTTCGCAGAGAGGCCGAGGTGATGGTCTCCAACGCCATCACCGAGGTGTCAGCCACACACAGCGGCACCCGCCCCTCCGACCGGGAGTAGTCGCCGCCCCGCGCCCCACTCCACTCCGCTCTGGGCCCGCAGACCCCAGCGCAGAGCCTCGCCTTCATCCCAGCGATCGAACGGCGGGCCCGGTGTTGCCGCACCCAGGCCCGTCAGAAGAGGCCCCTCCCCATGCAAGAGACCGCCATATCCCATGCCTCCACGCGACCGAGCTGCGCGACGGAGGTGACCACGCATGCCTGACCGCCCGCACAGTGACGCTACGCTTCCGCGTCTGTACCGTCCCGAGGACATCGCGGCGGTACTCGGCTGCTCCGTCTGGTGGGTCAAGGACCGCGCCCGCCGACGCCTCATTCCCTACACCCGCGTCGGCCGCGCTTACCGGTTCACCCCCGATCACCTCGCGCAGATCATCCGCATGCACGAGGCACTCCCCCAGAAGCAGGCCGCGACCTCCGCCGTCTCCCGGACTCCCACCCCACAACCGCCCCCGTCGCGTGCCGAGCCCACGGTCCGACTGCGCGCCCGGCCGCCGCGCCGTGCTCGACAGGATCACTTCGGGACCGCCGCGTAACGCCGGGAGGAGCGCGTGGGATTCGCGGAGAAGCGCGGAAACTACTGGCGTGGACGGTACAAGATCGCGCCTGGCAGGTACGGCACCGTCAGCGACCCCACCGGGGCGGTCGTCAAGTTCGCCACCAAGCGGGAGGCCAAGCAGGCCGCCGACGAAGAAGAGGCCAACGTCCGGCATGGTACGTGGCGCGCCCCCGCCCTCGGACGGGAGACGTTCGGCGAGTACGCGAACCGCTGGTATGCCGCCCAGAACCTCGCCGCCTCGACCATGCAGAACTACAAGCGGCACATCGAGGAACACCTGCTTCCCACCTTCGCGGACATGGCCCTCGCAAGCGTCCTGCGCACGGACGTCGACTCCTGGGAGAAGCGGGAGAAGGCCGTGTACGCGGCCTCCAGTGTCAAGACCTGGCGCTCGACGCTTCACCTGATCTTCGAGGACGCGATCGACGAGGGTCTGATCACCTCCAACCCTGTGGCTCGGCGGAGGGGGCGCGGCAAACGCGCCGGCCGCTCGCGGGACCGTGGTCCGGAGAAGGTCATCACCGACGCGCTCGGCATCCTGCTGACTGGTGAGCGTGCCGCTCTGATGTCCGGCCGCGACGACGAGTTCGTCGCCGTTGTTCTCATGGGTTACACGGGGAAGCGCTGGGCAGAAGTCGTTGGCTTGGAAACGGTCTTCGTGCGACCTGGTGCGTTCCGAGTCGAGTGGCAGCTGTACGAACTCGACACCGGCGAGTTGGTGCGGTGCCCGCCCAAGGATGACAGCTACCGGACCATCGACTCCTGTGAGTGGCTCTCGGCTCTCGTCTTCGACCACATCACCCGCACGAACCCGACGCCGTGCCCCTGCCACGGCAAGACGTACGTCTTCCGTGGTCTCGGAGCTGCCCGTACCGGCGGCCACCAGGGAGCCAAGCTCGTCGACGTTGCCCGCAGGGCTGGCGTGTCCACGGGCACAGTCTCCAACGTCCTCAACCACCCCGAGCGGGTCAGGGAGGACACCCGTGTCCGCGTCGAGCAGGCGGTCGCTGATCTCGGCTTCCAACGCGGCGGAGTGACGACCGAGCATGCCGCCCACTGGCGCCGAAACGGCTTCGCCACCTGGCTCTTCCAGCCCGCCGCCACCGGTTGGTACCCGAAGAAGGCCCCGCAGGAGGCCCGTCCGGTGCCAGCTGTCGGCGAACCGTGGCCGGGCGTCCCGGTCCGAGGTCGCAATGCCCAGGGGCGTGCCGACGTCTGCTGGCTCCCGATCGCGAGGGGCCTCACACCGCACGGGCTCCGCCACACCCACCGGACGATGATGGAGGACCTCGGCACGGAGAGGGTCCTCATGGACGAGCGCATGGGCCACGCAGACGGGTCAGTCTCCGCGCGCTACGCCCACGTCACTCCAGGCATGCGTCAGCGCTTGATGCTCGGCCTGACCGAGCGGTGGGAGGCGGCTCTCGATGCCCGCCATGCCATGCACCCGAGGTCTCCGGTGGCGGTTCTTGACCGACTCCTGCGGACCCGATCCTGACCTCCTGAAGTCCGATGGCCAGGCTGCTTCGCACATCGTGGGTCGCAGCCCTCTCCGTCGATCTCTCTGCAACTTCCCCGAGTTGGGGAAAGCCCTCCGCGTTGCTGACCTGACTGCTCAGAGGAGCGTCAGTCGCCGAACAGGCTGTCCTGGACGTACCGGACTACGTCGCGCTTCGGGTAGAAGAGGCCCAGCAGCATGAAGGTCCGTGGGTGGGCCGCGATGTTCCCGACGAAGAAGTGGACAGCCCGATCTGGGGTGAAGATCAGGTTGTACCAGCGCTCCCGCAGCTTGTCCCGCACGTCGCTCTCGCCGTACCTGCGCAGGAACTTGCGGTAGGACGCGCCGGCCTCCCAGTCCTTGAGACCCATGTCGTGCCCGGGGCAGTCGTCGTCCGCACAGCGGAACGTGTACCTGAAGTCGAGCGGTACCCACTCAAGGGGGGCCAGATCCTGCTCGAAGAGGTCCAACTGGTCGGCCAGTGCGGCCTTGGACTCGGACCAGGGTTCTGCTGCCGTCAGTCGAAAGCTGCTGACCTCGGAGGGCCGGAAGACGCCGAGCGAGGTCCCGCGCTCCTGCTGGTCTTTCTTGATGGCACACAACGACGGCGCGACGAGCGGCTCGACGTACTGGTACCGCTGCCTCCAGTCCCCGCCGGCGGGCACCTCCCCCACGATCGTGAGGGTGTCGAGGTCCGGCCTCAGACTCTCAGGCCGAGAGGGGTCTGTCAAATAAACGGTGTATGTGAGTTGTGTGGGGATTAGTGGCGAGCTGCGGTGAGGCGGCCGTCGAAGGTGATGTCGAAGGCGTTGAGGGCGGTCTTCCAGCGGCTGGTCCAGCGCTTGC
>NZ_JBQQBZ010000077.1:0-6303 GCF_052245655.1 Streptomyces sp. 4N509B
CCCCCAGGCCCCCGACCCCCGAACCACACACCCGAAAACCTCAGCCATGCAGAGTGGGCCGGTAGACCAGCTCCTGAACATCACCGTCGAGCGTCCGGCTCTCCACCAACTCCAGATCGAAGTCGGCGCCACCCCGGAAAACCGGATCCAACCCCGTCCGCCCCGTGATCACGGGAAACAACGTCACCTGGACACGATCAACCAGACCGGCGGCCATCAGCGCCCGATTCATCGACAGGCTGCCGTGCGAACGCAACGGCACCCTCGACTCCTCCTTGAGCCGGGCCACGACGTCGACCGCGTCCCCCCACGCGACCGTCGCGTCCGGCCAGTCGAGAGGCCCTTCCAACGTCGTCGACACCACCGTCGCCGGCAGACTCCTCATCCGGTCGACCCATGGGTCACGCACACCGAACTCCTCACCACCCGACGCCAGCATCCGCGCGAACGCCCTGTACGTGGTGGCCCCGAAGACCATCCGCTGCTCCGCCTCGTACAGGGCGAGGCGGTGGTCGAGCAGCTCGGGACCCTGCTTGCCCCAGTAACCGGTCCAGTCGCCGCCGGCGGCGCCGTAGCCGTCGAGACTGGAGAAGACGTCGAAGGTGTAGGTGGCGGCCATGATGCTCTCCTCGCACACGGGTGGTCGGTCCTGTGTGAGGACAGACGGGAGAACACGACGAAACTCATCGCCCCTGACCTCCCCGGGGGACCCCACCCACCCGAGCAGGCCACGCCGAGCAACCGCGTCGAGGGCCGGCCCGGCCTCCAGACGAGGCTCACGCCTGGCACCAAGGGCCCGGCGAGGTAGTCCGCGGCCGGCGCGACAGCCCCGCGTACCCGGCCTCCTCTGACGGGGTGGCAGAGGGGTCGAGGCGACGATCGCGGATCCGCTGTGCAAGGGGCTTGACGAGGCCAGGCGCCGCATCGGAAGGTGCCAGGAAGCGAGATGGGAGCGCTCCCATAGTGTGTGACTCGCCTATCAGTAGGAGCCGAACATGCCAAGACGAAGAAGTCGTGCGGTTCTCGCGGCGGCAGGTGCCGCCGTGCTCGCGTTCACCCTGGCCGCCGGCCTGGCGGGGCCGGCGGCCGCGAGCGGCGAGGCCGCTGTCGGGCACGGCCGCGGGGGCCCGGACGCGACCCCCACCCGCCTCTACGTCCCCGAGGCCAACGCCGGTGCCTACGACCAGTTGCGCGACCTGCTGCGGCGGGGGCAGTGGCGGGACGCGGCCGGGCTGGCGCGGATGATCAGCACCCCCCAGTCGGTCTGGTTGACCGGCCAAGAGGGTGAGGACCCCGAGCGGCAGGCACGCAGCGTCGTACGGGACGCCGCCCGACAGCACGCCCTGCCGGTGCTGTCGCTCTACAACGTTCCGGGCCGGGACTGCTCGCAGTACTCCGCTGGCGGCGCGGCCAACACGGCGGAGTACAAGGAATGGGTGGACGCCGTCATCGACGGGATCGGCGACAAGCCCGCCATCGTGATCCTGGAGCCGGACTCCCTCGCGCTGCTGCCGTCCGACTGCGGCCAGGACGACGCGGAGGGCACCATGACGGCGGCCCGCTACACCGAGCTCAACTACGCCGTGGACCGCCTCGCCGCCAAGCCCCGGGTCAGCGTCTACCTCGACGCCGGTCACAGCGGCTGGCACAGCGTGAACAGCATCGTGCCGCGCCTGATCCAGGCCGGGGTGGCCGACACCGAGGGCTTCTACCTCAACACGTCCAACTACCAGACGGACGAGGCGCTCTCCTCCTACGGCACCCTGATCTCGGGCTGCCTGGCCTACGCCGCCGAGGGCGGCGACCCGGCCGAGTGCCCGAACCAGTGGTGGCCCGCCGAGGACGCCGCCACCTGGCTCGCCGAGAACGTCACCACCGACCCGGCCGACCAGCCGCACTTCGTCACGGACACCAGCCGCAACGGTCAGGGCCCGTGGACGGCCCCCGCCGGCGTCTACACCGACCCCCAGGAATGGTGCAACCCGCCGGACCGCGGCCTGGGCCAGCGGCCGACCCTGCGCACCGGCGAGCCGCTGATCGACGCCCATCTGTGGATCAAGATCCCCGGTGAGTCGGACGGCCTGTGCCTGCGCGGAACCGAGGGACCCCAGGACCCGGCCCGCGGCTACGAACTCCCCCCGGCCGGCCAGTGGTTCCCGCAACAGGCCCTCGAACTCGTCGAGTTCGCCGAGCCGCCGCTGTCCTGACGCCTCCTCCGGCGCCGCCGACCGCGCCGGACCAGCGCAAGCAGCACGGGCCGGGCGTGCGGCGCGCGAAGCCCATCCCGGACGGGAGCACCTCGACCGGGCGCGACAGCCGCCACCCGAAGCCCCCACCGGGCGGGCCGGCAGACCAGCCGGCCCGCCCACCCACCCGACCACAGCACCGCATCAGCCAGCTCAACCAGTGCAGCGAGAACGCAAAATTATGCGCGACACGCATAATCCTGCTAGCTTCCGCGAATGTCATCGATGAGAAGCGAGGAACTGCTGCGGCTGACGATCGCGGCGGTACGCGCGCAGACGGGGGAGACACAGGCTGACCTCGCCGCCGCCCTCGGCCTGTCACAAGGGCAGCTCTCCCGCAAGCTGCGCACCCCCCAGGGCACGGCCTGGACGCTTGATGACGTCGATCGCCTGGCAGCCCACTGGCGGATGCGCCCACTGGACCTGTTGGCCGGCCCCACCCACGCCCTGGAACACCTCGGCACCACCACGGCACCCACCAAGGCCCCCGCCCCACCCAGCGGACCCGCCCAGCAGACACCTGCGCACCCCCCGACGCCCACACCCCCACCCGGCCCGAACCCAACCGACGGCCAAACACCCACCCACCCCCACGACTCCACCAACGACCAACAGACACCCCCCCACCCGCCGCCACCAACCCAACAGCCGACACCACCCACACCACCTCCCGCCGGCACAGACCAGACCAGACACGCCCCGCACCCCGCGCCCCGCACCCCGCACCCCACGCCACAACAGCCCCCTGACCCAGCCGCTCCAGAACAGCTGATCACCCATCAGGTACAGCAGGCGCTCACCCAGCACGACGGCGACATCGACGAGGCCAGGGCCACACTGATCAAGTCCGCCATCCCTGACGTGATGACGCTGCTGGACGCCTGCCGGACCGGCGCCCGCTACGACGTGGTCGCCCACCCACCCCTGCCCGGCATCCTCCGAAAGAAGTCCGCCCACGGCGCGGACGACGTCTGGGAAGCCCGACCACGATGGACACGCCCCCACCTCCCCCCAGGAGAACACCACGTCACCGTCCTGGACATCAACGGCGCCTACCTCTCCGCCCTCAAGACCCACCTGCCACTGGGCGCCCTGGAGTACTCCACCGGCGACGTCCACTCACGCCGCCGCGCCGGCCTCCACCTGATCACCCCACCCGAATGGCACCACGACGCCGAACTCCCCAACCCCCTCGGCGACCGCGACGAACCAGGACCACTCTGGATCACCGAACCCACCCTCAGACTGCTGCAACGCCTGTCCAGTCAGAAACACGGCGCACTGTGCGATCCCCCCACGATCCACGAATCACTCACATCAGGATCAACGGAACACCTCTTCGAGAGACTTCGCCAAGTCCTACGCGACGCCCGAGAAAAAGCAATCACCGATAACGACGAAACAACCCTCGAATACGTCAAAGCCATGTACTCTAAGTTCGTGTCGACGATGGGAGAATCAAACTACAACCGCGAACTCTATCGCCCCGACTGGATGCACATCATCCGCTCCCAGGCATTCGTCAACCTCTGGCTGAAAGCACACAAAGCACACAGCGCAGGATTGACCGTGGTACGGGCGATGGGCACCGACGAACTCCACGTCATCGGCGACTGGCAGAAAGTCTTCGCAGAAGGACGCGGCCTCGCACAAGTGAAAGTAAAAGACTCGTACACCACCAGCCACTCGGAACAGTAAATGCCGGGCAGCACAGACGATTTCGGAAAATACGGCGCCCGAGGCGAACGCGGCAGCGAAGCCGCGGCCCGCGTCCTCGACAACCTCGCTGGAGGCGTCAGCTCCCCCATCACCACACGCCGCGGCCTCACCGCACGACTGCGCTATTTGACACGATCACAAGCAGGCCGACAAGCCCTGGCGGACGCCGGCATCACCGTCCACCCCCGCACCATCACGAGATGGCTGGCCGGCACACAACGCCCCAACAGGGCCAACCTCGCTAGAATTGAGACCGCATACACGGCCTATCGCCGCGTCAACGTCGCCAGATACCTGTTGAGGCGACTGAACGCCCGAGGCGGAACACGTGTGGAAATTCACCCGCTGGACCAGAGCCAGGTGTCAAGACGACACCAGAGGGTTCTCGAGTACCGGACACTGAACATCCGCCGATGGGACGCGATCATTGCCGCCTGGTCCAAGGGAGACATGCAGGCGCTCAACAACGCGTGGACCGACGAGATAACGGCGCTGGGATCTCAGTGGGGAAAGTACGAATACGTCACATCAGTCGGCTTCGCAGCCTAGAAATCTGAGACCCACTCACTGAACCAAACACTCGCCACCACGCTTATGCGCGTCACGCATAAGCCAATCCACCAAGGCCCCGCCCCGTAAGCGTCCACTGTTCACGGGCGGCATCCTGATCGTGCTATCGGCCGTTACCGCGGCTGTGCTCGGCCAGGAGCGCGAACCCTGGACGATCAACGGACGCCGCGGTAGCCGAAAGGACGGCGACACCGATGCCAGCACTACGGTCGAGCCCAATCCAGGAACGGAAACCGCCAGTCCCGCCATTGTGCCAGGTGATCGGTCGGCCCTTCACCTGAATCGTGATCCAAGCAGCGCCAATGCGGGCACCAGCGCCGAACGGGGCGATCGGATCGAGCGCGGCGATTCCCGGAGCACTGCCGTCGAGTATCGCCGCTGCGAAACGGGCCATGCTGGTGATGGAAGCCCGGACACCGCCTGCCGGCCCGACCCCCTCACCGGTCCAGGGCTGCCGCGATCGCCCTCGGCGGCTTCTGCCCTGGAGCGCCCCGGGCCTGAGCTGGTTGATTGTCTCCGGGGCGTAGAAGCAGTCAAGTTCCAGCGGAGTGGCGAGGCGCTGATGGACGAGCTCCGGATAGGTCGTCGTGGCCGCCTGGGCGAGGGCGTGTCCGAGAAGCTCGAACCCGAGGTTGGAGTAGCGGGGCCGCGGCCTGCTCAGCGCAACACCCCGAGCCTGGTCGAGCAGCTGCTCGAGATTCTCGCCATAGGGGTTGGTTCCGTGTCGCCACAGAGCGACGGTGCGCCGCCATGGTCGTGCGGCCCTGGGTAGCCGGGGCAGACCGGAGCGGTGCGTGCTCAGCGACCGCAGTGTCAGACGGGCGGCGGGAACGTCGCCCAGAGGCAGCAGGTCGCCAAGGCTCGTACCGGGTTCGATCTCGCCTCGGGTGAGGGCGTCGGCGTACAGCAGCCCGGTGACGGCCTTGGTGATAGAGCCGATCTCGAAGTCGGCGTCGAGGTCGGTGCCGCGGCCCGCCACGCGCATGCCCTCGGGCGTGACCACGGCCGCCGCGGCGACCGGGTGGCGCGGGCCCAACAGTTCGCCGAGCCTGGCAACGAGCCGCTGGTCGCCGTGTATCCCAGCGGTCATGACCGGCCGCCGAACAGGCCCCGACCGGCGTACTTCTTGTGGACTGCCTGCTTCGAGACACCCAGGACGGCGGCGATCTGCGGCCACGTGGCCCCGTTGTTGCGGGCGCGGCGCACCAGCACCGCCTCGACGCGTTCCGTCTCGGCGCGGAGTCGCGCCACTGCGTCCAGTCCCACCAACGGGTCACGGTCGGCGGCCGAGGCGGCGAGTTCGGTCAACCGTTCCACATCCATGCGTCAACCGTAGTTGACCGCTGCCTGGGTCGTCAACCAAAGTTGACGAAGCTGCTCGCTGAAATGTGTGCCATTCTCTGAAGGAGAAGTAAAGAAACGTGAAAAATTCTCCGAGCCATCCTGCGGAATGGAGGACCAAAAGGAATTGATTCGCAATCAGATAGACGGTGAGTTTCGGAGGATGACGGCTTGTTGGCTACAAAGGCGCCATGGGGAGATTTATGAAAGAGTTTTTTGATCGGAATGGAGGATAGTCTTTTTAAAGTTTTGCAGCATATAAAAGAAACCGAAAGGTGACAGGGAGCGAACCATCCCCGTAGCCAGCCGAGGCCCACGGAGTGGGCCGGCAACACAAGCTGCGGAGCAGCTTGGAAATGCTAAGCCGCGAAGCGGCTTAGCATCATCCGGCCCGTAGGGCCGGCGCGTCGTGCCCGCGGAGCGCGGC
>NZ_JBQQBZ010000078.1:0-6179 GCF_052245655.1 Streptomyces sp. 4N509B
TCGGGTTGGTGAGCAGTCCGATGCCGTGACCACTCACGTTGGCCGTAGGGGGGTTCGTTGCCACCCGTCGGGCTCGTCCGATCCCCACGCCGCGAAGGGTGTGGGGCAGGACAGCGGCGTGGAGGGGGTGCCTGGTCCGCCGATGCCGGCGGGCCGGACACACCCACCTCGCCGTGCAGTTTCACCGCCAACCGACCACCACGACACGCCGCCGGCGACGCCGCCGGGTGAAGGGGACGCCCCGTGGACCAGCAGACCGAGTCGATAGCGCAGATCAAGTCGTACGAGAAGACGTACGAGGACTTCGTCACCCAGGGCGGCGACATCCGGTGGCTGCCCTATGTCATGTTCTTCAACCACCCCGACTACCAGTCGGACGTGGTCAACACCGATGCGGGTGGTTTCCGGGTCGCCCACGGCCCGGCCGGTCCGGTGTCGCTTCGGGGCACGCTGCCCGCCGACCCGGTCAGTGTGGTGTTGGGTGCCTCCCCGGCGTTCGGTTTCGGCGCCAGTTGTGACGAGCAGACCGTCCCCTCGCTGTTGGCGTCCGCGACCGGCCAGCCCTGGCTGAACATGGCCGGCCCGGCGTTGAACTCCACCCAGGAGACGGTGCTGTTCCTCCTCCACCGCCACCAGCTGCCGGCGGTGCGTGACATCGTGGTCTTCTCGGGTCTGAACAACCTCGTCGTCGCCGGTCTGCCGCTGGCCACCCACGACTACGGCCAGTTCTTCTACTCCGACTCCTTCCACCGCCAGTTGGGCATCGCCCCCGGCGAGGAGCAGCCCACCTGGGCGTTGGGCCGGCTGGCGCGGGCCGCCAAGCGGCTGGGACGCGGTAGCGGTGAGCGTGAGGAGAACGAGGCGCGGGTGCTCACCCCGGCCGAACGGGTGGAGATGGCGCTGACCACCACCGCCCGCGACCTGGACCGGCTGGTGGAGCTGGCCGCCCCGACCGGTGCGCGGATCCACTTCGTGCTCCAGCCCACCATCGCGTGGACGGGCAAGACGTTCACCCCTGAGGAAGACGCCCTCATCAACCACGGCGACCCCGAACACGCCATTCTGTGGAACCTGTTCACCCAGATCCTCGACCCGCAGATCCACGCCACCTACGCCAGCGGTCTGGCTGAGGCGTGTGCGAAGCGGACCATTCCCTTCCTGGACATGAGCAGTGCCCTGGCCGCCTCCCCCGCCGCTTCCAGCTGGCTGTTCGTGGACCACGTCCACCTCACCGACCACGGCTCGCGCACCGTCGCGGACCTGATGAACTCCCAGCTCGACCTCGCCACCCCCCGCTGACCCCACCCTCGGGCGGCCCCGGTCCACCCGGGCAGACACCACAGCCGCAGGGCGCCCGGGGGGCCCACCCCTCCGCGAGGGGGTAGGGCACCCCGGCCCCTGTGGCCACCCGCCCCGCAACCCCCTGTCTCGTTCTGATCTTTCCCGTCCAACCACGTCCCAGGGAGCCGGCCGATGTTCCGCAGGATCGCCGCACTCTTCAGGCTGCGCAGGAAGAAGAAGCGCGGCAACGACCGATCCATCTACCCCATGTTCTGAAAACCCCTCCCCGGCCCCCCGACAAAGAAATGTGGGGAAAGAGGGACACCCAACCCGCCCCCGGGAAGCCGCAGGGAAGGACACCACACCCCAACAACCCACCCCGGCCGTGTCACCCCACGCGAGGCCACCACCCACCCGGTGGCCTCGCACCCGGCGTGCCCACACCCACCCCGGGTGGCCGCGCACCCGACCAGAAGAACACCACCCACCACCCAACCCCCGGCACCGGCACCCGGCACCCGGCACCCGGCACCAACCCACCCGCCAACCCGCCACCAGACCCCGATCCCGCTCCCGATCCCAGCACCAGCACCAGCACCAGCACCAGCACCAGGCCCCGGATCCGACACCGGCACCAGACCCCGAACCCCGGGCATGGCACCGGCACCAGACCCAACACCGGAACCAGACCCCGGCGCCCGAACCCCGGGCATGGCACCGGACACCGGCCCCGGCTCTGGCTGGCTCTGGCTCTGGCTCTGGCTGGTGAGCAGCCGCACAACAACCCGCCGCACCACCGCCCCGCCGCACCACCGCACCTCGTTCCGCGTCCGCGTGTTTCTCGACCTTTCGCCCCATCCACCTCACCGTGACGGGAGGCCCGTGCCGTGACCACGAACGCCACGACCGGCACACCCACCCAGGACACCAGCGACACCCACGTGGGTGGCGTCCCCCTCGACTACCGCTCGGTGTATCTCAGGGCACTGGACCCCGAGGGCCCACCCCCCCTGTCCCCCCCACAAACCCGCGGCCTGCACACCGACCTCACCCAGGCCGCCCTCCCCCCCACCAGCGGCGACAACGCCGCGACCACCGCCGGCGGGGACACCGACAGGGCAGGCGAGAAGACGGCCGATGACCTCGCCAACGACGTCATCGACGCCATCACCACCCACGCACGCGAGCTCGCCACCACCGCCACCCGCCGCTTCCAGGACCTCCTCACCCCCCTCCCCACCCCCAGCCGCACCGACGCCGTCCGCTGCATCCTGATCAACTGCGCCCCCCTGGCCCTGTCCGCCGGAGCCTGGCTGCAGTGGATCTCCTCCGCCGCCAACGCCGAAACCGAACCCGCCCTGGCCGCACTCGCCCTCTACGCCGGCGACCTCGGCGTCGGCTACCCCCACGCCGACCGCGGCAGCGACTACCGCGCCCTCCTACGCCGCCACCGACTGGGCGAACCCTTCCCCGGCGTCCGCCTCGCCAGCAGCAGCGACGTCGACACCGACAGCTTCCGCCTCCCCGCCCTCCTCCTGGCCATGAGCCGCCGCCCCGACACCTTCACCCCCGAAATCCTCGGCGCCGACCTCGCCCTACGCGCCACCGGACTCCTCCCCCCACTCGCCGCCCTCACCACCCACGGCGACACCACCCCACACGCCGCCACCGCGCACACCGCACCACGCGGCGACAGCACGGGACACCCATCCGGCAACACGGGGACCACAACAGCAGGCGGCGACAGCCCCACCACCACGAGCACCCACAGCGACCCCACCCCCGCCACACCCGGCAGCGGTGACACCGGTGGCGGGGAGGCGGACCTCACCCCCGCCGAAGCCCACACCCTCGACCTCGGCGGCACCCGCCCCGGCCAGCCCGCCACCGCCCTGAAACTGGCCACCACCGCCGTCCACGCCCTCATCACCACCCCCGCCACCCCCGGCAGCGGCCCCAGCGGACCCGACACCGCCCCCCGCGTCACCGCCGGCGCCGCCTGGGCCCTGAACGAACTCCACCGCTTCCTCGACACCCTCGCCACCACCACCGCCCTCACCCGCCACCCCGACTACGCCGTCTGGCGCCTGATCTACACCCGCGCCCGCCCCGCCGCCGTCTACCACAGCGACTACCTCCTGGCCGGCCGCCCCCTGTCCGCCTGGTTCAACGGCGTCGACGACGGCCCCGGCCCCTTCCTCAACGCCCTGGCCACCAGCCCCCTGGTCCGCCCCGGCAAACCCGACAGAAGCCCCCTCGTCCGCGGCCTGATCAACGAGAAAGGCCCCATGTTCCGCGTCTTCACCGACGAGGAAATCACCGTCCTACGCCAATGGATCAGCCGCCTGCCCGAACCCGACTCCGCACTCAACACCCCCACCACACCCCCCTCCCCCGGCCACGCCGCCCTCACCCGCGCCCAACGCGCCTGGCACACCACCCCCCACCCCCACACCACCACCACCAGCAGCGGTGACAGCGGCGGCGGCACCACCAGCAGCAGCGGCAGCAACGGCACCGGCACCGGCACCGGCACCGGCACCAGCGGCGGCGGTGTGTACGGCGGTCACGCCCACAGCAACGGCCACACCACCGACACCACCGGCATCCCCCACGGCCGCCACGCCCTGACCCCCCGCGGCGCCCGCACCGCCTACACCGCCCTCCTGGCCCGCACCGACACCCCCGCCCTGCGCGCCTACGCCCACGCCTACATCACCCGCTGGCTGGCCCGCTCCCGCTACCGCCTGGACAAAGCCATCACCCTCCCCGACCGCTGGGACCGCCGCCAGGGCCTGAAGGAATGGCTCGCCGCCGAACACGACCGCCACGCACCCCCACCCGACACCCTCACCCCCCCACCCCCCGCCGACCTCCCCACCCGCGAAGAAGTCATCGACTCCACCCTCCAACTCGCCCCCCTCATCATGATCGACGGCGGCTGGCTCCAAGGCTTCACCGACTACCACCACGCCTCATCCCGCGCCGGCCACTTCCTCTACCGCACCTACTGGGACGAACTCGGCAACGGCGACATCGAGCTCAACCACCCCCGCATCTACCGGGCCCTCCTGTCCGACATGGGCATCGACCTCCCCCCCACCGCCTCCCCCGACTTCGCCGCCTGGCCAGGCTTCACCGACAACGCCTTCGCCACCCCCGTCTACTGGCTGTGCCTGGCCCGATTCCCCCAGACCTTCCAACCCGAGATCCTCGGCGTCAACCTCGCCATGGAACTCTCCGGCGTCGGCGGCGGCTACACCTCCGCCGCCCAGGCCCTGGCCCACTACGGCTACTCCACCCAGTTCGTCGACCTCCACAACACCATCGACAACGTCGCCACCGGCCACTCCGCCTGGGCCATCGACGCCATCGACAGCTACATGACCGACCTCCCCACCCTCCTCGGCCACCACCACGAACCCACCATCTGGCACCGCATCCGCCTCGGCTACCGCTCCCTCAACCCCCCCACCGGCCTGGCCGCCACCCTCTACGCCGCCTGGCGCCACCGCCGCACCCACCCCACACCCACCACCCCCCACCCCTAACCACACCCACCCACACCCACACCCACCCAGCCACGCACCCGCACCCATCCCTCCATCCATCCCCCGGCCCCACACCCGGACGCCGGGCCCCACCAAGGAGACACCCACACCACCATGACCACCGCCCTGGGCATCTCCGCCTTCTACCACGACAGCGCGGCAGCCCTCGTCGAGGACGGACACATCCTCGCCGCCGCCCAAGAAGAACGCTTCACCCGCCGCCGCCACGACCCCTCCTTCCCCACCAACGCCATCCGCTCCTGCCTCGACATCGCCCACACCCGCCTCGCCGACCTCGACCACATCGCCTACTACGAAAACCCCCGCGTCAAGTTCCGACGCCTCCTGGCCACCTACACCGCCACCGCCCCCCGCGGCTACACCTCGTTCCGCCGCGTCATGCCCGACTGGCTCACCTGGAAACGCCGCATCACCACCACCGTCAAAAACCACCTCACCACCCTCGAACCCGGCACCACCCTCCCCCCCATCACCACCTACCTCCACCACGAATCCCACGCCGCCTCCGCCTTCCTCCCCAGCCCCCACGAAACCGCCGCCATCCTCTGCGTCGACGGCGTCGGCGAATGGACCACCACCTCCCTCTGGCACGGCCAAGGCGACACCATCACCCCCATCGCCGACCTCCACTTCCCCCACTCCCTCGGCCTCCTCTACTCCGCCTTCACCTACTACTGCGGATTCAAAGTCGACTCCGGCGAATACAAACTCATGGGCCTCGCCCCCTACGGCACCCCCCGCTACGCCCCCCTCATCCGCGAACACCTCATCGACATCAAACCCGACGGCTCATTCCGCCTCAACCTCAAATACTTCACCTTCCTCCACGGCCAGGTCATGACCGGCCACGCATTCGAAAAACTCTTCAACGGCCCCCGCCGCCAACCCGAAAGCACCCTCACCGACCGCGAATGCGACCTCGCCGCATCCGTCCAACACGTCACCGAAGACGTCATGCTCCGCCTCGCCACCACCGCCCAAACCCTCACCGGCGAAAACAACCTCTGCCTCGCCGGCGGCGTCGCCCTCAACTGCGTCGCCAACGGCCGCATCGCCGACCACCACATCTTCGACAACATCTGGATCCAACCCGCCGCCGGCGACGCCGGAGGCGCCCTCGGCGCCGCCCTCCTCGCCACCCGCACCCCCACCCCCACCAGCACCACCACCCCCACCACCCCCACGGCCACCACGGCCGCCACGGCCACCACGGCCGCCACGGCCAGCAGCACCGACACCCCCCGCACCACCACCAGCACCACCACCACCCACCGCCACCCCCCCACCCGCACCCACCTCGCCCACGGCACCGACGCCATGCACGGC
>NZ_JBQQBZ010000079.1:0-4625 GCF_052245655.1 Streptomyces sp. 4N509B
GGCTGGCCGCTCCCGGGGCCAGCCAGCCACGCCGACTGGGGGTGTCGTCCGTCGTGCGGGCCGTCAGACCTCGCAGGTGATGCGCCAGTTCTCCGGCGAGTAGAGGCCGTGGAGGTTCTTCTCCCAGAGCCAGACGTGGAGGGTGTAGTACGGCACGCCCTCGGTCGGCGGGTTGAAGGCCTGGCCGTGGAGGACGGCCGCGGTCTCGGAGGCGTACTCGATGCCTGCGAGCTTCAGTTCGCCGTTCTCGGTGGGACGGTAGATCAGCGCGCTGGGCTCGCCCGGAACCAGCTCGTCCTGGTTGAGGGCGACGGACTTCACGTAGTGGACGCCACCGCCGGGGACACACTCGGTCGCCTTGGTGTAGCCGGCGGCCTCGGCCGCGGCCACGTCGTTGTAGACGGAGGTCGCTTCCTTGAGGGTCGCGAGCTCGGCTCGGGTCTCCGGCTCCGGGTGGTTCTCCTCGGTGAACCCGGTGTCGGGGCGTTCGCTCGCCTCCGGACGGCCCTCGGGGCGGGCCCCGGCACTGCCCTCGGCACTGCCCTCGCCGCGACCTGCCGCGTTGGCCTCCTCGCTGGCCGCTTCACCGGCCGCGTCGGCGGCGTTGTCGCCGGTGTCGTCGCCGCCGTCGTCGTCATCGCCGTCGTCGACCACCCCGGGAGCTTCCTCACGGGCCTCCTCACGGCCCTCCTCGCCGGCCCCGGCAGAAGCCTGGTGGCTGGCCTGCTGGACAGCCCCGGCCCCGGGCCGACCGCTGGGGCGCTCAGCGGAGGAAGCACCGCTGGGGCGCTCGCTGGAGGGGGCACCGCTGGGACGCTCGGAGGAAGCACCGCTCGGACGCTCGGAGGAGGCAGCGCCGCTGGGGCGCTCACCGGAGGGAGCGCCACTCGGACGCTCAGACGAGGGAGCGCCACTCGGACGCTCGGAGGAAGCACCGCTGGGACGCTCACCCGACGGAACACCGCTGGGACGCTCACCGGAGGGAGCACCACTCGGACGCTCCGAAGACGCGCCACTCGGACGCTCACCCGACGGAGCACCGCTCGGACGCTCGCCGGAGGGAGCACCACTCGGACGCTCGCCGGAGGGGCGTCCCTGAGGACGCTCCCCTCCGGGAGCCTCGCCCGACGCCTCGCCGCTGGGGGCGCGGCCAGGGCGCTGCGCGGCGTTGCCGCTGGGCATGTCGTCCGTCGGGAGGATCTCCGCCATGGCCGGCCGGCCGTCCCCGGGGTGGCCGGGGGCGTCGGGCTTCTTGAGGGCCATCGCCTCGGGAGCGGACAGGGCCATGGCGGCGGCGGCGACGCCGAGGCTGGTGGCGACAGCGAGGCCGCGCCGGTGACGTGAGGAGGTGTGCGTGTGCCGGTGCCTGCGCATGCGCATGCGAGTCCCTTTCAGTTGCGTTGGGGAAGGGTGGGGACACGACTGATCGTTCTCCGGCACCACGCGGACGGCATGTCAGGAGAGGCGAACGGGTTCCCGTTCCGCCGAACCGGTGTCTCCGCCCGTGACCGCACCCCCTGCCCCGCGCGCGCCGCGTGCCCCGCGCACGACACGCTCGCCCCGCTCCCCGTCCCCGTCCCCGTCCCCGTCCCCGTTACCGCTCCCGTCCCCGCTGCCCTCGTCGTCGCCCTCGTCCTCGCGGATGTCGGCGAGACGGTGCAGCCGCCGCAGCGGGCCGGGCGCCCACCAGGCGCGACGCCCCAGCAGCGCCATGCTCGCCGGCACCAGCAGCATCCGCACGACCGTCGCGTCGATCAGCACGGCCAGCGTCAGCCCGAGCCCGATCTGGAGGATCGGCGAGAAGCCGCCCGTCATGAACGCCGCGAAGACGACCGCGAGCAGCAGCGCCGCGCAGCTGACGACCCGTCCCGATCGGCGCAGGCCCTCCACGACGGCCTCGCGATCGTCACCCGTGCGCCGCCAGTGCTCACGCATCCGGGCGAGGATGAACAGCTCGTAGTCCATGGCCAGCCCGAACGCGATCGCGATGATCAGCGGCGGCGCGGTGAGGCTCAACGCGCCGATGCCCTGCGTGCCGAGCAGCCCGGCGAGGTTGCCGTCCTGGAAGACCCAGACGACGACGCCGAGCGCGGCTGCCAGGCTGAGGAGGGTCGTGGCGATGGTGCGCAGCGGGATCAGCACCGAGCCGGTGAACGCGAACAGCAGCGCGCCGATCCCGACCAGCACGATCCCGACGGCCCAGGGGCCGCGTTCGACGAACATCGCGCGGAAGTCGACGAGTTGGGCCGCCGCGCCCGTCACCATGACCGGCTCCTCGCCGCGCAGCTCCCGCACCTCCTCCACCAACCGCGTCGCCTCGGGCCCGTCCTCGGGCCCCGCCGGGGTCAGGCGCAGCACGGTCGTGCCGTCGTCCAGCACGTCGGTGGCGGTGGCGGCGGTGCCGGGCAGGGCCAGGATCCGGTCGGCCAGCGCCGGTGAGGCGTCCGGGCCCAGGACGACGGTGACCGGCTCGACGCCGGTACCGGTCGGGTAGTGCTCCTCGACGGTGTCGAAGAGCTGCCGGGCCTCCGCGTCCTCCGGCAGCGAGCGGGCGTCGCCGAGGGCGATGGTCGTGCCGAGCGCCGGCAGCGCCAGCACGACGAGGCTGCCGACGGTGGCCACCATCACGGCGAGCGGTCGCCGGGTGGCGAACCGCGCCAGGCGGGCGAAGAAGCGGCCCTCGCTCGCGGCGTCGTTCCTGGCGGGCGGGATGCGCCGGCCGAAGCGGGTGAGGAGCGCGGGCAGCAGCGTGAGCGCCGCCAGCATGTCGACGAGGACGACGGCGGCGACGGCCAGGCCCATGCTGCGCAGGAAGGTGTTGGGGAAGACCAGCAGGCCCGTGAGGCTGACCGCGACCGTCACCCCGGAGAACAGCACGGTCCGCCCGGCGCGGGCGACGGTGCGGTGCACGGCCTCCACCACGTCCTCGACCGTGTCGCCGCCGCCGCGCCGTTCCTCGCGGAAGCGGACGAGCATCAGCAGCGCGTAGTCCACGGCCAGGCCGAGGCCCAGCATCGTCGTGACCTGCACGGCGTAGACGGAGACGTCCGTCACCGCGCTGAACGCGAAGAGCGCGAGGAACGCGCCGGCGACGCCGCAGACGGCCACCAGCAGCGGCAGGCCGGCGGCGCGGAACCCGCCGAAGACCAGCAGGAGCAGCACCATCACCACGGGGAGGGAGATGATCTCGGCCCGCGCGACGTCCTCCTGGGCCCGTTCGCCGGCCTGCATGCCGAAGAGCGGCCCGCCGCTGACGTACACCTCCACGGTCCCGTTCGCGTCGTCGGCGTCGGCGTCGGCGGCGTCGGCGTCGGCGTCGGCGTCGGTGGACGCGATCTGCCGCAGCCGTTCGGCGGCGTCCTCGACCGCCGTCTCCTCGGCGTCGTCGTCCAGCCCTCCGGCGAGGGTGACGGGGATGATCAACGCCTCGCCGTCGCGGGAGAGGAGGCCGGGGGTGGCGTAGGGGTCGGGGACCTCCGCGATCCCCGGCAGGCCGCGCACGTCGGCGACGGCGGCGTCGACCTCGGCGCGCGGTGGACTTCCCTCGACGACGGCCGTGATCGTCGACCCGTTCGGGTCGACGCGGTCGAGCAGTTCGGCGGCCTCCAGGGACTCGCTGCCCGCCACGTCGGGGACCGAGTCGCTGAGGCGCGAGAAGACGCCGGTGCCGACGCCGAAACCGATCACCAGCAGGAGTAGCCAGGCGGATATGACGGTCAGGGGGCGGCGGGTTGCCGTCCGGGCGAGTGCCGCGAGCATGAGGGGCCTCCTGGGACGCGGAGACGTCGTCGTGACGTCTCGTCATGAACGCCCTCAGCGTCGTCCCGCGAGGCCCCTCGGCGGATCGCCGGGCGCGGTGGTTTCCGCGCCGGGCGCTCTCACTCCCGCGAGGGAGCCGCGGCCCCTTCCCCCTCCCCCGTCTCACCCGGTATGACGAGGCCCTCCTCGTACGCGCGGATGACCGCCTGCACCCGATCCCTGAGACCGAGCTTGGTGAGCACGTTGCTGACGTGCGTCTTGACGGTGTGCTCGCTGACGTAGAGGGTCGTGGCGATCTCGGCGTTGGACAGGCCGCGCGCCAGCAGACGCAGCGTCTCCTCCTCGCGGGTGGTGAGCACCGCGAGCCCGGAGGAACGGCCCGGGGCCGGCTCCTGGGCCCGGCGCCGCTGCTGCCGCACGAGGTCCGCGACGAGCCGCCGCGTCACCGACGGGGCCAGCAGCGAGTCGCCCCCGGCGGCGACGCGCACCGCGTGGACCAGGTCGTCGCGGCGGACGTCCTTCAGCAGGAAGCCGCTGGCGCCGGCGTACAGCGCCTCGTACACGTACTCGTCGAGGTCGAAGGTCGTGAGCATCACGACCCGGCACTCGCTGCTCGCGCAGACCTGGCGGGCGGCCTCCAGGCCGTCCATGCCGGGCATGCGGATGTCGAGGAGCAGCACGTCGGGGTTGTGTGCGCGGACCGCCGCGACGGCCTGGGCGCCGTCGCTGGCCTCGGCGACGACCTCGATGTCCGGCTGCGCTTCGAGGATCATGCTGAAGCCGCTACGAACCAGCTCCTGTTCGTCCACGACGACGGCCCGGATGGGGGCGGTGGGGACGGTGGGGGCGGTGGGGGCGGTGGGGGA
>NZ_JBQQBZ010000008.1:0-201141 GCF_052245655.1 Streptomyces sp. 4N509B
CCTCCGCGAGTTCCCGCAGGTGAGCGTTGCACGGCGTCAACTCCGAGAAGCTGTTCGCGATCCCGATCACCGGACGACCATCGAACACCTCCGGACCAAAACCCTGATTCCGCATCCACGAACGATGGATGAAACCGTTACGCCCCTCCGCCCCGAACCACGCCCCACTACGCCGGGCGCCGCCAGCCGGAGTCGGGGTCGGGGTCGGGGTCGGGGTGGAGGGTGTCTCGGGGGATCGGTCGGTGTGCGTCATGCGGTCCCTCCCGCGTCGATGAGGATCTTGGTGTGCGCGCCCCGCCGCGGTCCGCCCAGCACGTCGAGCCCGTCGGCCACCGCCCGGCGCAACGGCACGCGGGCCGTGACCAGCCGGCGGGCCGTCTCGGCGTGCGCCGCGAGGAACCCGAGGGCGGGCGCGAGGTCGGCCTCGGCCTGGTGCGACATGCTGCCCACGAGCGTCAGCTCCCGGTGGGCGGCGTCGGTCACGTCGAACGGAACCGGCCGCGCCGGAAGCCCGGCCAGCCCCACGACGCCCCCGGGCCGCACCGCCCGGCAGGACAGGGCGAAGCCGTCGGCGCTGCCGGAGCACTCCAGCGCGGCGTCCGCTCCCTCTCCTCCCTCTCCCGCCACGGCCACCGCCTCGGCCTCGGCGCCGACGCGCAGGCCCAGGCCGGCGGCCACGCGCAGCCGTTCGTCGGCGACGTCGACCACCGTGACCTCGTGGCCGCGTTCCCGCAGGACCAACGCCGTGGCCAGGCCGATCGCCCCGGCGCCCACCACCAGGCAACGCGACCCGTCGCCCGCCCCGCGGGTGACCCGTCGCACCAGGTGCCAGGCCACGGCGAACGGTTCGGCGAGCGCCGCGACCTCCGGGTCGAGGCCGGGCGGCGCGGCCACCGCCATGGCCGCCGGCACGGTCACCCGTTCGGCGAGCCCGCCGTCGGCCGACATGCCGAGGTGCCCGAAGTCCGGGCACAGGTGGTCGTCGCCGGCCGCGCAGCGGGCGCAGCGCCCGCAGGGGATCAGGGCGTTCAGGGCGACCAGGGTGCCCGGCGGCAGGCCGGTGACGCCCGGCCCGGCGTCCGTGACGTGGCCCGCGATCTCGTGCCCGAGGACCAGCGGAGCGTGACGCCCGGTCACCGGGTGCGCTCGCCCGACCGGGATCAGCAGCGGCCCCGCGGCGTACTCGGCCACGTCGCTGCCGCACAGTCCGCACCAGGCCACGGCCACCCGCACCTCGCCGGGGCCGGGATCGGGCGCGTCGGGCACCGCCGTCTCGTAGCGGACGTCGCGGCGTCCGTGCCATCTCACCGCGCGCATGGGTGCCTCCCGCTGACTGTCTACACGCTGCCTTCGCACACGCACACAGGCCCCCGCTGCTCGCTCCCGCTTCCCGTTCCGTTTCCGGCCCGGTCGGGGGGCACGGAGCGTCACCCTAACCCGCTGCCGTGCGGCGGGCACCGGGTCGCGCGCCGCGCGAACGGCCGCGGGCGGCGTGCGAATAGGAGCCATCCGCTGCCGCGATAACCCATGACACCGGGCCGCCGCGCCCCCGAACGTCGCTCGGCAAGACCGCACAACACGGAAGTCGGAGGGCGTCATGGTCTCGTTTTCCACGACGCGGCGACCGAGCCGCCGGCAGGTACTGCGCGCATCCGCGCTCGGCACCGCCGCGTTCGCCGCCGCCCCCCTGCTCAGCGCCTGTGGCGGGTCCTCGGGCGGCTCGTCCGGGCGGCCCGTCGTCCGCCTGTGGCACTGGTACAACGAGCAGCGCGACCAGTGGCCGCGCCTCGTCGAGGAGTTCCAGGAGGCCCACCCGGACATCGAGGTCCGCAACCGCCTGTTCGGCTCGCCCGACGAGTACCTGCCGGCGCTCCAGGCGGCGGTGGCGGCCGGCGACCCGCCGGAGGTGTTCGCGCCGCACGTGCTGGCCCTGGAGTACGGCAGGAACGGCATCACCGCCAACCTGCGCGAGGAGCTCGGGGAGAGCTTCGTCGGGGAGTTCTTCGACTCCGCGAACGGCCTGTTCAGCGACGGCGACGGCCAGTACGCCGTCGGGTGGATGGCGCAGACCTTCGGCGTCTTCTACGACCCCGCCGCCCTGGCGGACGCCGGCACGGACGTGCCCGAGACCTGGGACGACCTGATCGAGGTGGCGCGGGCGGTGCGGGATACCGGCCGCGAGCCGCTCGTGCTGTCCAACAACCCCGGCACCAGCGGGCTGGACTTCTGGCTGCCGCTGATCACCCAGATCACCGACGACCCCGAGCTGGTCGTCCGCCTCGACCAGCAGCGCGACGGGGCGAGCTGGGAGTCCCCCGAGGTCGTCGAGTCGCTGGAGCTCGTCGAGCGGCTGCGGCAGGAGGAGGTCTTCGCCGCCAACCCCAACGGCATCGCCGGCAACCAGGCCGAGCAGATGCTGTACACCGGGCAGGCCGCGATGCTCTTCTCCGGCTCCTGGACCCCGCAGGGCTTCGCGCAGGAGGCGCCGCCCGAGTTCGTCGAGAACTACCGCGTGATGCGCAACCCCGCGCTGCGGTCCGGGGCGCGGCACTGGACGGCCAACCAGGCCGGGGCGGCGTTCGCGGTCTCCGCGACCAGCCCGCACAAGGACGCCGCCCTGGAGTTCCTGCGCTTCACCTTCGAGGCCGACCGCTACTCGCGGATCATGAACGAGTCGAACTCGATGCCGTGCACGAAGACGGCGGCCGAGCGCGTGGAGGACCCCGTCATGGCGGACATGACCTCCTGGCTGACCGACGGTGACGGCGCCCCGCACATCCTGATGGGCCG
The DNA here is from genome assembly GCF_052245655.1 of Streptomyces sp. 4N509B. NCBI lineage: Bacteria > Bacillati > Actinomycetota > Actinomycetes > Kitasatosporales > Streptomycetaceae > Streptomyces > Streptomyces sp. 4N509B. The sequence goes on from NZ_JBQQBZ010000008.1 coordinate 2,791, forward strand.
CGGCTCCTCCGACTCCGCCGCCAACGGCCTGGCCGCCCTGCTGGGTGGCGAGTCCTCCCCGGACGACGTCGCCGCCGACATCCAGGCCGGCGTCGAGCGGGCGGCGGCCCGCTGATGGCGACGGCCGTGCACGACCGGGCGGCGGCGCGCCGCGCGGGTGGCCGGCGCGCGGGCGGCCGCCGGGACGGGAGCGGCCGGGGCGCGCGTCCCGGCACCCGCCGCCGTTCCGAGAGCCTGGCCGGATACCTCTTCGTGCTGCCGGTGGCGGTGTTCTTCGCCGGCTTCGTGGCCTATCCGTTCCTGCGGTCGATGTACCTGAGCCTGACCCGGTGGTCGGGCTTCGGGACGCCCGAGTTCATCGGCGCCGAGAACTTCCGGAACCTGATGGACGACCCGGTGTTCTGGGAGGCGATGCGCAACACGATCCTGTTCACCCTGGCCACGACCGTGCTCCAGACCGTCGTGCCGATGCTGCTCGCGGTACTGCTGAACCGGGGCTGGCGGCTCGGGGTGCTCTTTCGGACCTGCGTGTTCATCCCCGCCGTCGTGTCGTTCGTGGTCACCGGCTCGCTGTGGCAGCTGCTGTACGACCCGAACTTCGGGACGATCAACTCCTTCCTCGAAGGCATCGGCCTCGGCTCCCTGGCCCACCCCTGGCTCGCCGACCCCGACACGGTGCTCCCCGCGCTCGTCCTCGTCTCCCTCTGGCAGGCGGCGGGCCTGTTCATGCTGATCTACCTCGCCGGCCTCCAGGGCATCGACCCGACGCTCTACGAGGCGGCGCGCATCGACGGCGCGACGCCCTGGCAGCGGTTCCGCCACGTCACCGTGCCGATGCTGCGGATGGTGACGGCCGTGGTGGTGCTGCTCAACGTCGTCAACGGCTTCAAGACCTTCGACGTGATCTACGTGATGACCGGCGGCGGCCCCAACCGGGCCTCCGAGGTGCTGGGCACCTACCTGTACGGGCTGGCGTTCGGCTCGACGGCCGGCGGCGTGCCGGCGTTCGGCTACGCCACCGCCATCAGCATGGTCGTCTTCGTGCTGTGCCTGGTGGCCACGCTGGTCCAGGTCCGCGTGAACCGGAGGGCCCGCGATGTCTTCTGAACCGACCACCGTGCCCACCGCCGCGCCGGTCCCCGCCGGCGCCGCCCGGCGCCGCGCGGCCCGCCGCGCCACGGGCTACCTGACGCTGGTCCTCGTCTCCGCCGCCTCGGTGTTCCCCCTGGTGTGGATGGTGCTGACCTCCCTGCGCCCCAGGAACACCGTCTTCGGCGGCAGCGTCATCCCCGAGGAGTGGACGCTGCGCGCCTACGGGGAGGCGTGGACCAGCCTCGACTTCCCGCGCCACTTCGGCATCAGCCTCGCGATCACCGTCGTGACCGTGCTGGCCGTGACCGCGCTCGCCACGCTCGCCGGCTACGCCTTCGCCCACCTGGAGTTCCGTGGCAAGCAGGCCATCTACGTGGTGCTGCTGAGCACGATCATGCTGCCGGTCACGGCCGTCGTGATCCCGCTCTTCCTGGAGCTGGACGCCCTCGGGCTGCTGGACAGCCTGACCGGCCTGACGCTGGTGTACGTCGGCACCTCGCTGCCGTTCGCGATGTTCCTGATGCGGGTCTTCTTCGAGACGCTGCCACGGGAGCTCGTGCAGGCCGCGCGGGTCGACGGCGCGGGCGAGTTCGCGGTGTTCTGGCGGGTGATGCTGCCGCTGGCCGCCCCGGGCGCCGCCACGGTGGTCATCTTCCAGTTCATGACGACGTGGAACGAGTTCCTCTTCGCCCAGACGTTCCTCCAGACCACGAGCCACCTGCCGCTCCAGCCGGTGCTGTTCTCCGTCGTGGGGCAGCACTCCACCGACTGGCCGCTCCTGTGTGCCTCCCTGACCATGTCCATCCTGCCGATCATCGTCGTCTACGCGAGGATGCAGCGGCGCTTCGTGGCCGGGATGACCCTCGGCGCGGTCAAGAACTGACACTCACGAAAGGCCCTCATGTCCCCACACACCGGACACCCCCACGCCGGACACCGGCACACCGGCATCTCCCACGTGGAGATCGGCGTCAGCGACGCCGAGCGCTCGCTGGACTTCTACCGCGGCCTGCTGGGCCTGCGACCCGCGGCCGACGCGCCCGAGCCGGAGCGGCCCGGCGTGCACTGGCTCGACGCGGACGGCGCGCTGCTCCGGCTGGCGCAGGCGCCGGCGGACAGCACGCTCGGCGGCTGGGTCGGCGACGACCTCCAACGCGGCATGCGCCACGTCGGCCTGAAGGTCGGCGACGTCCATCGCCGGTCCGAGCGGCTGCGCGACGCCGGGGTCACGTTCTCCATCGAGCCGACGCGCGCCGTCGGCGACGTCAACCTCGCCTTCTTCCGCGACCCCGACGGCACCCTGCTGGAGTTCATCGACGGCCACCTGCACTACCACCACGTCCACGACCAGGGGCTCGCCGACCGCGAACGGAGCCTCGCCGAGGCCAGGCCGGCGGACGCCGGACCGGTCTTCGACCACGTCGCCCTCACCTCGGACGACCTCACCGCGACCCTGGCCCTCTACCGCGACACCCTGGGCTACCCGCTGATCGGGCGGCTGGACCACACGCAGGACCCGCGCGGCTTCGTCATCCACTACCTCCAGGCGGGCTCCGGCGTCCTGGAGGTCTTCACCTTCACCGAGCCCACCACGCCCGCGCCCACCGATCCCGAACGCCTCGGTCTGCGCGCCGTCGCCCTGGCCGCCGGCGACGCGCCAGCCGGCCAGGAGCGGCTCGCCGACCCCGACGGGGTCCCGCTGCGGCTGGTCACCCGATGAGCGCCGCGCACACCGCCCTGCCGCGGCGGCGCCTGGGGCCCACCGGGCTGCTCGTGCCCGAGATCTGCTTCGGGGGCGGCCCGCTGGCGGGCATGCCCGCCGCCTTCGGCTACGACGTGCCCGCAGAGCGGGCGGTGGAGACCGTCCGGCACGTCCTGCGCTCACCGGCGCCGTTCCTCGACACCGCCGCCGGCTACAACGGCGGCGAGGGGGAGCGCCGCGTCGGGCGGGCGCTCGCCGAGGCCGGCGGCCTGCCGGCGGGCGCGGTGCTGTCGACCAAGGTCGACCGGGACGGCGCGACCGGCGACTACTCCGCCGCACAGGTGCGGCGCTCCCTGGAGGGCAGCCTGGAGCGGCTGGGCGTCGACCGCGTCCAGCTCCTCTACCTCCACGACCCGGAGCACATCACCTTCGAGGAGGCGATGGCGCCCGACGGGCCGGTGCGGGAGCTCGCGCGCATCCGCGACGAGGGCCTCGCGGCGCACATCGGCGTGGCCGGCGGCCCCGTCGGGCTGATGGCCCGCTACGTGGCCACCGGCACGTTCGAGGTGCTGCTGACCCACAACCGCTGGACGCTCGTCGACCGCTCGGCGGACCAGCTCATCGACGCGGCCAGGGCCGCCGGCCTCGCTGTGGTGAACGCCGCTCCGTTCGGCGGCGGCATCCTCGCCAAGGGCGGCGCCGCGCACGGCCGGTACGCCTATCGGGAGGCCGACGCCGTCGTCCTCGACCGGGTGCGGCGGATCGAGGCGGCCTGCGACCACCACGGGGTGCCGCTCGCCGCCGCCGCCCTCCAGTTCTCCACCCGGGACCCGCGCATCGCCGCCACCGTGGTGGGCGTCACGCGCCCCGAACGCGTCGCCGACACGCTCAGGCTGGCGCGGTGGCCCATCCCCGACGAGCTGTGGATGAGCCTGGAGGGGCTGGCCGCGCCCGCCTCCCACTGGCAGCACTGACCGACTGACCCGGCCGGCCCGGCCGGCCCAACCGGACCGGCCCCCCCGACGATCCCGACCCCTGCCTGTTTCCCCGTCCCTCCGTCCGTGGAACGACTGCCATGACCAACGATGACGCTCCCGCCCTGCGCTTTCCCGAGGGATTCGCCTGGGGCACCGCCACCGCCAGCTACCAGATCGAGGGAGCCGTGGACGCCGACGGCCGCGCCCCCTCGGTGTGGGACACCTTCGCCCACACCCCCGGCCGCGTGACCGGAGGCGACACCGGCGACGAGGCGTGCGACCACTACCACCGCTATCCGCAGGACGTCGCCCTCATGTCCCAGCTGGGGGCGACCCACTACCGCTTCTCGCTGGCCTGGCCCCGGGTCCAGCCCGACGGCCGGGGCGCGTTGAACGCCCCGGGCGTCGACTTCTACAGCCGCCTGGTCGACACGCTGCTCGACAACGGCGTCACGCCCTGGGTGACCCTCTACCACTGGGACCTGCCGCAGGCCCTGGAGGACGCCGGCGGCTGGCCCGAGCGGGACACCGCCGCCCGGTTCGCCGACTACGCCGCGCTGGTCCACGAGCGGCTCGGCGACCGGGTGACGGACTGGACCACGCTGAACGAGCCGTGGTGCGCCGCGTTCCTGGGCTACGGCAGCGGCTACCACGCCCCCGGCCGCACCGAGCCGGCCGCCGCCGTGCGCGCGGCCCACCACCTGATGCTCGGGCACGGCCTGGCCGTCGCCGCGCTGCGGGAGCAGGGCGCCAGCCGCCTGGGCGTGACGGTCAACCTCTACCCGGTCGAGCCCGCGCCCCGCCCGGACGGCGCGGCCCACGACGCCGACCGCGACGCCGACCGGGACGCCGCGCGCCGCATCGACGGGCTGATGAACCGCCTCTTCCTGGACCCGATGCTGCGCGGCGCGTACCCGGCCGACGTGCTGGAGGACCTGGCGCGCGCCGGGGTCACCGACGCCTCCCACATCCGGGAGGGCGACCTCGCGACCATCGCCGCCCCCCTCGACATGCTGGGCGTCAACTACTACTCGCGGCACGTGGTGCGCGCCGGCACGGGCGAACGGAACGCGGTCTCGCAGTGGCCCGGCTCGGCGGACGTGGAGTTCGTCAAGCGGGGACTGCCCGTGACGGAGATGGGCTGGGAGATCGACCCGGACGGGCTGTACGAGACGCTGACCCGGGTGTGGCGCGAGTACGGCCCGCTGCCGCTGTACGTCACGGAGAACGGCGCGGCCTTCGCCGACGAGGTCGCCGAGGACGGGCGCGTCCACGACGAGGAGCGGCGGGCGTACCTGGAGGACCACTTCCGGGCCGCGCACCGCGCGCTGGCCGAGGGCGTGGACCTGCGCGGGTACTTCGTGTGGAGCCTGATCGACAACTTCGAGTGGGCCCACGGGTACACCAAGCGGTTCGGGCTGGTCCACGTGGACTTCGCCACCCAGCGGCGGCTGGTGAAGGACAGCGGACGCTGGTTCGCGACCGTGACGCGGGCCGGCGGCCTCCCGGCGCCGGAGTGCGGTCGTTGGCGGAGCGCGGTCGCCGGGGGGTGCGGTGAGGGGGCTCAGAGCGCGGCGGCCCGGACCGGGGAGCGCTCGGCGGCGTCGCTGATGGTCAGCCGGGGCCCCGGCAGCGAGGTGATCAGGTCCCGGACCAGGGTGACGGCGGCGGACGTGGCGCGGTCGGCGCGCCACCAGACGGCGACGTGCCGCTGGACGCTGGTGGAGGCCAGCGGCAACAGCTCCACGCCCGCGCAGTTCGCCGTCATCATCGCCAGGGCGTTGGTCACCCCGACGCCCATGCCGCCACGGACCAGCGAGGCCAGCGTCTGCGGCTGGTTGGTCTGGAAGGCGATGCGCGGGCGGATGCCGGCCTCGGCGAAGGCCAGGTTCGTCTCGAACTGACGCGGGGTGTCCTCGCTGGGCTCGCCGATCGTGATCAGCGGGTACGAGGCGACCTCCCGCAGCGGCACGGGCGCCTCCGCCGCCAGCCGGTGCCCCGGCGGCACGACGACGACCAGCGGCTCGCTCCACAGCCGGGCGTTGAGCAGCCGGTCGTCGCGCGCCAGCGGCAGCACCGGACGGAGCGCCAGGTCGATGTCGCCGGCCGAGAGCTGGCTCTCCAGCGAGAGGGTGGGCCCCTCGAAGAGGGTGGTGCGCACGGTCGGCGCGGCCTGCCGCAGGCGGCGCACCAGCGCCGGGTAGAGGAACGCGGCGGCCGAGGGGTACATGCCGAGCCGCACCTCGCCCCGCACCACGCCGGCCGCTCCCGCCGCGACCTCGGAGAACACGTCGAGGCGCGAGAGGATCTCCTCCGCGTGGGGCAGCAGGGCCCGGCCCTCGGGCGTGAGCGTGACGGGCTGCACGCTGCGGTCGAACAGCCTGGCGCCCAGCACGTGCTCCAGCTCACCGACGTGGCTGGAGACGCGGGGCTGGGAGCGGTAGAGGGCCTTGGCCGCGGCGGAGAAGCCGCCGTTGTGGGCGACGGCCACGAAGCTGGCGATCCAGTCGAGTCGGTAGTTGTGGGCACTGGAGAGATCCACGCTGACCTCCGATGCGCGTGCGGGGCCCGTGGTCAGCGGATGAACTGGTCCACGTACTCGCGGCCCAACCCGACACGTTCGTAGTGGGCGCGGCACATGTCGATCTTCGTGAAGGCGTCCTCGTAGCCCGTCTGGTTGCCGTCCGCGTCCACGTAGACCATGGCACCCGTTATGTTGAACATGGTGATCATATAGTCGCAGTCGGGCGGTACGGCAAGAGTGTGGATCTCTCCCGGCGGCTCGTAGACGAAGTGACCGGTCTCGGCGACCCACTCGTGCTCGTGGTAGTGCCAGCGGCCCGCGATGACGTAGCCGAAGACGGCGCCGGGGTGGCGGTGGCGCGAGACGACGCCGGAGGCGGTGACCTTCAGCAGGTTGCACCACTGCCCGACGACCGTGTTGATCATCAGCGGGCGGAACCAGACGTTGGGCGCCTGCGGCACCCACACCCGCTCGTCGGCCGGCTCGGCGGCCACGGCGATCTCGGACGGGTAGTCCTGGGAGACCGGAATCATCGTTTCCCTTCCTTCTTTCTGGTCTGGAGGGGGCGGTGGGCGCCGGGGGAGGTCAGGCCGCGAGATAGCCGCCGTCGACGGGCAGCACCACGCCGGTGACGAACGCCGCGTCGGGCCCGGCCAGGAACGCGACCGCCCCGGCCACGTCCCGCGCCTCGCCCCACCGGCGCATCGGGGTGCGTTCGATGATCTGCCGGGTCATCCCCGGGTCCTCCTGCAACTCCCGGGTCAGACCGGTCCTGATCCAGCCGGGGGCGACGGCGTTGACCCGGACGCCCTCGGACGCCCAGGCCACGGCCAGGGCCTTGGTGAGCTGCACGACGCCCCCCTTGCTCGCCGAGTACGCCGGGACGCGCGGGCCGCCGAAGAAGCTCAGCATCGAGGCCACGTTCACCACGCAGCCCCCCGAGGCCGCCAGCAGACCGCGCGCGGCGGAGCAGGCGCGCATGGTGCCGGTCAGGTTGACCGTCAGCACCTCGGCGAAGACCTCGGGGCGGTGCTCGTCGTCCCGCCGCAGCACGCCCGCGGCGTTGACCAGCACGTCCAGGGCGGGCAGCGAGGCGAACAACTCCTCCACCTCGCCCGGCCGCCGCACGTCCACCTCGACGAGGGTCACGCCGGGCCCGGCCGGCACGCCGGGGCGCCGGCTGCCGAGCCCCGCCGCCACCACCTCGGCTCCCGAGGCGGCGAACCGTTCGGCGACCGCCGCTCCGATGCCGCTCGTGCCGCCGATGACGACGACGTGTGGCCGCTTGGTCACGAACTCCTCCGGGCCGCTCGTCCTCCCGGTCACCGCCGGGCTCGCGAGCCATGGCACCACGGCGGGGCGCGGCCGGGCCCCGGTCATTCGAGCGCTGAATGGCAGCCATCGCCCCCGCCGATGACCGCCGCCCCCTCCGCCGACCGGCCGTCGCCGCTACCGGCCGCGGACCTCGTCCAGCGGCAGCGCGAGGACGGGCGCGTCGGCCGGCGGCTCGTTCCCCTCGCGCAGCGCGGTCAGCTCCGCCCGCGACAGCGCCCGGTCGTAAACCCGCACCTCGTCCAGCGATCCCGCCAGGTGGGTGCGGCTGTCCACGCCCTGCCCGACGTGCACGCCGAAGGCCGAGGTGCGGCTGACGCTGCCCGGCACGTCCGCCACCGAGGCCGTCTCCGCGCCGTCCACGGTGAGCGTCAGCCGCCCGGCCTCGCGCACCAGCGACAGGTGGTGCCACGCGCCGTCGTTGTACGGCTCGGCCGTGGAGACGGAGGCGCTGGCGACGGGCCGGGCGCCGTCGACCGCCGTGATCAGGGCCCGCAGCCGGTCGTTGTCCGGCTCGCCCCGGACCCACACCTGCGGCGCCGCGCCGCCGACCCCGCCCATCCACAGGAACGGCCGGGTGCCGCCCTCCGCCGCGTACCGGAACCAGAGGCTCACGGTGAAGTCACCCGCGCCGAGCGCCAGATCCTCCCGGAACGGCAGCCGCACCGCGTCGTCCACGCCGTCGAACGTGACCGCGCCGCCGAACCGTCCGCCGTCGGCGTCCGGCGCCGCGCCGCCCAGCGCCAGCGCGGGCTCCGCGCCGGGCGCCTCGTCGGGCGTGACCGGGTCGGGCCCGCGCCGCGGCCCGAGGTCCTCCTCGGTGAACCGGGCGAACCGTATCTGGTCCCGCGCGTCCTCGGGCCCGCCCTCGTAGAGCAGGCCGACCGCGCCGTCCCCGAGCACCACCATGTCCGAGTAACCGGACCAGTCGGTGGTGACGCGCAGCGCGCGGTCCACGCCCTCCCAGGTGGCGCCGCCGTCCCAGGAGGAGCGCACCGACATGGTCCGACGCCGGTCGGGGTCGGCCGGGCAGGCCAGCAGCAGCCGGTCGCCGTTCTCGCCCTCCTCGGCGGGCAACCGCACCACCGAGCCCTGGACCTGCGGCGTGTAGAGGCCGGGGAGGGCGGCGAAGGGCGCGGCGAAGCTCTCGCCGCCGTCGAGGCTGACGGTGTGCGTGCGGTGCCCGAGGTCGGTGCCGCGGTCCTCCCGCCCGTTGACGTAGATCGAGCCGTCCCCGCGCTCGACGAGCGTCATCTCCTGCGGCTTCTGCCGGAAGAGCCCGTCGGCGTCCCGAGGCCAGCTGTCCACCGCGCCGATCCGCCAGCTCGCGCCCCCGTCGTCGCTGAGGGCCAGGGCCGCGTGGTTCTCCGTGACGCGGCCGTCCTCCCAGCTCTCGCCGTTGATGCCGAAGACCAGGCGGCCGGCGTGCTCGCCGCGCGTCAGCTGGACGCCGTGCACCGGCCCCGTGGCGTACCAGGAGTCCCAGGCGGCGGGCAGCAGCTCGTCCGCCAACGAGCGGGGCCGCGACCAGCTCGCGCCGTCGTCGTCGCTGACCTGGAGGTACGGCGTGCGCGCGCAGGGCGGGCCGCAGCTCCCGGCGTCCTCACGGCCGGCGTTGTGCACGCTGGCCAGCAGGATCCGGCCGCTGCCGGCGTCCACCACCGGCACCGGGTTCCCCCGGGTGTCGCCGCCGCCGGCCAGCACCACCCGCATCGGCTCCCAGCTGGCCCCGCCGTCGAAGGACCGCCGCAACACGATGTCGATGTCCCCGGCGTCCCCGCAGTTCTCCCGCCGGCCCTCGGCGAAGGCCAACAGCGTGCCCTTGGTGGACGCGACGATCGCGGGGATGCGAAAGCAGGCGTACCCGTCCGCCCCCTCCTCGAACAGCACCTGATGCCCGACGTCCCGCCCCTCGACGTCCGCCCACGCGGGGCTGGGCGCCAGCGCCAGGAGCGCGACGACGAGGAAGACCGCCGTCCGGCGAGCCACGACACGAGCTGACGCCATGACAGACCCCCACGTAGGACGTCCGACAACCTCTCAGGAGGAGTCTCCCCACCAGCTGTTGTTACGAAAACGTCATCTCGCCGAGATCTTCGGGAGAGGTGGCCGGTCGGCGTTCAGGAAGCCGCGCGCAGCGCCGCCAGCAGGTCGTTCACGAACACCTGCCACGAGGACACCTTCGCGACGGGGCCCTCCCGGTCGAGGAGTTCGAGCAGCCGATGGCGGTTCTCCTCGAACCGCTTCTGGACGACGTTCAGCCGTCTCCCCGAACAGCCGCTCGCCTTCGCCAGCGTGTCCTTGAGCCGCTGCTTGGGATCCGCGACCCGCTCGACCGCCGACGGCGACGGGAGGTCCAGCGGAATCCGCCCCCGCGGATTGCCCGCCACCTCCCGGATCGCGGCCTCGTCGAGCAGGAGCCAGGCTTCGAGCATCCGCACCGGCACGACGGGGAGGTGGCGAAGCCCCGGCCACACGCGGTCGACGGCGACGGCGATCTCGTCGCGCCTGGCGCTGGCCGGTCCCCGGTCGGCGTCCCGCTGGAGCGCCGCCAGGTCGTAGTCGTCGCCCAGGCGCCTCGCGGCCCGCAGCTTGTCGGAGACGGAGTGGCCCACGCGCTCGCGCAGCCATCGGAGGTCCGGGGCGCTCACTGTCACCTCCACGCCCGCCTCCTCCGCGATCTCCTCGACGTGGGACGCCAGCCCCGCATCGCTGGTCCCCTCGCAGAGGTAGAGCACGCGGAGCGTCACGGCGTGCTCCAGTCGAGCGTGAGGAGGGCTCCGGGAGGGGCCTCCAGATAGGGAAGGATGTCTGCCTTGGTCACGTAGTACCGGCCTGTTTCCTCGGTTCTCCAGGTGTCGCGCAGCGGCCGAAGCCGCAGCCGTCGCGACGTCCGCCCCTCGGGAGTGCGGTACGCCGAGGCGTCGGCGAAGAGGAGGTCGGCCTCCGGCACCAACTGCACCACGCCGGGAGAGTGGGTGTTCACCAGGACCTGGCGGAACGGGTTGTCCTCGCCGGGCTCCTGCCTCGGATCGACGGCCAGCTCCCGCACGAGGTCGACCATCGCGGGAAGGTTGGCCGGGTGGATGCCGTTCTCCGGCTCCTCCATGCACACCAGGCCACGGACCTCCGGGTCCTCCAGCAGGACACAGAGGGCGAGGAAGCGGAGCGTGCCCTCCGACAGGCTGCGCGCCGGCAGCACCAGGCCGCTCGTCTCGTGGAGGCGGATCGTCAACAGCTCCCGCACGTCGTCCTCTTCCACGTCGAGCGTGCGGACCCGGATTCCGGAGAGGTCGGAGAGCCGGCCGGCGACGCGGGAGTAGACGCGCGACGGATCGCCCGACGCGTCGGCGAGGGCGATGCGGAAGAGCGCCCCCGGCAGGTGCAGGCCGTCCGGCTCGAGCGAGCGCGGATCCGCGTACCGGTCCGAGCTGCGCAGCGCCGACGGCTCCAGCGCCAGCCGCCGCCAGGACTGCATCTCCCGGCGCGCGGCCAGGATCGTGGGGTCGTCGCTGCCGGTCACGGTCGAGACGACGGTGGCGGGGGCGCGGGACGCGGCGGCCGGACGCGGCTGGCCACGGCTGCCGCCGTCCTGGTGAATCCGGATGATGGGCTCGCCCTCGTCCTGCGTGGAGATGTAGGAGACGCCGGAGCGCCGTCCGGTGACGACGCGGTCGCGGAAGCGACCCTTGGCGTGGGGGAAGCGGAGCCGGGAGGGCGCCTCCGACTGCTTGATGTGGCGCAGGCTCTCGTGGAGCAGGACCAGCCTGCCGATCTTCTCCGCGCCCGAGGGCGGTTGGTATCCGAGTTCGAGTTCGTAGCGCAGGAACGTGGTGGTGGCGTGCGCGACGCGCCCGAAGTCGTCCTCGACCTCGGGCGGCACGAGCATCTCGGCGGCGAACCGCATCCGGTGGGCGCCCGGCGCGTAGCCGTTCCAGAACAGGTCGCGCACGTCGGCCTGTCGGCCCAGCCGTTCACCGTGCGTGCCCCGAACCTCCTGCGCCGCCTCCAGGAAGGGCCGGTCGGCGAGCAGACTCAGGAACTGGATCGCGTCGAAGAGGTTGGACTTGCCCGTGCCGTTCTCCCCGGCGATGCAGGTGAAGGGCCCCAACTCGACGGCCAGCCCGAGGAGGTTCTTGAAGCCGTCGACCTCAAGGCGCGTGAGCATCTGCCCTCCATGAAAGCCGGCCGGCCTCGCCCGGCCCCGGCGACGTGATCGCTGTAACCCGAGCAGGATATGTCCGAAGAGACACACGCATGGCCCTCCACGCCGTGGGGGCAGGGCTCGGCATCAGGCACGGGGGACCGACGTCACGGATGCCACGGCGCTCGGGCAGGGGACGGAGTGCAGGGGCCGGTGGGAGAGCGTGTAGCGCAGGGAGTCGTCGGTCACGGTGAAGACGTACAGGGAGCCCTCGGACGCCGCCCGCGTGAGCCGGGCGTGTTCGTGGACGTCGTCGGCCCAGCGGCGTAACGCGGCGGCGGCGTCGCTCCGGCCGGCCGAACCGACGGGAACGCGCGCGAGCTCCGGCAGCCACGGCGTATCGGGATCCGGGTCGATCAGGCCGGCGAGCCGCTGGGTCTGCCAGCGGAACCACCGCCGCGCGTGACGCGCGCCCCGTGCGTGGTAGCCGGCGAGCAGCCACTCGCGGGAGCGGTCCAACTCGGCCACGGTGGCCTCGCACCACGAGCCGCGCACCGACCCGAGGAGCCGTCGCGCGCCGCGCGTCACGCGGTCTCACCCCTCGCCAGCCGGTCGAGAAGCGCCAGGTGCTCGTCGATCCGCGCGTTGAGCTCGTCGACGCGCCGGGTCAGGTCGTCGGCCTCGTCCTCCCCGGCGAGGGATGGTCGGTTCGTTGGCCCGTCGGTCGAACCGCTGGGGCCGGTACCTGTCGCTGTCGGATCCGCAGCCATCCCGTTCCTCCGTTCTTCCCGGGTGGTTCGGACCTCCGCTGATGTCTCGTCCACCCGCCCGCTCGCCTCGGAGTTCCGTACGGCCTGTCGCGGAGGCCGTGCTCCGAGTCACTACGAGAGGCTGCTCGCGACAAATCGCGTAGGCAAGTGTTCCTAACGTGGTTCATCACATAGAGCTAATTTGCCTACTGGCTGCCCCTGCACGGCGGCCGGCACGCCACCATGTGCCCATGGCTCAAAGCGACATGCCCACGATGCGGAGCCGTCGACTCGGCGGAGAGCTGCGACGCCTGCGCGTCGAGGCAGGGCTGAAAGTGCAGGACGCCGCAGCGGCTCTGGAGTGTGGCCACCCCAAGATCAGCCAGATCGAGACGGGGAAGCGCGGCATCAGACAGCTTGATCTGACGCTGCTCCTCGACCTCTACGGCGTGGGGGACGAGCAGTTGCGGGCGAACCTCAAGCGCTTGGCCAAGGAGATCCACAGGGTCGACTGGTGGAGCCAGTCAGGACCGATGCTGCACGACGAGCTCAAGGACTACCTGACCCTTGAAGCGGATTCGCGTCTCGTGCGCTCCTACGAGTCGATGGTGCTCCCCGGACTCCTCCAGACGGAGGCGTACATGCGGGCGGTGATCGCCCCCGTCCAGCCGGAGCGGGTCGACGCCCTCGTCGACACCCGGATGCGACGGAAGGAACTCCTGGGGCAGCACCCGGGCTTCCGGCTGCGTACGGTCATTGACGTCCCCGCGCTCCACCGCATGCCAGGGTCGCGGGAGGAGCGGCGTGAGCAGATCGACCACCTTCTCCACGTCGCGAGACGTCCCAACGTGAGCATTCAGGTGTTGACCCTGGACGCGTCGCTACCAGTCGACCAGTGGCCACCGTTCACGATCTTCAGCCTTGGCGAGGAGCCACCTGCCGACGTCGTATGGCTGGAGCACCTGACCGGCGGTACGCTGCTGGAGCGACGGCATGACGTCGCGTTGTACAGCAGGACCTGGGGTGAGCTGACGGCAGCGGCCCTCGCTCCGGCCGCGTCCAGGCAGTACCTTCGCGACCTGATCAAGGAAAAGCTGACATGACACCCGCGAACAGCGCTTTTCGGCGTACCGAAGCGGACGTGCGGGGCATCGCTTGGCGCACGAGCAGCTACAGCGGCAACAACAACGGGTGTGTTGAGCAGGGACGGATCGCCACCGGCCAGCGGGCGGTCCGTGACACGAAGGACCGCCAGCGCTCGACGCTCGTCTTCGACGCGGCTGCCTGGGGTGCCTTCGTCGCGGCCGTGCGGGACGGGCACCTTTCGGCCTGATCGAACGCTCGCGGCGCTGTGGCGAACGATGTCCTCGCACGACTCGAACGCATCGAGAAGGGGTTGGTTCGAGATGAGTGGGATGACCGGTCCGGGCGGCGCGGATCTTGCGGGCATCCGCTGGCGTCGGAGCTCTTATACGGCAAGCAACGGGCAGTGCGTCGAGGTCGCCTCGCTCCCTGGTCGACGTGGCATAGCCCTGCGCGACTCCAAGCACGTCCACAACGGTGCCACCGTCGTCTCCCGACCCGCCTGGGGTGCCTTCGTCGCGGCCGTGCGGGACGGGCGCCTGACCGTCTGAGGGAGAAGCGGCCTCAGACCTCCCGCAGCACGCGGTGGATCATGTCCCGGCTGGCATGGGGCTCCGCGGCCTTCACGCAGAGGCTGTTCATCACGTGCCGGTACTCCTCCACCTCCGCCGGCTTCGACGGGTACACCGCACTGTTCAGCTGCTCCAGGTACACCACGTCGGGGAACGTGCCGCCCGGGAGGCGCACGATGCTGAGCGGGCCGCCGCCCGCCGCGTGGCCGCCCGCCGTGAACGGCATCACCTGCACCGTGACGTGCGGCTGCTCGCTCACCTCCAGCAGGTGCCGCAGCTGCGCGCGGTGCGCGGCCGCGTTCGTCACCGGGCGGCACAGCACCGCCTCGTCGATCACCATCCACAGCCGGGCCGGGTCGCTCGGCCGGTGCAGGACGCGCTGCCGCAGCATGCGCAGCTCGACGCCGCGCCGTATCGCGCGCCCGCCGCCCTCGGCGGCGCCAAGTCCCGGCCGGCTCAGCTGGATCACCGCGCGGGCGTAGTCGGGGGTCTGGAGCAGGCCCGGCACGAACTGCACCTCGTAGCCGCGGACGACGTGGGCGGCCTGCTCCATCCCCAGGTAGGACTCGAACCACGGCGGGATCACGTCCGCGTACTCCTGCCACCACACCGGCGCGTTGGCCTGCGCGGCCAACGCCAGCAGCGTGGCGCGGTCCTGCTCGTCCGTCACCTGGTAGAGCGAGAGGAGGTCGGCCACGTCGCGCGGCTTGCAGGCGCAGCGGCCACGCTCCAGGCGGCTCATCTTCGACTCGGAGCCGCGGATCGCCCAGGCCGCCTTCGCCCGGCTGACGCCGGCCGCCTCCCGCAACTCGCGTAGCCGCTGCCCCAGCACCAGCCGGGGCAGCGCCGAACCCACCGTGCGGCCGTCCCCGCCTCCCCCACCACGGCCGGTGGAAGGGCCGAAAGCGGGGTTTCCACGGTGGGTCGGCCGGTTCGCTGACGTGTCAGTGGCTGCCATGTCGGACTCACTCGCCTGGGTCGATCCGGGTGGGGGAGAGGGGACGCGGTGACGAGGCTGAGGGCTCGCGGTCGGGCTACGGCTTGCGCCCGACCGCGCAGAGGACGTCCACGCGCGACGTCTCACCGAAGGGCTGCGCCTCGGGACGCCAGGCGTCGCACGTGACGAATCCGGGCTCGACCAGGTCGAGCCCGTCGAAGAAGCTCCTGATCGTCGAGCCGGCGCGCAGCTTGTACGGCACGGCGCCCGTGTCGTCGTACCCCTGCTGGGCCTCCTCGAAGGACGGGCTGAAGTCCTTCGTGCCGTCGTACAGCGCGAGGTAGCTCCCGGAGGGGAGCGGGGCCAGGAGGCGGCGCACCAGGTCGAGCGCCACCTCGTCCTCGGCCACGTGTCCCATGATGCCCATCAGCATCAGCGCGACGGGGCGGTCCAGGTCCAGCTTCCGGCCGACCAGCGACAGGATGTGCTCGGGGTCGTAGAGGTTGGCGTCGACGTAGTGCGTGGCGCCCTGCGGGGTGGAGGTCAGCAGCGCGCGGGCGTGCGTGAGCACCAGCGGGTCGTTGTCCACGTAGACGATGTGGGCGTCCGGCGCGACGCGTTGGGCGACCTCGTGCGTGTTGTCCACGGTGGGGAGGCCGGTGCCGACGTCGAGGAACTGCCGGATGCCCGCCTCGCCCGCCAGGTACCGCACGGCCCGCGTCAGGAAGACGCGGGAGGCGCGCGCCGTCTCGATGATGCCGGGGAAGACCTTGACGTACGCGTCGCCCGCCACGCGGTCGACCTCGTAGTTGTCCTTCCCTCCGAGCCAGTAGTTGTAGATGCGGGCCGAGTGCGGCACCGAGGTGTCGATGTGCTCGGGCACGGTCTCGTTGGCCTCGTCGGTCACACGTTCTCCCCGGGTGGCGCCGATCGGTCTGGTGTCAGGTCAACCACCGTATGCGACCGACTGGTACCCGACAAGCGATCCGGAACACGACGGTCCGTCAACGCGGCGGTGACGCACGGCTCGTGGGCGCTGGGGGTTGGGGGGACGCGGCCGCGCCGTTCAGTCGAGGAGCCCGGTGGCGCCGTCGAGCTGTTCCCGCAGGATGTCGGCGTGGCCCGCGTGGCGCGCCGTCTCCGCAAACACCCAGGCGTAGATCCAGCGCAACGAGACGCGTCCCAGCCACGGATGGGGCACCTCGTCGTCCAGCGCGAACCCGGCCGCCACGCGCCGCGACTCCTCGCACGCCCGCTCGTAGGTGGCGACCAGCTCGGCCACCCTCTCCTCCTCGCCGACCTCCCAGCTGTCGGCCTGGCCGCCGACGGGCCGGGGGATCTCCTCGACCGGCCGCCGTGCCAGCTCGCGCTGGAACCACGCGCGTTCGACGCCGGTGAGGTGCTTGACGATGCCGGCCGGGGTCGTCGCCGAGGCCACCAGGCGCCTGCGGGCGTCGGCGTCCGACAGGCCCGAGACCTTGCGCACCACGATCCCGCGGTGGAGGTCCAGGTACGCCTCGAGCACCTCGCGTTCGCCGCCCGTGGGGTGCGTCTGCTCGATCGTGGTCGGGAGCGAGGAGGGGTCGGAAGCAGGGACGGACGTCATACGCGTCAGGCTACGTGCCCGGTCCTCGGCCGGTCCTCGGCCGGTCCTCGGGCGGTCCTGGGCCGGTCCTGGGCCGGTTCTCGGCGCCTGCGACCGTCGCCCTACGACCCGGGTCCTCCGCCGCACGGGAGGAAGGATGGTGGGCATGAGCGAAGCCAGCGACACGCGCGCACGGGACACACGCGCACAGCACGACCGAGGGCCGGAGATCCGGGAGCCGAGCGACCAGGGGCCCGGCGGCAAGGGACCGGAGACGCCGCGCCGGGCGCCGGTGCTCCTCGACGAGGCCCGGGTGGACGCCTACCTCGCGCGCCTCGGCACGGCGCGGCCACCCCGCGCGGACCTGGCGACGCTGCGGGAGCTGCACCGCGCGCACCTGTGCGCCGTGCCGTTCGAGAACCTGAGCGTCCACCTCGGGGAGGAGATCCGCCTCGCGCCCGACGCGCTGGTCGACAAGATCGTCAGGGCCCGGCGCGGCGGCTTCTGCTACGAGTTGAACGGCGCGTTCGCGGCGCTGCTGCGGACACTCGGGTACGAGGTGACCCTGCTGGCGGCCCGCGTCCACACCGAGGCGGGCCTCACGCCGCCGTTCGACCATCTCGCGCTGCGCGTGGACCTGCCCGAGGAGGGCGCGCCGGGCGCCGCCTCCGGTGCCGCGTCCGCGCCGGTCCCGTGGCTGGTGGACGTCGGCTTCGGGCGGTTCGCACACCTCCCGCTGCGGCTCGACGTCCTCGCCGAGCAGCACGACCCGGGCGGCGTCTTCCGCCTCGTCGAGCTGCCCCACGGCGACCTCGACGTCCTGCGTGACGGCGCGCCGCAGTACCGGCTCGAAGGCCGTCCACGGGAGCTGGCGGAGTTCACGATGGGCGCCTGGTACAACAGCACCTCGCCGCGTTCGCACTTCACCCGTAAGGTGACCTGCTCGCGCCTCACCGAGGCGGGCGGCCGGGTCACGCTCAGCGGGCGCACGCTGGTGACGACGGACGCGGCGGGTCAGCGCGCCGAGGCGGAGCTGTCCGACGACGCCGCCGTGCTGGCCGCCTACCGCGACCACTTCGGCATCGGCCTGGACCGCGTCCCCGAGGTTCGCACGCCCGCCGCGGGCTGAGGGCGGCAGCCGACACGGCGGGGGCGGCGGTCCACGCCACCCTCGCCGTACCGACCGGCGTCGCCTCTCCCCGGTCCGCGGCCCGAGCCGCGTGGCCGGGAGGGCGGCCGTGCCGACCGGCCGGCACGGCAGGACCGGCGCGACAGGGCCGGCACGGCAGGGCCGGCACGACGGGCGTCACGGGCACGACCGGCCCGGCCGTCACGGCGTGAAGGTTCCGTGACCTCACGCAGCGTGAGATCGCGGGCGGAACGGCCGTCACGCCGCGGTCGCGTTCCGTCAGACGTCCCAGATCGTCCCGGGTGCGCGCCGCCCCACCCGGGACCGCTTCGGCCGCGTGAACGGCCGGTTACCCATGACCGTCCTGTGGACGACCAGGGTTTCCTCTGCGTGTCCAGGGGTAATCTGGCGATAGCCCTGGGAGCGCTCCCACAGCACCACCAAGGAACCCCCACTCTTCCGGAAGTACGGAGACCGCGCATCATGAATGGTCATGTACAGGTCACAAGTCCGCGTCGCTGGACGGTGCGGGCGCTCGCGGCGCTGTTCGCCGGTGTGATCGGTCTGCTCGCGCTCTTCATGAGCCCCTGGACCAACTCCGCCGAGGCGCACGGCTCGATCGTCAACCCCGCCTCCCGCAGCTACGGTTGCTGGGACCGCTGGGGCAGCGACCACATGAACCCTGCGATGCAGCAGCAGGACCCCATGTGCTGGCAGGCGTTCCAGGCGAACCCGAACACCATGTGGAACTGGATGAGCCTGTTCCGCGAGAACCTCAACGGCCAGTTCCAGCAGAACATCCCCAACGGGCAGCTGTGCAGCGCGGGTAACGCCCAGGGCGGTCTCGCCACCTCGCTGGACAACCCCGGTCGCTGGACCACCACCAACGTCGGCAGCAACTTCACGGTCCAGCTCTACGACCAGGCCAGCCACGGCGCCGACTACTTCCACGTCTACGTGACGCGGCAGGGCTTCGACCCGAAGACCGAGCGCCTCGGCTGGGACGACCTGGAGCGGGTCCACACGACCGGCAGGTACGCCCCGGCGCAGAACATCTCCTTCAACGTCAGCGCCCCGGGCCGCACGGGACACCACATCGTGTACACGATCTGGCAGGCCTCGCACCTCGACCAGACGTACTTCATCTGCAGCGACGTCAACTTCACCTGAGCGAGCGACTCAGCTGAAGTGACCCGCATGCGGTGAGCCGCACCACCCACCGGGCCCTCGTCGCGGGGGCCCGGTGGGCCGCGTCCGGGACGGCGCGAGCCGGCGACCCCGGGCCGCGGCACCCCGGAGCCGGACGGTCCCGAGCGAGTCGGACGGTTCCCCGAGCGAGTCGGACGGTCCGCCGAGCAGTCCGTGAGACGTCCGAGCAGTCCGTGAGACGCCCGAGCGATCCGTGAGACGGAGAGTCCCGTGAGACGGACAGGACGCGCGCGCCGTGCCCTGGCGACCGCGCTGGGCGGCGTCACCCTCGTCGCCGCCGGCCTCGTCGCCACCGCCGACGCCAGCCCTGCACCCACAGCCGGCTTCGACGCCGGCCCCGCCGCCGTTCCCACGGCGCGCGTCGACAACCCGTACGTGGGCGCCCAGACCTACGTGAACCCCGAGTGGTCCGCCCGCGCCGCGGCCGAGCCCGGCGGCGCGGCCGTCGCCGACCAGCCGACCTTCGTCTGGCTGGACAGCGTCGCCGCCCTCCACGGCGCCGACGGCGCGATGGGCCTGCGCGACCACCTCGACGCCGCCCTCGACCAGGGCGTCGACCTCGTGCAGCTGGTCCTCCACAACCTGCCGGGCCGCGACTGCGACTGGCTGTGGTCGGAGGGCGAGCTCTCCCTGGACGACCTGCCGCGCTACCGCGAGGAGTTCGTCGACCCGATCGCCGCCGTCCTCGCCGACCCGGCCTACGCCGGCCTGCGGATCGTCACGGTCGTCGAGCCGGACGCCGTGCCGAACCTCGTCACCTACGCCGCCCTGGACGAGCCGCAGTCCACCGAGGGCTGCCGGCAGGCCCTGGGCCGTGGCACGCACCTTCAGGCCGTGGGCTACGCCCTGTCCCGCCTCGGCCCGCTGCCGAACGTCTATCCGTACCTCGACGTGGGCAACCGCGGCCGGTTCGGGTTCGAGGAGGAGGCCCGCGTCCTGGTCGACCTCCTCCACCTCGCCGCGAGCACGGCCGGCGCCGAGCCCGGGTACGTCCACGGCTTCGCCACCAACGTGGCCGACCACGCCCCCACCCGCGAGCCGCACTACTCCGCCGACGACCTGATCGACGGGGTCCCCGTGCGGGAGGGCAGCAGCTGGCTGTCGGGGAACCGCTTCGCCGACGAGCTGCCCTACGCCCAGGCCGTGCGCCGGGCGCTGGTCGCCGAGGGCTTCGACCCGGGGATCGGCATGCTCGTCGACACCTCCCGCAACGGCTGGGGCGGCCCCGACCGGCCCACCGGACCCGGGCCGCGCACCACGGCGGAGGAGTACGTCGAGGCCAGCCGGACCGACCGCCGCCTCCACCCCGTGAACTGGTGCAACCAGGCCGGGGCGGGCCTCGGTGAGCGGCCCGTCGCCGTACCCGCGCCGGGCGTCGACGCGTACGCGTGGGTGAAGCCGCCGGGCGAGTCGGACGGCGCGAGCATCCCGCTGCCGCAGGAGGGGACGGGCTACAGCCCGCTGTGCGACCCGACGTACTCGGGCAACACCGCCAACGGGAACAACCCGTCCGGCTCCCTTCCCGACGCGCCGCCGGTCGGCGACTGGCACTCCGCCCACTTCCGGGGCCTCCTCGCCCACGCGTGGCCGCCCCTGCCCTGACCCGCCGCGACGGTGCGGACACACCTCTAGGGTGGGGGCATGCCCGAGGGAGACACCGTCTGGCAGGCGGCGCGCCGGCTGCACCAGGCACTGGCCGGCCACACCGTGGTCCGCTCGGACCTGCGGGTGCCGAGGCTCGCCACCGTCGACCTCACGGGCCGGGCGGTGCTGGAGGTCGTGCCGCGCGGCAAGCACCTGCTGATGCGGCTCGGGGGCGGCCTGACGCTCCACTCGCACCTGCGGATGGAGGGCGCCTGGCGGGTGTACGGGCCCAGGGAGAGGTTCAGCGGCGGACCGGGGCACCAGATCAGGGCGATCCTCGCCGTGGACCCGGCAGCGGACCCGGCAGCGGACCCGGGCGGGCCGTCTGTGGGGCGGCCGGGACGGGCGGGGCCGCCGGGAGATCCGCCCGGTAATCCCCCTGGCGGCCCGCCGGGCAGCGCACCGCCGTCGGCCGCCGCCGGGCGGCGGACCGCCGTCGGATACCGCCTCCAGGTGCTGGAGCTCCTGCGCACCCGCGACGAGGCGCGCGTCGTCGGCCACCTCGGCCCTGACCTGCTGGGCCCCGACTGGGACGCGGCCGAGGCGCTGCGTCGGCTGCTGGCCGACCCGGCGCGGGCGGTGGGCGCGGCCCTGCTGGACCAGCGGGTTCTGGCCGGGATCGGCAACGTGTACATGGCCGAGGTCTGCTTCCTGGCGGGCGTGACGCCCTGGCTGCCCGTTGGCGAGGTGCCCGGGCCGGAGCGGCTGGTGGCGCTGGCCGGCCGGCTGCTGGAGGCCAACAGGGAACGGCCGATGCGCACGACAACGATCGAGCCCGCGACCGGCGCGACGGGCGCTGCCGGCAGAAGGGCCGGTGCGGCGGCGGGCCCCGTCCCCAGGGGCCCTCGCGCGCCCCGGCTGTACGTCTACGGGCGGGCGGACCGCCCCTGCCTGGTCTGCGGCGACGCGGTGCGGGTGGTCAACGACCGGCTCTCCGTGGGCGCGGCGCGCGATCCGGGCCGTGACCGGCCGACGTACTGGTGCGCCACGTGCCAGGCGGGACCCGGCCCTCGCCCCTGCTGAGGGCCGGATCCCGCCCGCCGCGCTGACCGCGCCGCTACGGGGCGAGCTACGCGTTCAGCTGGTCATCGGTGGCCCGCTGGTCGGTCGGTCTCCTGCACCAGGATGCCTCACCGGGCGGGCCTTGGTCAGCATGCCCTCGCGATCCTGGCCACGGTGGGCTGGCCTGGTGGCCAGCCCACCGTGGCGGTCAGGACGCGCCGGTCAGCTGGTGGGGGTGAGGATCACCTCCGCGCTTCCGGTGAGGGAGGGCACGCCCTCCTCGCCGGGGTCGGTGTAGGAGGCGTTGAAGACCCCGAAGAGGTTGTCGTGTTCGGGGTCGTGCCCGTCGGGCTGGGTCGTCTGGATCGTGCCGGAGCAGCCGGAGGCCGAGGTCTGCGGGTGGCCGTGGCTGTCGTGGCCGAGGATGTACGTCACGGTCACGCGCGAGCAGTCCACCGGCTGGTCGTCGGTGACCTCCACCTCGAACGCGACCCGGTCCCCGAAGGAGAAGGCGTCGCCGTCGGTCGGGGTCACGAAGGTGACGACCGGGGTCTCGTTGCCGACGACGACCTTCACCTCGGCGGAGGCGGAGCGTCCCCGGTGGTGGCCGCCGACGTCCGTCACGCGCAGGTTCGCGGTGTAGCCGCCGTCCTCGGAGTAGGTGTGCGTGGGGTTGGGCTCGCGGGAGTCGATCCGGCCGTCGGAGTCGAAGTCCCAGGCGTACCGGAGCCGGTCGCCGTCGGCGTCGCTCGTGCCCTCGCTGGAGAACCGCACGGTCAGCGGCGCGTGTCCGCTGACGACGTCGGCGGAGGCGACGGGCTCGGGGGAGTGGTTGCCGTTCGGGCCGATGTACTGGAGGCGGGAGACGCTGGCCTCGGGGTTCTCCGCGAAGTACCCGGTGCCGTACTCCAGCATGTACAGGGCGCCGTCGGGGCCGAACTCCATGTCGATGATGCCGCTGAACTCCATGGAGCCCAGCACGTCGTCGATGGCGGTCAGCTCGCCGGTCTCCTCGTCGAGCGTCATGCCCTTGATCCAGTGGCGGGTCCACTCGTAGAAGAGCGGCACGCCCTCGTAGTGCTTCGGCCAGGCGACGGGGGTGCGGCCCAGCCGGTTGAAGGGGTTGTAGTCGTAGGAGGGGCCGGCCATGGGGGCGATGCCGCCGGTGCCGAGCTCGGGGAACTCGGCGGACTCGCCGTAGCCGTACCAGACGTCGGGCTGCTCGACCGGGGGCAGCTCGGCGAGGCCGGTGTTGTGCGGCGAGTCGTTGACCGGGGCGGCGCAGTCGAAGGGCTCGCCCGACTCCTGCGTGGCGAAGTCGTAGTCGACGTACGGCAGCTCGGGGGTGACGCAGAACGGCCAGCCGTGGTTGCCCGCCTCGGTGGCGGCGAACCACTTGCCGTGGCCCGCCGGCCCGCGGTCGGGGTTGGCCTCGCCGGCGTCGGGCGAGTAGTCGGCGACGTAGAGGGCGTCGGTGTGCGGGTCGAGCTCGATGCGGAACGGGTTGCGCAGGCCCATCAGGTAGATCTCGGGCCGGGTGTCGGGCGTGCCGGGGGCGAAGAGGTTGCCCGAGGGGATGGTGTAGGAGCCGTCCTCCTCGACGTGGATGCGCAGCACCTTGCCCCGCAGGTCGTTGGTGTTGGCCGAGGTGCGGCGGGCGTCGAAGGCCGGGTTGCGGTTCGGCCGCTCGTCGATCGGGGCGTAGCCGGCGGAGGCGAACGGGTTGGTGTCGTCGCCGGTGGAGAGGTAGAGGTTGCCGTCGCTGTCGAAGACGATGTCGCCGCCGACGTGGCAGCACAGGCCGCGGTCGGTGTCGACCTGGAGGATCTGCTGTTCGCTGTCGAGGTCGAGCTCGTCGCCGTCGAGTTCGAAGCGGGAGAGCAGGGAGTAGCCCTCGAAGGCCGCGAAGTCCTCGGGGGTGCCCGTCTCGGGGGCGTCGCCCTCGTTGACGTCCGGGGTGGCCGGGTCGTCCACGGGGGTGTCCAGCGGCGGGGCGTAGAAGAGGTAGACCCAGCGGTTGTCGCGGCCGTCGAAGCCGGGGTCGACGGCGATGGACTGGAGGCCCTCCTCGTCGTGCTGGTAGACGTCCAGCTCGGCGGCGAGGGTGTTCAGGCCGGTGTCGGGGTCGTTGAGCCAGACCTCGC
The DNA here is from genome assembly GCF_052245655.1 of Streptomyces sp. 4N509B. Taxonomy (NCBI): domain Bacteria; kingdom Bacillati; phylum Actinomycetota; class Actinomycetes; order Kitasatosporales; family Streptomycetaceae; genus Streptomyces; species Streptomyces sp. 4N509B. The sequence goes on from NZ_JBQQBZ010000008.1 coordinate 26,616, forward strand.
CGGCGCGGGTGGTGTGCAGGACCCGGCCGTCGGGGAGGACGGTGAGGTCGATGGGCTCGCCCGGGGTGTCGTTGAGGATGACCTTCTGGAACGCGGAGTCGGCCGGCGGCTCGCCGGGCTCGTGGCCGCCGTGGGCGGCGGCCGTTCCGGGTGGTGCGAGGAGCGCCGCGAGCGTGAGGCCCGCGGCGGCCAGTATGAGCGGGGTCGTGCGAGAACGGTGCATCGTGGACCTTTCGTGCCGAACGGGCCCTGGTGGGGCGTCAGCGGGACGGCGTGACAGCGCCGTCGGTGGGGCGGGAGGGCTTGTGGCGGGCCGTGGTGACGTGCCGCGCGGTCGTGGCGTCGTCGTGCGTCAGCAGCGCATCGAGCGCAGGTAGTCGTAGCCGACGGCCGTGGTCTGGAGCGGGGAGACGTCCGGTGTGTCGTTCTCGACGATGTACTCCAGGACGCGGTGGGCCCGGAAGACGCGCGCGAAGTCGATCATCCCGGTGCCGAGGTCGGCCATGTCGCCGGTGGCCGGGTCGCGGTCCTTCACGTGGTACTGGAGGACGGACTGCGGGGCGCGGCGGATGACGTCGATCGCGAAGCCCTCGGGGTCGTCCACGCCGTCGCCACTCTCGATGCCGCCGGTCACGGCCCAGTACAGGTCGATCTCCAGGTGGACCAGGCGCGGGTCGAGTTCGCTGGTGAGGATCTCCCAGGGGGTCAGGCCGCCGCCGAGGTCGGTGGTGAACTCGTGGGCGTGGTTGTGGTAGCCGTAGCGCAGCCCGTAGGCGCGGGCGGCGGCGGCCTCGTGGTTCATCTGCTCGGCCCAGCGCCGCCACTGGTCGGCGTCGTCGGAGGCGAGGTAGGGGACGACCATGAAGGACTGGCCGAGCGTCGCGGCGTTGGTCAGCTTCGTCTCCAGCGCGGCCTCGTCGGCGGCGATGTCGTCGTGGCTGGAGGTGCACCGCAGGCCCAGCTCGTCGTAGAAGGCGCGCAGTTCGGCGGCGGTGCGGCCGAAGTACCCCAGGGCCTGCTCGACCCGGGGGTAGCCCTGGTCGGCGATGGTGCGCAGGGTCTGGTCGAAGCCGATGTCGCCGCCCATGGCGTCGCGCACCGTCCACAGCTGGATGCTGATCTTGCCGGGCGGCACGTGGACGGGTCGGCGGCGGCGTTCCGCGGCCTGCGCCCCGGGCGCGGCGGCCAGGCCGCCGGCGACGAGGGCGACCGAGCCGAGCACGCCCCCGGCCGCGCTCCGCAACAGGGAACGCCGGCCCGGCCCGTGGTGGGCGCGGGCCGCGGCGAGCGCACGGTCGTCCGATATTCCGTAACACATGGCGGCTCCTGGGGAGATAAGGAACGTGCGGACAGGCCGCACGGGGCGGCGTTGTGTGGGGGTGGGCGCGGACGCGCTGCTCATCGAGGCGGCGGGGGGACGGATGCTGATGAGGGAACGGTGCGAACGGGAGCGGAACCGAGGTGCGACGTCGTGGTCCGTCGGGACTGCGAGCCAACGTAGAAACGACTTTGGTCGTCGTCAAGATAAGTTTCAAAACTTGTCTTCGAAACTTCGGTGGAGCTCACTCAAAGTCTCGTGTGACGCGACGTCACGTCATCCCCGCCGGTCCGCCCAGCCTTCTAGGATGACGGCGTGTCCGCCTCCGCGCAGCGGGCCGCCGAGACGTTGCTCCCCGTCAACGCGACGCTCGGCGTGCTGCTCGCCACCCTCCTCCTCGCCGCCGTGGGCACGGCGGCCGTGGCGCACCTGGTCCGCGACGACGGGCGCGGCCAGAGCCGGGACATCCTCACGGCGGGGCTGCGCGCCGCCCTCCAACTCGCGGCCGTCTCCTGGCTCATCGGCTGGGTCGCCGGCGTGGTCCCCGCCCTGCTCGGCTTCGTGCTGCTCATGTACCTCGTCGCCGCGCGCACCGCGGGGCGACGGATCACCCCGAACGCCACCTGGGTCTGGGCCGCCGCGCCCATCGCCGCCGGTGTGCTCCCCGTCGTCCTCGCGCTGCTGGCCACCGGCCTGGTCACGCTCGACGACGTCGCCCTGGTCCCCGTGGCCGGCATCCTCATCGGCGGCTCCCTCACCGCCACCACGCTGGCGGGCCGCCGCGCGCTGGAGGAGCTGGCGGCCCGCAGGGGGGAGGTGGAGGCGGGGCTCGCGCTCGGCTTCGAGGAGCGCGCCGCCCGCCTGGAGATCGCCCGCCCGGCGGCGTCCGCCGCCCTCATCCCCGGCCTGGACCAGACGCGGACGGTCGGCCTGGTCACCCTGCCGGGGGCGTTCGTCGGCATGCTGCTGGGCGGGGCCTCGGCCACCGAGGCGGGCGCGGTGCAGCTGTTCGTGCTGGTCGCGCTGATGGCCACGCAGTCGGTCGCGGTGGCCGTCGCCCTCGAACTCGTCGTCCGCCGCCGCCTGCACCGCGAGGTGCCGTAGCCCGCCGCGCGCCGGTCCGTGCGCGCCGGCCGTGCTCGCCCGCCGGTGTCGGGTCCGTGGCGCGGGATCTCGTCCGTCGGGACACGCTCGCCGCGTTCGTGACGGACTGTTATGCAACCAGTCGGTTGACCATGCCGGGTGCCGGGTCGTAGCTTGTCTTCAACCATCTGGTTGAAGAAGGGGAGCGTGAGATGCCTGACGACGGGCTGACCCGGGTGTTCTCCGCCCTGGCCGACCCGACCCGGCGCGACATCGTGGCCCGGCTCGCCGTCGGAGACGCCACGGTCAACGAACTGGCCGCACCGTACGACGTCACCGTGCAGGCCGTGTCCAAGCACATCAGGGTCCTGGAGGACGCCGGCCTGGTCAGTCGCCGCAGGGACGCCCAACGGCGACCCTGTCACCTCGAGGCAGAGGTCCTGGACCTGATGACCCAGTGGATCGAGCGTTACCGGCGCGAGGCGGAGGCTCGGTTCAGCCGTCTGGACGCCGTCCTCCAGCAGATGGACGAGCAGCCGGTGACGGACACCCCGACGAAGGAAGCAGCATCATGAAGGAAGCAGCATCATGAGCGCCACGCCCACCCACCACCCCGGCGACACACGGATCGCGGTCGACCCGACGCTTCCCACCATCGTGATCACCCGGGAGTTCGACGCCCCCCGCGAGCGCGTCTTCCGCGCGTACACCGACCCCGACCTGGTGATCCAGTGGCTCGGCCCGCGCCACCTCACCGCTCGGATCGACCGGTACGACGCGCGGAGCGGCGGCTCCTACCGCTACGCGCACCGCGCGGACGACGGGACCGAGTACGGCTTCCACGGCGTGTTCCACGAGGTGCGCCCCCACGAACGCATCGTCCAGACCTTCGCCTTCGACGGCTCGGCGGACACGGTCAGCCTGGAGACGGCCGTGTTCGAGGACCTCGGCGGCTCGCGCACGCGGGTGACCGTCACCTCCCTCATGGACTCCCTCGCCACCCGCGACGCGATGCTCGCCAGTGGCGCGGAGGGCGGCGTCCGGGAAGGCCACGAGCGGCTCGACGTGGTGCTCCGCGGCCTGGGGGCGGCCGACGAGCACCGGGCCGTCGCGCGCGCCTTCACCGACCGGGTCCGCGGCGTGCCCGAGGGGGCGTGGGAGCGCCCCGCGCCGTGCGAGGGGTGGTCCGCCCGGGACGTCGTCCGGCACCTCGTCGAGTGGTTCCCGGACTTCCTGAAGACCGGCGCCGGAGTCGACCTGCCGAAGGGGCCGAGCGTCGACGAGGACCCGGTGGCGGCCTGGACGGTCCACAGCGAGGCGGTGCAGGCCCTCCTCGACGACCCCGCCACCGCGCGGCGCGAGCTGTCGAACCCGCACCTCGGACAGGCGCCGCTGGACCAGGCGATCGACCGGTTCTACACGGCCGACGTCTTCATGCACACCTGGGACCTGGCGCGCGCCACCGGCCAGGACGAGACCCTCGACCCGGGCAGGTGCGCGCGGCTGCTCCAGGGGATGGAGCCACTCGACGGCGTGCTCCGCGAGAGCGGGCAGTTCGGCCCCCGGGTCGAGGTCCCCGAGGACGCCGACGTGCAGACGCGTCTGCTCGCCTTCGTCGGCCGCACGCCCTGACCAGGGGCCCCTCGGCGCGGCCGGCGGCGGCAGGGCGAGAATCACCCTCGTGACCGGCGCCGCCGGCCGCGCCTCCCGGGCGCCGGGACGTGGGGTCGGCGACGTCGTTCGCGTCGGGAGTGGCGCCCGGGGGCCGAGGGCACCACAGGGCCGCTCCCGTCACACCAGCACGGCCCGGTCCGTCATCCCACCGACGGACCAGAGCAAGGAGAGTGACCGGTGGACGGACACGGACCTCAGGACCAGGCAACCCGTGACGACGAGTACCTAGCGCGGCGCTTCGAGGAGCACCGCTCCCACCTGCGGGCGGTCTCCTACCGCATGCTCGGCTCGCTCAGCGAGGCCGACGACGCGGTGCAGGAGGCGTGGCTGCGCCTCAGCCGCGCCGACACCTCCGGCGTCGGGAACCTCGGGGGCTGGCTGACGACGGTCGTCGGCCGCGTCTGCCTCGACATGCTGCGCTCCCGCGCCGCGCGCCGCGAGCAGCCGCTGGAGGCCCACCCGCGCGGGGACGCCCCGCACGCCGGACCGCCCGCACACCGTGTGCCCGACCCCGTCCTCAGCGACGTGGACGGCCCGCCCGACCCCGAACAACAGGCGCTGCTGGCGGACTCCGTCGGCCTGGCGCTGATGGTCGTCCTCGACACCCTCTCGCCCGCCGAGCGGCTGGCCTTCGTGCTCCACGACACCTTCGGCCTGCCGTTCGAGGAGATCGCCCCCGTCGTCGACCGCACCCCGGCCGCGGCGCGGCAGCTCGCCAGCCGCGCCCGCCGCCGGGTGCGCGGCGCGGCCCCCGAGCCCGACCCGGACCTCGCGCGGCAGCGGGAGGTGGTGGACGCCTTCCTCGCCGCCGCCAGGGGCGGCGACCTCCAGGCGCTGGTCTCGGTCCTCCACCCCGACGTCGTGCTCCGCTCCGACACCGCGCTCGTGCGGGGCGCGCACGACGTCTCCCGCGGGGCGTCGACCTTCTCCCCGCTGGCCGACTCCGTCCGCCCGGTGCTGGTCAACGGCGCCGCGGGCATCGTGGCCTTCCGGGAGGGCCGACCGCTGTCGGTGGTCGCCTTCACCATCACCGGCGGGCTGGTCACCGCGCTCGACATCGTGAACTCCCCCGAGCGCCTGGCCGGTATGGACCTCACCGAGTTCGCCGACGGCGAGCGGGTGACGGACGACGCGAGCCCCGACGACACGCCGAGGACACAGTGAGGTCGGTCGGTGGCTCTCCGTAGTCTTGGCGGCATGAGACGACTGCGACTCCTGGCGGCCACGGTCGCCGTCACCGCCGCCGCGACCGGGCTGCTCGCGGCCGGCGCGACCACGGCCGCCGCCCAGGCCAGGGACGAGCCCGGCCGCGTTCCCGCCACCGACCTCCAGATCACGCCCTCGGCGAGCGGCTCCTTCGAGCAGTACGTCGGGGAGCGGGTCGACGTCGCGCCGGGCGACGTCGGGTACGCCACCGTCGAGTGCCCGTACGGGCAGGTGCCCACCGGCGGCGGCGCCGCGACGTCCGCCGAGGACATCGCCATCCTCGACACCCACCCGACGGCGACCGGGTGGTTGGCCTCCGGCGTGAACTTCGGCGACAGCACCCAGGAGCTGCGGGCGTACGTCATCTGCGCGGACGCCACCTGAGGCAGGGCGCCGGCGCCCTCACGCGGGGCGCCGGCGGACAGCCTTTAGACTCTGCGGCCATGACCGCCGAGGCCGAGCCGCAGCTCATCGACGAACAGGGCCGGCCCGAGCCGCCCGTCACGGGCGACGAGGCCGCCACGCTCCTCGGCTTCCTCGACTTCCTGCGCGCCACGCTCGCGTGGAAGTGCTCGGGGCTCGACGCGGCGGGGCTGCGCGCCACGGTCGGGCCCTCCACCATGACGCTCGGCGGCATGCTCAAGCACCTGGCCTTCGTCGAGGACCACTGGTGCTCCCACGCCCTGCACGGTCGGGAGCGGGCGGCGCCGTGGCGCACGGTGGACTGGGGAGCCGACCGCGACTGGGACTGGCACTCGGCCGACGAGGACACCCCCGAGGAGCTGCGCGGCCTGTGGCGGGACACCGTCGCCCGGTCCCGCGCCCAGGTCGCCGAGGCCCTGGCCGACGGGGGCCTCGACCGGCCGGCGGCGCGCGCCTGGAGGGACGGGCGCTCACCCACCCTGCGGTGGATCCTGGTCCACCTGATCGAGGAGTACGCCCGCCACTGCGGCCACGCCGACCTGCTGCGGGAGTCGGTCGACGGCCTGACGGGGGAGTAGCGCCCCGCACGCGCGGGGACCCGCCGGGCGTCGCCCGACGGGTCCCCTCGTACTGGTGGTGCGGTGGTGCGGTGGTGCGGATGGTGCCGTGGTGCGGTGTGGTGCCCCGGTGATGCGGCCGTCGGCTGGCCGGCCGCTCAGCGGATCAGTACGTCACCTCTCCGCGACCGCCGTCGAAGACGACGTCCGAGCAGGAGTAGAAGTTCTCCTGGCTGTCGGAGCGGATCCAGTGGATGAACATGATGTGCTGGCCGCTCCGGCTGGGCAGCTGGACGTCCCAGTAGTAGTAGCCGCCGTCGGAGCCGGCGCCGCCCGACTGCGGCGGGTCGGTCACCGAGTCGACGAGCTCCAGGTCGTCCCAGCCGAGGGGCTGCGTCGGCGAGTACCCGCTCTTGGTGAGGTACACGTCGAAGTCACCCGGGTGGGCCGCCCAGTTGCTGTACTGGATCTGGACGTTCGCACCGGAGCTGAGGTGCGTCGTCGGCCAGTCGGACCGGGCCGCGTTGTACGACGAGAAGTCGTACGGCCCGTTGTGGCCACCACTGCACAGCTCGCCGTCGGGGATGTACCCGACGGTCCGGCCGCCGCCGTTGGAGTCGAGCACGGCGAACCAGTTGTACAGCGGCGTCGTCCCCGTCTCCGCGACCGCGGCGGCGCAGGCCGGGTTCGACGGCGTCTGGTTGCCGCTCTGGAGCATGTCCTTGTAGCACAGGTACGTGCGCGAGCCCGGCTGCATGGCGACGCCGTGGGCCGAGGCCGGCGCCGGCATCGACGCGACCACGAGCCCGAACAGCGCGGCTCCCAGGACGCTCAGTAGTCGGATCTTTCGAGTTGCCATGTGGGGGGTCTCCATCTGTTCGTCCCTACCGTGGGAGCGCTCCCGCACCTCACCGTAGCGCTGCCCACGCCGCGAACTCAATGGCCCCAACGCTGAGAGCTCCCACGACGTTCGACACGAGTCGGTCGCCGTGGGAGCGAAATGGGAGAGAAGTGGAAGCGAAGTGGGAGCGAAGTGAGGGTGGAATGGAAACGGAGTGTGACCGTTCCGGCCCCGAGGCCGGGGCCAGGCCCGGGGCCGGAACGGCGAGGATCGGCCCCCGGTCAGTGCTCCCCGTGCCCGCCGTCCGGGCTGTGGTGGTCGAAGACCATGACCTCACGCGGCAGCACGGCGAACGGCCGCATCATGCCCATGTCCTCGTGTTCCAGCAGGTGGCAGTGGTACATGAAGCGCCCCTGCGCCCCCTCGTACGGACCCAGCACGTTCACCATCTGACCGGCCGGCACGGTGACGACGTCCTTCCACCCCTGCTCGTTCGGCGCGAGCGGGATCCCGGCGCCGGGCGAGGCGTCGAACGCCACCGGGCTCGTCGTGCCGCCGAGCTCCGGGCTGAAGCCCTCGGTGAGGTACGGCTCGCGGCCCAGCAGCTGGAACGCCGTCAGGTGGATGTGCATCGGGTGGGTCGGGCCCCCCAGGTTCAGGAAGCTCCACTGCTCGTGGTCGCCCTCGGCGATCCTGATCGCCAGGGTGTCGTCGAAGGTGCGGGCGACCCTGCGGTACGTCCTCGTCGTCCCCTCGGCGTCGGTCAGCTGGATGACGCCGTCCGAGCCGAGCGTCACGGAGTCCTCGGGGACCTCCACCATCTCCCAGATCTCCGGGTGCCCCGCGCCCCCGACCGTGCCGGGCGGGGTGAGCACGACGAGGCGGTGCCGGTGCGGGACGTCGTGGGTCAGCCGACGGAAGGACGAGGAGATCACCGGCGGGAGGACGAACCGGTCACGCACCGGGCGCCTGTCCACGCGGAACTCCATGACCTGCGGGAACGGCACGTTGCGCGCGGGGTCGCCCGGCCGCTCGGCGTCGGCGGGGGCGTTGACCAGGCGCAGCCGCCTGCCGCGCAGCGCGCCGAAGTCGACCAGCAGGTCCATGCGCTCGGCGGGGGCGATGGTGAGCCGTGGCAGCCCCTCGTCGAAGTCGACGGGCACGGGTGCCGGCAGCAGGCCGCCGTCGCTGCCGATCTGGTGGACCACGCCTTGCACGAGCTCCCCGTCCTCGTCGACCAGCGCGAGGTCGAAGACGCGGGCGTTGGCGGCGTTGAGCAGGCGGAAGCGGTACCAGCGCGGCTCGACCTCCAGGTGCGGCCAGACCACCCCGTTGACCAGCGTGTACGGGCCGGAGAAGGGGATGGTGACGACCGGCTCGCCCGACTCGGGGTCCGGATCGGACAGGCGCGGCACCTTGTGCAGCACCTCGCCGGTGGGGCGGCCGTCGGCGTCGGTCTCGAAGTTGCGGTCCGTCAGGACCAGCGGGATCTCGTACTCGCCCGACGGCAGCCGCAGGGCCTGCTCCTCCTCGTCCCGCACGAGGTACACGCCGACCAGGCCGGCGAGCACGTTCCACCGGGTGATGTTGAGGGCGTGGTCGTGGTACCAGAGCATGGCGGAGCGCTGGTCGTTCGGATACTCCGACAGCTGGGCGTCGCCGACGCCGACCGCGTTCTCCGTCCAGCCGTCGTTGCCGCCGCCGGTGACCGCGCCGTGGAGGTGCGTCACCGACCAGGCCGGGAGGTCGGCGACCTCCTTGGTCTCGATGAAGTCGGGGCCCCGCCCCGGCTGGGCCGTGCTCGGCTCGCCGTCGACCGTCAGCGGCGCGGTGCCGGCGGCCAGCGGGTACGGGCCCTCGATGCGGTTGGCCCACGAGACGCGGACGCGTTGGCCGCGCCGGACCTCGATGGTGGGGCCGGGAAAGTGGCCGTCGTAGGTCCACGTCAGGCTCGGGGGCATCTGCGAGTGCAGCCGCACCGACCTGGCCTCCAGCTCGACGGTGATGTCCTCCCCCCGGCCGCCGCGCCCCGGCCGCAGGACGGGCGGTATGCGGAGCGGGTCCCTGAACGGCGTCAGGCCCCCGGTCTCGTGACGCGCGTCGTCGTCCCTCATGGTGTGAACCCCCCTGGTTCCCCCCGTACCGCCGACGGCTTCGGCCGAACTCCGGCGGCACGTACGTCGATTGGTCTGGCGGGACTCCCCAGTCCCACCAGAAGCGAGACTAGCCTCACAAGTCGCCGATCAGGGGAGGTTTTCGGTCACCGTATCCCCGCACGCCACGCAATACGGCTCTCACGTGACCTCGCCGCCTGACTGCGCACATGAGGGTCGCAAACGTCCGAATCGGACACGGGTGAGGGCTGTCGGTCAGGAGAGGGCGCTGGAGCCCGCCGGGCTCAGCGGTCGGCGTCGACGCGCTGGGACTGGGCGAGGAAGTCGTCGACCATGCGGTGGAACAGGGTGGCGAGCTGGCGCAGGTCGTGGGAGGACCAGTCGGACAGGGCCTCCTCCATCCAGCGCTGGCGGACCTCGAGGATGCGCTCGTGCGCCTCCGCGCCGGCCGCCGTCAGCTCCACGAGCTGGGCCCGCCCGTCGTTCGGGTCGGGGAAGGAGCGGACGTATCCCTCGCGCACCAGCCGCTGGACCTGGCGCGTCACGTGGGGCGCCTCGACCGCCAGGCGCGTGGCGAGCTCGCCGGGGCGCATGGGCCCGGCGTCGCTGAGGAGGCGCAGGACGGGCACGGCGGCGCGCTCGACGGGGACGCCGGCCTCGGCCGCGATGTGGCCGTGCTGCCTGGCCCTGCCGATCAGGTGCGCGATGCGTGCGAGCGCCCGCTCGATCTCGACCACCTCCGCCGGGGTGGCGGGGGCGACGGGCGTGTGGGACGGACTACGGGAGGTCACGCCGCCAGTTTACCCAATGATTACTTAACTTAATCAAGTACACTCCTCCCCATGACCACTGCCCCCTCCACCAGCACCGCGCCCGCGAAGGATCCCGTCGACCCCGAGCCGTCGAGCCGGCCGGGGCTCACCCTGCTCGCGCTGGCGATCGCCGGCATGGTCGCGTCGGTGCAGCAGACCCTGGTGCTGCCCCTGCTGCCGCGCCTGGTCGAGACGTTCGACACCTCCGTCTCTACCGTGACCTGGGTGTTCACCGTCACCCTCCTCGCCGGCGCCGTCGCCACGCCGCTGCTGTCCCGCTTCGGCGACATGTACGGCAAGAAGCGGCTGATCACCCTCACGCTCTCCGTGATGTGCCTCGGCTCGGTGCTGTGCGCCCTCGCCGACAACCTCGGCACGCTGATCGCCGGCCGCGCCCTCCAGGGCGTCGCGGCGGCGCTGATCCCGCTGGCCATCGGCGCGATCCGCGACAGCTTCCCGCGTGAGAAGGTCACCTCGGCGATCGGCATCGTCAGCGCCACGATGGGCGTGGGCGGTGCCCTGGGCATGCTGGTCACCGGGCTCATCGCCGACCACACCGAGAGCCACAAGCCGGTCTTCTGGATCGCCGCCGGCGCCGGCCTGGTCGGGCTGCTCCTGGTCACGCTCAGCCTCCGCGACACCGGCGCCCGCACCGGCGGGCGGCCCGACATGCTGGGCGCCGTGCTGCTCGCGGGCTTCCTCGTCTGCCTGCTGCTCGGCATCAGCCAGGGCAACACCTGGGGGTGGACCAGCGCCTCGGTCCTCGGCCTGTTCGTGGGCGCCGTCGTGCTGTGCGCGCTGTGGGTCGCCGTCGAGCTGCGGGTCCGCGAGCCGCTGGTGCGGCTGGCGCTGCTGGTCGGCCCCCGCTCCCTGTCGGCGAACTTCGCCTCGCTGCTGCTCGGCTTCTCGATGTTCGCCGGCTTCACCCTGATATCGACCTACGTGCAGACGCCGAAGGATGCCGTGGGCTACGGCCTGTCCGGCGACGTCATCGACGTCGGCCTGTACTCCCTGCCGAGCACCGTCACGATGCTCGTCTTCTCCGCCCTGACCGGCCGCATCGAGGCCAGGATCGGCGCCGGGTACACCCTGGCCACGGGGTCGTTCGTCGTCGCCCTCTCCTTCGGCTGGCTCGCGCTCTTCAACGACACCGGCACCGACTTCCTGATCTACTCCGCCGTCATGGGCACCGGCATGGGCATCGGCTACGCGGCGCTGGGCACCCTCGCCGTGCAGCACGTGCCGATGGACGTCAGTGGCATCGCCAGCGGCGTGAACTCCCTGGTCCGCACCGCGGGCGGCAGCGTCGCCAGCGCGCTGACGGCGGCGATCCTCTCCGCGCAGGTCATCGCCGGCACGGAGGTGCCCACGCACGGCGCGTACGTGGTCTGCTTCACCATCGCGGCCGTCGGAGCGGGCCTGACCGCCGTCGTCGCCGCGTTCAACGGCATGCGCCACCGCGCCGCCTGACCGCTGCCGTCCCGGACGGCCGGCGGCCAGGCGGCCGGCCTCCGCGACGGCCGGCCCGCCACGGCGGGCCACCGGCGACGGCAGGCGCTCCCCCACGCTTCGGCCCGCACGCCTGAACGCCGGGCCGCGCCCGGGATGGTTCGATGGCACCCTCCCGGCGCGGCCCGCCGCACAGGGAGGGGCGGGCGAAACCGGCCGGTTTGGCGCACTGGTGTGCGAGGGAGAACCCTCACAGGGGAACTCGCCGTCGCACGGGGGAGGGAGCGAGTCTCATGATCGACGGTTTTGATCTGGGCGCGCAGCAGTACACGGCCATCGGGGGGCTGCTGTTCGGGTTGGTCCTCGTCCTACGGGAGCAGCTGCGGCGCGCGGTGACGCGGGCGCTGCCCGCCGTGCGCGAACGGGCCTGGCCCGGCCCCGGCACGGCCAGGGCCCTGGACGACCTCGGCCTCACGCCGTGTGAGCTGGCGTACTTCTCCGACGGCCCGGTCCGGGCCGTCGAGACCGCCCTGGGCGGCATGATCGACCGCGGCGCGGTCCGCGTCTCGCGCGCCGGCTGGCTGACGCGGGTCGAGGGCGAGCCCGAGCCGACCGACCCGGTCGAGGCGGCGGTCTGGCGGCGGATCGGCGACGGACCGCACGGCGAACACGTCCGCCGCGTCACCGCGTCCGTCGGGTACGCCCCCGCGATGTCCACCATCCGCTCGCGGTTGGTGAACCGCGGCCTGCTCCTGCCCGACGCCGTCGTGGCCCCGCTCACCCGGTGGCGGGGCAGCCTGGTGACGGCCGTCGTCCTGGCCTTCGCCACGCCGCCCGTCCTGCTCCTCCTCGCCGGCGCGCCGTCCTCGGACGACCGGCTGCTCACCGCCGCCGGGGTGGCCCTCATGCTGGCGGCGGGGGTGCTCGGCGTGCGGGCCGTGGCGACGGGGGACCGCACGGCCGGCCAGGTCGCCGTCCTGCGTGGCGACCCCAGGCCGGTGCCGATGCACGCCCGCGCGGCCACCGGCCGGGCCGCGCTCGCCGCCAAGCGCGAGGAGCTGACCCGCGCGTCCACCGGTGGCGCGCTGGGGGAGGTCGCCCTTCCCGTCGGGGTGTCCCTGGCGCTGCTCGGGCTCGTCGCCCTCGGCGACGCGGACACGGAGGAGGCCCTGGCGGCCGACGCGCCGCCCGTCGAGCCGGACCCCCGTCGCGACGAGGGCGGTGGCTGCGGCACGGCCACCGCGGGTGGCGACGGCGGCGGCGGTGACGGCGGAGGCGGCGGTGGCTGCGGGGGTGGCGGCTGCGGCGGGTGCGGGGGCTGCGGCGGATGAGCGCGGGCGCGAGGCCGCTGGGCGTCGGCATCGGCTGGCGGCCGGAGATCGACCTGAGCGTGGAGCGGCTGCCCGGCGTCGACTTCGTCGAGGTCATCGCGGAGAACGTGCGGCCCGACCGGCTGCCCGCGTCGTTGCGCGTGCTGCGCGAGCGCGGCACGGTCGTGATCCCGCACGGCGTGGGCCTGGGTCTGGGCGGCGCGCACCCGCCGGACCCCCGGCGCCTCGCGCACCTGGCCGCCTGCGCCACCGCCCTGGACGCGCCGCTGGTCAGCGACCACATCGCGTTCGTGCGCGCCGGCGGCATCGAGGCCGGGCACCTGCTGCCCGTGCCGCGCACCCGCGCCTGCCTGGACGTCGTGGTGGACAACGTGCGGCGCGCCCAGGCCGCGCTGCCGGTGCCGTTGGCGCTGGAGAACGTCGCCGCCCTCCTCGGCTGGCCCGACGACGACCTGACGGAGGGAGAGTTCCTCGCGGAGCTGGTGGAGCGCACGGGCGTCGGCCTCCTCGTCGACGTCGCCAACCTCCACACCAACCACGTCAACCAGGGCCTCGACCCCGTCGCCGCCCTCGCGCGGCTGCCGCTGGAGGCCCTGGCGTACGTCCACGTCGCGGGCGGCATGGACCGCGGCGGGCTGTGGCACGACACGCACACGCGCGCGCCCGGCGAGGACGTCCTCGCGCTGCTCGGCGAGCTGTGCACGCGGCGCCGGCCGCCGGGCGTGCTCCTCGAATGGGACGGGGACTACCCGAGCGACCGCGTGCTGTCCGACACCCTCGCGCGGATCCGGCACGTGACCGACTCCCACGCGGCCGTCTCGTCGCCGCGCCCGCCGCGCCCCCCGGCGCTGGTCGGCGCGTCCGTCGGGCCGGCCGTCGCCCAGCCGGCCCAGCCCATCCAGCCCGAGCCGCCGGAGCCGCCGGAGCCGCCCGAGCTGGCGGAGCGACGCCGACAGCTGGCGGAGCGCCAGACCCAGCTGCTGACGGCCCTGCTCCGCGACGGCCCTCCGCCGCCCGGCTTCCCGAGGGACCGCCTGGCGGCCCAGACCGCCAGCCTGCGAGCCAAACACCGCCGCCACCACCACTGACGGCGTCCCGAGAGCCCCCGGGTGGGTTCGCGAGGCCCTGCCCGTGGAGCGGCGCTCCCGATCCGTCGGGAGTCACGGAACGCCCTGCGGCTCGTGGTGGCGCGGCAGTTCCACGGCGACGCGGAGCCCGCCGGCGGAGCGCGGTGTGAGGGTGAGCCGTCCGTCGTGTGCGTCGGTGATGGTCCTGACGATGGCCAGGCCGAGGCCGACGCCCGCGTGGTCGCCGCTGACGCGTTCGGTGCCGCGCTGGAACGGCTCGGTGAGCGTCGCGACCAGCTGGGGGGTGAGCGTCTCGCCGGTGTTCTCGACCGTGAGCACCACGGTGTTCGGCTGGACGCTGGCGCTGATCCACACGGTGCCGCGTTCGGGCAGGTTGTGGACGATCGCGTTGTGCACGAGGTTCGTCGTCAGTTGCAGCAGGAGCGGCGGCGACCCGAGCGTGGGAGCGATGTCGCCGTCCGTCTCGATGGTGACGCCCCGCCTCTCCGCGAGGGGGAGGAGGGCTTCCGTCGCTTCCTCCGCCGCGAGGGAGAGGTCGACGTGTTCGCGGGCGAAGGCCCGCTGGTGGGCGCGGCTGAGCAGGAGCAACGCCTCGGTGAGGTCGATCGCCCGCGCGTTGACGGCGTGGAGGCGGTCGACGAGTTCGCCGGTGTCGCGGTTCGGATCGCTGAGGGCCACCTCGAGGAGGGCCTGCGAGGTCGCCAGCGGGGTGCGCAGCTCGTGGGAGGCGTTGGCCGCGAACCTCCGCTGCTCCGCGACGTGTGCTTCGAGCCGCGCGAGCATGGTGTCGAAGGCGTCGGCGAGCGCGCGGAACTCGTCCTCGTGGCCGGGCAGTCGGACCCGGTGGGAGAGCGATCCGTCGGCGGCCCTGCGGGTGGCGTCGGTGATGCGGGTCAGCGGGGCGAGGATCCGGCCGGCGAGGATCCACCCTCCCGCCAGGCCGAACACCAGCAGGAGCCCCAACACCCCCGCCGCCCTCGGCGCGAAGACGCGCAGGAGTCTGGACCGGACGGGGAACACACCGCCGGTGGGGTCGTCGGACAAGGTCATGAGCGCGCGTTCGGGAACGTACCGCAGGAGGAAGAGCCACACGGCGGCGAGCAGCAGGAAACCGGCGAGCATGAGGAACCCGGCGTAGCTGAGGGTGAGCTTGAGACGAACGCTCATGCCGGGCGTCCGGTTCACGTTCGCCTCCTTCTCAACGACCGGCGCCCGCACGGAGCCGACGCTACGAGCCGGCCCCTATCGTCGGCATATCGAAAACGACATACGTGGTGGCAACATCGCGCTGCCTTGACTGGCCGCATGACCCGAACGCCACCATCGGCACGAACGACGAGCCGCCGGATGCGCCGGCTCCCCGTCGTCGGCCTGCTTCTCGTCCTGGCAGTGACCACCGGCGCCGTCGGCTGCCAGGGGTCGCAGCCCTCGTCCGGCCCGTCCGACCCCTCCGTCCCACCTGGCTCGTCCGACCCGTCCGACCCGTCCGCGGCACCCTCCGGCGGCCCCCGCGGTGAGCACCGTGGTCCGCTCGGCGAGGGCGGCCGGCTCGGCGAGGCCGACGGCGTCGTCCCCGACGGCGTGACGGTCCTCGACGCCACGACTCCGGCCGTGGCCAACCTCGATCCCGACCTGCTGGAGGCCCTGCGCCGGGCCGCGACGGACGCGGCGGACGACGGCGTCGCGTTCCACCTCACCAGCGGCTGGCGCTCGCCCGAGTACCAGGAGCAGCTTCTGCGCGAGGCGGTCTCCGAGTACGGCTCCGAGGAGGAGGTCGCCCGATGGGTGGCCACCGCGGAGACCTCTCCCCACGTGGCGGGGGAGGCGGTCGACATCGGGAACTCCGACGCGACGGCGTGGCTGTCCGCCCACGGCTCCGCGTACGGGCTGTGCCAGATCTACCGTAACGAACCCTGGCACTACGAGCTGCGCGCCGACGCGAGCGACGAGGGCTGCCCGCGCATGTACGCCGATCCCACCCACGACCCGAGGACGCAGGCGTGACCGGCGACGAGCGAGGACGGACGACGGCGCTGCTGGACACGGCGAAGACCGACCATGACGGCCGCGCCGACCATGACGGCCCGGCCGGGCGCGCCGGCCACGGCGGCGCCGGCCGCCGGGACACCGGCTCAGGCGCCCGGCACGCGCGCCTCCGCCGGGCGGCCCTCCACCGCGTCTCCAGGCCGGAGCCCTGGAGGCGCGGCCTGGTCCTCGCGGCGCTGGCGCTCCTGCTCGGCCTGCTCCTGCTGCTGCACGCGCGAATCCCGAACCAGATCGGGGGCCTGGGCAGCCTGGTGGAGACCTTCCTGCCGTGGTTCGGCCTCCTCGTCCCGGTGCTGCTGGCCGGCGCGCTGCTGCGCCGCTCCGCCTCCGCCGTGCTGGCGCTGCTGCTGCCGGTCACGGTGTGGCTGAACCTCTTCGGCGGGCTGCTCACCGACAAGTCCCAGCCGGGCGGCGACCTCACCGTCGCCAGCCACAACGTCGGCGACGACAATCCCGACCCCGCCGGCACCGCCCGCGAACTGGCCGCCTCCGGTGCGGACGTGCTGGCCCTGGTGGAGATGACCCCGCAGGCCAGGGAGGTGTACGAGGAGGAGCTGGCCACGGCCTACCCCCACCACACGGTGCGGGGCACGGTCGGGCTCTGGAGCAGACTGCCGCTGTCGGACACCGCGTCGGTCGACGTTCTCAGGTACGCGCCCCGAGGGCCGCGGCCCGGTGGGGCCCGGGACCAGGGCTCGCCGGCGGACACCGCGTCGGGCGACGTCACGACGGACTCGCCCCGGGCGCTGCGCACCACGGTGGCCACCGACCAGGGGCCGTTGGCGGTCTATGTGGCCCATCTGGGGTCCGTCCGGGTGTTCCCCAGGAACGGCTTCTGGACGGCCCAGCGCGACGACGGCGCGCAGGCGCTCGCCGAGGCCGTCGCCGCCGAACGGAACGAGCGGGTCGTGCTGCTCGGCGACCTGAACGGCACGATGGACGACCGCGCGTTCGACGGCCTCACCTCGCGGATGCGCTCGACCCAGGAGGAGGCGGGGAACGGATTCGGCTTCACCTGGCCGGCACAGTTCCCGATGGTGCGGATCGACGAGATCCTGGTCCGTGGCCTGGAGCCCAGGAACTCCTGGGTGCTGCCGGCCACCGGCAGCGACCACCGGCCGGTGGCGGCCACCGTCAGCTGGTGAACCAGGGCGGCGCGACACCGGCTCCGACGCCGTCCGAACCGTGGGACAGCGGACGTCGGCGGTGGGCCACGGGCCGGCGGAGGAATGCGGTGGCGGACCGGACGGCGTTCCGGCAGGCTCCCCCCATGGTTTCCGTTGTGCAGAACATCGCGATCGACTGCGCGAACGCCTACGAGCTGGCCCGGTTCTGGAGCGAGGTGACGGACCGCCCCCTGCATCCGGAGGACAGGCCGGGCGACGACGAGACGCAGGTGCTGCTCTCGGAGAGCGGGCCGATCCTGCACTTCAACGAGGTGCCGGAGCCGAAGACCGTCAAGAACCGCATCCACCTCTGCCTGCGCCCGTCGTCGACCCGCGAGGAGGAGGTCGAGCGACTGCTCGGCCTCGGCGCCACCCTCGTCGCCGACCGAAGGATGTCCGACGGCAGGGGGTGGGTCGTCCTCGCCGATCCCGAGGGCAACGAGTTCTGCGTCCTCCGAAGCGAGTCCGAGCGGGCCGCGACGCCGTCCTGACACGCGGGCGCCACCGGCTCCCCGGCCGGTGGCAGGACCCGCTCCCCCTCAGATGACGTGCCAGTCGTACTCGACGTCGTACACGCCGCCGAACTGCTCGACCCGCTGGACGAGCTCCGGCCCCACGGCCGGATGCCGCGCGAAGTGCTCCGGGTCGTCGACGTTGATCGTGATCGGGATCGGCGTGAACGTCTCGTCGAGCAGGCCCTCCCTGACCTCGTTGTTCAACACGTCGAAGGTGTCCTTCGCCACCGACTCGATGGCCGCCCCGAGGACGGGCCCGCCGGCCGCCGTTCCGCCCGCCTTCGCCGCCTCCCCGGCAGCTGCCTTGAGCGCGTTGGTGAACACCTCGTACAGGGTGCCCCAGGCACCCTTCAGGTCGCCGTTGTCGTGCTCGATCAGCAGGAGCGTGGTGGTGTAGGAGCGGGGCCAGCTCCCCGGCCGGCCGATGTCGAACTCCATCAGCACGTGCGGCCTGGTGCTCCAGGGGTCGCGCACCTCGTCGGCGGACACGTCCCCGATCTCGTGCCCCCGCACCACCTCGGCGCCGAACGAACCGTCCGGCTGCACCCCGAGCGTCGCCGAGTCGACGCCGAGCGCCGACACGTACACCTCGTCGCTGGCGCCCTGGAGGAAGGCGTCCGTCGACTCCCGCTCGACGAAGTACCTCAGCCGGAACTGGAGTTTCCTGTTGTGCCAGAAGGTGGTCCAGACGTGGTGGTCGTTGCCCCACACGAAGAGGTCGACCTGGTTCTCCCGCCGGGACACGGCGGCGACCGCCTGGTTCCTGTCGAAGACGGCCTGGCCGGGCACCGGGAACCACTCGGCGGCCCAGCCCTTCTCGTCACTCCAGAACGTCGTCCAGACGTGGTCGTCGTTCCCCACCAGGTAGAGGTCCATGTGCCACGGCGCGCGGGACAGCGGGGCGATGGGGCGGCCCTTGTCGAAGACGGTCTTCCCCGGCAACGGCCGCCAGTCGGCGGCCCAGCCGCTCCGCGCGTCCCAGAACGTCGTCCACACGTGGCTGTCGTTCCCCACCAGGAAGAGGTCGAGGCGGTCCTCGCGCCGGGACAGCGCGGCGACGGACTGACCCCTGTCGAAGACCGCCGCGCCGGGCAGGGGGAACCAGTCGCCGTGCCAGCCGCCGGCCTCGACGCTCCAGAACTGGCTCCAGACGTGGTTGTCGTTGCCCATCACGAAGAGGTCGAGGTGCTCGGGTGAGCGGGACACGGCGGCGACCTGCTGTCCCTTCTCGAAGACGGCCGCGCCGGCGATCGGGATCCACTCGCCGTGCCAGCCGCCGGCCTCCACGCTCCAGAACTGCGTCCAGACGCGGTTGTCGTTGCCCATCACGAAGAGGTCGAGGTGCTCGGGTGAGCGGGAGATCGCGGTGACGGGCTGCCTGTCGAAGACGGCCGTGCCGGCGATCGGAACCCAGTCGCCGTGCCAGCCGCCGGCCTCGACGCTCCAGAACTGTGTCCAGACGTGGTTGTCGTAACCCCACACGAACAGGTCCAGATGGTCTTTCGAACGGGACACCGCGGCGACCGTCTGGCTCCTGTCGAAGACGGCCGCGCCGGGGATCGGGAACCAGTCGGTGGCCCAGCCCGCCTGGGCGTTCCAGAACGTCGTCCAGACGTGGTTGTCGTTGCCCACGACGAACAGGTCCAGGTGGTCCTCGGACCGGGACACCGCGCTGACCCGCGCGCCCGCGTCGAAGACGGCCGCGCCGGGCACGGGAAACCAGTCAGCATTCCACGCACACATGAGATCGCTCCTCCGGAAGGTCCCCTCGCACGCCTCTCGCGCCTCTCCCGTCAGACTCGATCCACCGCGGCGGCAATGACGACGACAAATCCCTAAAACCACACGATCTGATGAACTCCGATCCGCCACGGGGCCTCGGCACCCCGCCGCGGCCCCGGTCTGGTCCCGTGACGTGTGTCGGTCACGGAACCAGACGACGGCCGTCTCCCCGGGGCGGCGTCAGGGCTGGTGCGTCACCGCTGGTCGGCCGGCTCGACCGTGACGCGGAGGCCGTCGCCACGCGCCTCGTCGAAGGAGAGGACCGTGCCGGTGGTCGGCTCGGTCCACGAGCTGCCCGGCTGGAACGGGGCGTCGTCGAGACCGGCGGCCGAGCCGGGCGTCGCGTCCACGATCCGGACCGGCCCGTAGCCCGACCGGACGGTGGTGTCGACCGTGTACACGAGGGCACCCGTGGTCAGGATCTCCCGGTCGTAGCCGGTGGCCTGCCGGTTCTCCACCACGACGGCCCTCGTCTCCGACAGGGGCAGCACCACCATCCCGTCGCTCGTCGGGCGTGAGGTGGTCGACTCCGCGACGGGGACGAGCGTCGCCGCCGTGCGCTCGTCGAGGTCCGCGCAGCTCACCTGGCGGTCGCCCAGCCAGCCGAGCTGCCAGCGGTGCCAGGCGAGGAACTCCGGCGCCTGACCGGAGATCAGGCCCATCAGGTCCCAGCCGCCGGCGGCCGCGTGCCAGTTGCCCGGGTCGTCCTCCGGCGCCTCGTAGAGGTAGAGGTCGGGCAGCCCGAGCGTGTGCCCGGACTCGTGGGCGAGCACCAGGCCGCCCCAACGCCACTGGTCGTAGCCGAAGGTGACCGCGTGCGTGAGGTGGTTCCCGTCGGCCGTGACGTCGAGGTAGTTGGTGGTGGGGGAGTAGGTGATGTTCTCGGCCTCCTCCGTGGCGACCACCCAGACCACGTCGGTGTCCGAGAAGTCGAACTCCGCGTCGGCGGCCTCGATCGCGTCGCCGATGTACCGGACGTGGTCCTCGTAGCTGAGGCCCCGGTCGAAGGGGTAGGACGTCGACGGCTCCGGCATCCGGACCCAGGCGTCGGAGGTCGTGACCTCGATGTCGAGGTCGCCGCCGGAGACGTTCTCCAGGTACTCGACGCCGGAGCGCAGGTTCGACTCGGCCTTCAGCAGCGAGCCCCGGGGGGCCGGGTGGTCCTCGAAGTCCACGAAGACCATGGCGGCTTCGAGCGTCCCGACGGCGGGCAGGGCCTGGTCGTCGACGGGGAAGCCCGACCCCAGGTCGTCGAGCGCGGCGGGCAGTCTGCACTCCGCCGAGCTCGCGGGGGATGGCGCCGCGTGAGCGGCGTTGTCGGTGGCGAGCGGCGCCGCCGCGACGCCCGTGACGAGCAGCGCGGCGATCGCCGTCAGGGCCCGACCCCTACCTCGTTCGTGCAAGGTTCACTCCTTCGTTCCGTGTGACGAGCCGCCACCGGCTCGCTGCCGCGCTCACGCTACGTCCTGATGTCACGTGTGATATTGCACATGGCAGTCTCGTTTGTAAACGGTCGTGACGAGAGGGGTGAGCGCGAGCGGCGACCGCTCGCCGTCCGCGCCGCTGTCAGTGGCCGCCCCTAGGCTGGCCCGCACCCGAGCAGCACAGGAGGCTGAGGTGGCCGAGACGACGGTGGCCGAGGTGATGGCCGAGCTGTCCGCGATGGAGGACCCGAGAGCCCGCGAGGTCAACGAGCGGCACGGCGACGACCACGGCGTGAACCTCAGCAGGCTGCGCGCGCTCGCCAAGCGGCTGAAGACGCAGCAGGACCTGGCGCGCCGGCTCTGGGAGACGGACGACAGCGCGGCGAGGCTGCTCGCGATCCTGGTCTGCCGCCCGAAGGCGTTCGAGCGGGACGAGTTGGACGCCATGCTGCGCGCCGCCCGCACGCCCAAGGTGCACGACTGGCTCGTCACCTACGTGGTGAAGAAGAGCCCGCACGCCGAGGCGCTGCGCCTGGCCTGGACCGCCGACCCGGACCCGGTGGTCGCGAGCGCCGGCTGGGCGCTGACCACCGAGCGCGTCGCGAAGAAGCCGGACGGCCTCGACCTGGCGGGGCTGCTCGACGTCATCGAGGCCGAGATGAAGGCCGCCCCGGACCGGTTGCAGTGGGCGATGAACCACTGCCTGGCCCAGATCGGCATCGACCACCCCGAGCACCGCCCCCGCGCGATCGCCATCGGCGAGCGCCTGGAGGTGCTCAAGGACTACCCGACGTCCCCCGGCTGCACCTCACCGTTCGCCCCCGTCTGGATCGCCGAGATGGTGCGCCGCCAGGAGGACAAGGCGGCGGGCTGAGGGGAGGGCAGCGCGTCGTGCCGGGCGCGGTCCGTTACTCGATGGCCTCGAAGATGTCCGCGTCCGTCTGACGCTGCCACTCGGGGAGGTCCTCCCAGTCCGCGACGTAACTCGCCTTCGGGGATTCGATGTGCTTGTGGATCTGCGCGATCCAGCAGATGGCCACGAACCGCCCCTTCTGCTCGCGGGTCAGCTTCGACGTATGACCACCGCTGATCGCGACGAAGTCCCTGACCTGCCGGTAAACGGCGGCAGCCGCTTGGCGCTCCCACTCGGGCGTCTCGTCCCAGGGGGTGACATAGCCCAGCTTGGGTTCGCCGGGGTAGTGCTTCCTGACACCAGCGATCCAGGCTTCACGGAAGACGCGGCCCTGTTCGTCGGCCATCGACTCCTCTTTTCTTCGACGGGTCGTCCGATCGAGTTGGCAACTGATTCTGCCCGACTCAGGCGATGCGATGCGGTGGTCCAAGAGTTAACGACGATTTCTGCACCCTGGCGGCCAGGGATTGCCGTGGATGGGCGGACCGACGACCATGACGGTCAGCTCCTGTGGCAGGACAAGCGCACGTAGCCACCGAGTCGCGTGACGTCAGCGAGTCGATATCCATCCGGGATCGCGGTCGCCTGGCCGGAGACGGGAGACCAGGAGCGTGGAGTGCTGGGAATGTACGTGATGAGTTGGTCCGCGAGAGCCGCCAGGGCGGCAGTGGCCGCGCTGCCCGGGGCTCCTTCGAGAAGAACCGATCGCGCCCCCGAACCACTGAGTGTGGTCAGGACGTCTGCCACCTCACCGGTCAGAGGACCACGAGGAACCGTGAAGACGTCCGGGCCGTGTGCGCCCGACCTTCCTTCGCGAAGGTCCCCGTTCTGCCGAATCAGCAGATCATGGGAGTCGTGCAGCCTTCGGACGTCGTGCGTCACGGCGCCGTGGTGGTCGTGGGGGATCGGTGTACCGTCCGCTCCCGCTTCGTACGCCCATGTGATGTAGGGGCGGCTCTCGCTCAGGGATTTCAGCCAGGGGCCCAGGACGAGCAGCGCCTCTTCTCTGAGGACGTCTCGCTCCACGTCGACGCCTGCTCTGTGAAGCAGAGCTGCTCCGCCTTCGCCGCGTGACGTGGGATCCATGACCGCGATGAGGACGCGGGCCACACTGGCGTCGATCAATGCCTGACGACAGGGAGGAGTTCGGCCTTGATGGTTGCAGGGTTCCAGTGTGACAACGGCGGTGCTCCCCTCCGCGAGTTTTCCCGCCGCCGCGAGCGCGTTCGCCTCCGCGTGGGCGTCTCCTTTTCGAAGGTGGTATCCCTCGCCCACGGTCCGCCCCTCACTGTCAAGAATGACGCACCCCACCGGAGGATTAGGACTGGTCGCTCCCAGGCCATGGGCAGAAATGGCTATGGCGCGCCGCATGGCGGCGACCTCCTGGGCGTTTGCCATGTCAGAACTCCGGTGTTTCCTGGATGGCGTCGAACAGTTCGGATACGGCGGGAGAATCACATGTGGTTCCCAGCTTGTTGACCGTCGCCAACACCTCGTGGAGAGTGCGTACAGATCCGGAGCCGCGCGCCGTGGTGTATGCGGAAGCTGCCCAACTCGTTGCATTGTCGTACTCCCCCGTCCCCATGTAGGCAACGGCCAGTCGGGCCTGAGCGTAAGCACGGTCGCGTTGGTAGACACCCGGTAGGTCCGACAGGGCTCTCTCAAGTACCGGGACTGCCAGGTCCGGGCGTGACAGGCTGAGCCAGCAGTTGCCGCGCCTCATCTCGATATAACTCGCGGTGCAGAAGTCGCCGTGGCCAGAACGAGCATCGCCCGTTGCGTTCGGCGGGGCGGCGAACTCGTGTGCCTGATCCAGCCTTTGGTGACACGAGGTCTCCTCGCCATCCAGCGCATAGCCGTGCGCCTCCTGTTGCATCGCCGCCGCGCGCATCGGACCCGTCAGAACGGCGCGGTTTCGCTGGGCTGCTTGGGACAGCCCGATGGTCTGGGCCGCGTTGCCGGCCGCTGTGGCCTGCTGACTCCTGCGGAACAGCGTCCATGTCACCATGGCCTGGTCGTTGGCCTCGACTGCCCACTCCATTGCCTGGCTCGCCCATCTCTCCGCCTTCTCGGTCTCAACTGAGTCCTCGTAGAGCCATGAGGCGGACTCGGCATAGCGCGCTGCCAGCCGCAGCACGTCGGTGCGTTGCGTTCCTCGGGATGCCACAAGCAAGGGCTCGATAACGGTGAGCTGCTGACGGACCGATGCGAGGGCATGCCGTGGGCCGAGCAGGTTGTCCGCTTTGACTAGCGCATGCCACATGTCGTCGAGGTGGTCGACGATCGCATCGATTCGCGAACGGTCCGTTCCGTTCAGAGAGAATGGCCGGTTGGCCGGCGTGGCTGTCGATGCCCGCTGGGGTATGGCGACGCATGCCGCCCCGGCAAGCAATTCCCGTCGACTGATGGCCACAAGCTGCCTCCGCCCTCCAATCCATGCGGTGACGAGAAACGTATCCGGCTCCTGGGTGGCGCTGTCCGGTCCTGTCTCATCGTCGGTATCGACGGGGGCGAGGGAATGCCGCTCTTCACTTGAGGGAGAAGGCTCGAACTCCCATGTCCGCTGGGGCACGCCAAGCATCTCCCCGGGGATGCCGAAGCCATCGCAGATTCGTTCGATCACCTGCTGGCCGCGCACTCCGCGAGCACCTCTGATGATGTCACCCACGCGCGAACTGGTCATCTTGCCGATAGCGGCGGCGATGTCCGCGTAGCTCGAACCCGTGCGCCGGTTCACGAGTCGGAGAATTTCGCTGTAGTCGCGTGTGGCGCACGCGTGGCGCATCGCTTGGCTGTCTAACAGCGTGTCGGGAATCGTCAGTGGATAGCCGGCTCGCTTGGCCGCGCGGTCGTCCATGGCCCCACCTGGCTGGTTCGGCAGTGATCCAGCCCAAGAGTAGCCCTACCCCACAAACGGGGTACCCCGGACGGACTTGAAAGGGGTGCCCCGTTTGCTGTGTCCGTTGCCGTCGGCGAAGGCCAGGCTCATGGGAGGCACATACGCCGCACCCCCGCGACCGATGCGCGTCGGTCCGGGGGCATGGCCATCAACTGGATAGGAGTTGACGACAGTGGTCGATTCTACGCACGACCATGCCACCAAAGGGCTGCCCCTGTCGGACCTCAGGCAGGAGGCGACGCAGGTCATGAGCCACCTTCGGGAGGCGCTCGGTGCGCGGGGCGTCACGCTGCCCTCGCTCGGGCTGGACGCGCCGCCCCTCGGTGGGGTGTCGCTGCGGCCCCTGATCCGGCTCGGGTCGATCGACCTCGACGCGGCGCGGGTGCTCGCGACCGCGCTGGTGGGGGCCAGGCCCGAGGTGTCCGCGCACCCTCGTCCGGCGGACGTGCGGCAGCTGGGCTACGCGTTGCAGATGCACGTCGACGACTGCGGCGTCTGCGCCGACGGGATGCCGTGCGTGATAAGGCAACGCCTCGACGCCGCCCACCGCCGCGCCCACGCGGCGAACGTCCCCTGCCGCAGTTGTCGCGGGCTCGGTCGCGTCTGGTGCACGGAGTGCTTCGGGTTCTTCGGCTGCACGAGGTGCACCGGAACGTGGAAGGTCCCCTGCCCCGAGTGCGAGGGCCGCCATGGCGGGCACCACGAGCCGCCCGGGAGTCACCCCACGTCTCCGGCCCGCCCGTAGCGGGCGGGCCGGAGGGCCGCTCCCCGACGGGAGAAGGCCGGCGCGGCGGCAACGCCACACCCCGCCGCGCCCTCGCCCCCGTCACGCTCGACCGGCGCACGTGGCGTGACGCGTCGACACGAGTGCCGCGTGGGCAGCCGCCCTCGTGGTGAGGGGCGGCCGGGCCCCGCCCGGTTCACGGTGACCGGGCGGGGCCCTCGCGCCATCCGGGGAACGCGTCAGGCGTTCGCGCGGCGCAGGCGTTCGGCCGCCTGCGCGCGGAGGGCGTCGCCGCACACCGGGGGGTCGCCGTGCAGGGCCTCCCAGCGGGCGTTGTGCGCGGCCGGCCACAGGCTCGCGGCCCACGCGACCTCCCGCTCCTCCGCCGTGAACCGGCGTCCCCGCACGTCCTGGTAGGTCGCGAGGAACGCGGCGGAGCTCTCGACCGGGGCCAGGGTCGGTGGGGAGTCGCTGGCGAACGTTCCGCACGCCGCGCCCGCCAGCGCCGCCTCCGGCTGCCAGGCCAGGCTGTCCCAGTCGTGCACCGCCCACACCTCGCCGTCCCGCCAGCTGAGGTTCTGCGCCTCGAAGTCGGCGTGGCCCAGCACGCACGGCAGTTCGGCGGCGAGCAGCCGCTCGCGGGCCCGCTCGGCCGTCTCGACGACGTACGCGGGCACGGCGCTCTGGTCCCGCTCGTCGAGGAACGGGATCGCCGGCCACAGCCCGGGGTCCGCGTGGTCCCACCGCGCCCAGCGCGGGGTCGGCAGCGGCGGCGCGACGGCCATGCCGGCCACGCCGGCGACGTCGGCCACCTCGGCCATCAGCCGGGCGAACACCGCCGCGTAGCGCGCGGCGACCTCCGGCGAGTCGCCGCGCAGCAGCTCGCCGCCGGGCCGGGACTCCTCGGCGTGCACGGCCAGCGCGCCGACGGTGAGCGCGGGCGTCAGCGGCCGGGCGCACGGGAACCCCCGCTCCGCCAACCGGGCCTGCACGGCGAGGCACGACGCGGCCCGGCCGTCGTCCTCCCGCGCCTTCACCACGACGTCCCGCCCGTCGCCCAGCCGCAGCCCGAACACCGCCGAGATCGACCGCCGCGCGAACAGCACCCCGACCGGCTCGGCCCCCAGGTGCTCCCCGCACCAGGCGGGCAGCCAGGCCGGCAGCCAGTCCGGCAGCTCCTCCGGCATCCGGTCCGGCGGGTCAGCCGCCGTCTCATCCACCGTCATGGGGCGACTGTGTCACGCGCCGAGCACGACGAGAACGACCGTGTGCGGCGCATGGCGGCGCATGGCGGCGTAAAAGCGCCAGCCACCGACGTTGCGTCAGATCGAAACGCATGCGTACGCTTCAGTCATCTGAACGGCACCGTTTCGCTGGGAGGCGCCATGTCCGAGGAGCGTAGTCGCGGCGAGCTGCGGGAGGAGGCCATCCTCCTGGCGGCCGTCGTTCTGCTGACGGAGGTCGGCTACGACCAGATGACCATCGAGGACGTCGCCCGACGCGCCAAGGCGAGCAAGGCGACGATCTACCGGCGCTGGACGGGAAAGGCCGACCTCGTGGCGACGGCCGTGCGGCGGTACGCGGACACGCCCGTGACCGCTCCGGCCGAGACGGCGAGCCTGCGGGACGACCTGATGGCGGTGCTGCTGGACCTGCGCGCCAGCCTCAACGGGCAGGGCAACGCGCTCATCCTCGGGCTGCTCTCCGCCATTCGCCGCGACCCCCTCCTCGCGGAGACCGTGCGGCGCCACGTCATCGAGCACAAGCGCCAGATCTTCGCGACCGTGCTGGCCCGAGCGGCCGCGCGGGGTGAGGTGCCCGTGGGCACCGACCACGCGCTCGTCGCGGAGGTCAGCTCGGCCGTGCTCTTCTCCCGCCTGCTCGTCACCGGCGAACCCCTCGACGACGCATTCCTCGGGCAACTCGTGGACGCCGTGCTGCTCCCCATGGTCCATCACCAACTCCAACGCGCATAGAAGCGCACAGAAGCGCACAGAAGGAGCCCCGTCGTGTGGCAGACGTTCGTCCTCAGCTTTCTCGCCGGCCTCATGCTCGGCAACGGGCTGCCGCACTTCGTCCGCGGCATCACCAGGAAGCCCTACCCGAGCACCCTGGGGAACGGGCCGGTCCCCAACCTCGTCGCGGGCTGGGCGTCCCTGGTCCTCGGCGGCCTCCTGCTGTGGTGGGCCGACCTCGGCCGCCACCCCGAACTGGCCTTCGCCTCCGTCGGCGTGAGCGTCCTGCTCATCGGGCTCTTCCACGCGGGACCGGGCGCCTTCCCCCGCGCCGAGGCGCCTCAGTGAGCCGACCCTCACCACCACCGCCGCCGCCTGACGCCCGGCGGGTGAGCGCCCACCCTCCCACCCGCCGGTCCCGCCACCCGACCGCGTCAGTCCAGGAGGCCGAGCAGGGCGTTGTACGCCTCCTGGACGAGGGCGTTCCCGCGTGCCGTGCCGGTGTTCGCCAACGCCACCACGGCCGTGCCGTGGTGGGGAACGAAGCCGGCGAACGCGGTGCAGCCGAAGGTGACACCCCCGTGGAAGTAGAGGCGGGAGCCGTCGGGCCGAGGGCGGACATGCCACGCCAGCGCCACGCCGTTGCCGCACCGCCGGCGGAACCGGGGCCGCACGACGTCGCGCAGGGCGGCGCGGAGCGGGCGCGGCACCTCGGCCGAGGCGGGGTCGAGGAGAGCCTCCGTGAGGGCGAGGAGGTCACGCGCGCTGGCGCGAACGGCCCCCGCCGCGGGGAGGCCGGGGAAGCGGAACGGGGGTTGGGGCCGGCGGCGCCAGTAGCCGGTGACCTGGGTGGACGGGGGAGACGGGCGGGCGGCGCAGTCGGTCTCACGCAGCCCGAGGGGCTGGAGGATCCGCGTCGTGAGCAGCGTGTCGAACGGTGTGCCGCCGGCCGCGTGGGCGAGGGCGTGGCCCAGCACACCGACACCGAAGTTGGAGTACCGCATGCGCGTGCCGGGCGTGCTCCGTGGACGGCTGCGGGCCAGCGCGCGGAACACGTCCGCGGTCGTGAAGTCCGCGTAGGGCTCGACCATCAGGCGCGGCACGGGATGACGCAGCAGGAGGGGCAGGAGGCGAGGCAACCCGGGCGGGGTGTGGGGCAGCCCCGAGGTGTGGGTGGCGAGGTGGGCCAGCGTGATGGCGGTGCACCGGGCCGGCAGCACGGCCGCTGCCGGGAGGCGGCGGGCGAGGGGATCGTGGTGGTCGAGTACGCCGCGGGCCGCCTGTTCGGCCAGGAGCAGGGCTGTGAACGTCTTGGTGATCGACCCGATCTCGAACCGGGTGGAGCTGTCGGCGAGCACACCGCCGTGGTGCGCGGTGCGCCCGCGTACCACCAGCGCGCGGCGGCCCCTGCGATGGAGTCCGACCGCGACGGTGCTGGCGCCCGGCGCCGAGGACAGCAGGGACCGGGTCGCCTCCCGCACCGTGGCGGGGTCGAGCCGGTGGCTCGCGTCCTCCGGCGGCCCGTCGACGGGGGCGTCGTCGGCGGGCGGGGTCATGCCTGGCTCGCGAACGAGCCGGGGTCGCCCAGCACGCGGGCGAGAGCGACGGTCGCGGCGATGGCGGCCACGATGGTGGTGTGCTGGTGGTCGCGGAAGCGGGTGGCGGGGTCGTCCTCGACGGGCTGACCGTCGCGGGGCGTGAGACCGTCCGGGTGCTGGAGGTCCGCGAGGCGCCGCCAGTCGTCGACCTCGGCGCGTGGTGCGGGCAGGCAGCAGTCGGCGACGAGGAGTTCGCCCACCAGGTCCCACTGGCGCGCTTCCGTCCAGACGTCCAGCCACACCGGCAGCCAGCGGGTGAGGTACGCGACGATGTCGTCGGGAAGGCCGCTCGGCCGTCGACCCCAGTCGGTGAGGTGGAAGACGGTGTGGGTGACGGCGTACCCCGTCGTCCAGTCGATGTGCCAGGGCTGGGGGGTGCCGCCGAGCCAGGTGGCGCGGGTCAGCGTCTCCCAGGCGAGGGCCGCCGCGCCGCGGTCGTGTCCGGTGACGCGCAGGGCGTTGGCGACGGCGAGGCGCCGGTTGGGGACGTGCTCGACGATCTGTGCGGTGCCCGCCGCGGCGAGGTGGGGGATCAGCCGTTCCAACCCGGGGTGACGGAGCCCGGAGCGGGCGAACGGCACGTAGAACTCGACGGCGTCGGTGGTCAGGGGATGGCGCAGCAGCCGCTCGTACAACAGCGCTCCCTCTCCCACCTGGGCCCAGCAGAACTCCAGGAGCTCGCGGGCCAGGGACCGGTCGCGACTGCCGGCCGCGCCGTCGCGCAGGACCAGACACGCGGTCAGTGCCGTTTCTCCGAGCGCCTTGTAGGCGTCCAGGTTCTCGCTGAGGTCCTCACCGGTCAGCGCCCCGAACCGGCGGTGGGTGTGGAGCCAGCCGAGGGCACGGGACCTGACCTCGTGGGCGATCCGGGCCAGGTCCGTGGTCATGAGGGCTCCAGGCCGAGCAGTCGGACGGCGACGGCCGCGTCCAGCAGGCAGCGGTCACCGCCGCCGCGCAGCGCGATGTGCCGCGTCAACAGGGCCGCGTCCAACGGAAGCGCGGCGCCGTCCGCGGACAGCCAGGCCAGCCATCGGGTGACGCGTGCCGCGGTGGCGAAGTCGCCCCGCAGGAGCGCGCGGGTGGCGCCACGCGCCAGGGCGAGGGCGCCGTGCCGTGCGGCGTGGTGTACGGGACCGTCCAGGCCGGGCAGGGCCAGCGATGCCAGCTGCCCCATCCGGGAGGACCAGGGCACCCACCCCTCGGCGCGGTCCGGGCGGCCCACCGCTTCGGCGGCCGAACGGCGGCGGGGCGCGTCGTCCCCGCAACGCGGCGGTCCGGGCGGCGCCGGCGCGGGGACGACGGGGGCGGCCGGGGCGAGACGGGCCAGCACCGTGGCGAGGCCCCAGTCGATCCAGGCCCTGACCCACGGCGGTTCGGGCCCGAGCGGGGGTGCGGCGGGCGGCTTCGGTGTCGGAGACAGCGCGGCGAGGCTCAACCGGATGGCGGCCGACTCCTCCGACGGGAGGGCTTGGCCCGTGAGCAGATACGGCGCGAGCAGGTCGGCTCCGAGGAGGCGGACAGCGGTCACCACGACCGCCGGTCCGCAGGCCGCCGTCCCGGCCGTGCCGTGGCTCGGGGGTGGTGCGTCCCGTGAAGCCGCCTCCAGCTGTCGGGAGACCACGGCGGTGCTCCCGGTGTTCCGCAGGACACCGAGAGCACCGCGGGCCAGAAGCTCGGCCGACGCGCTGTGAAGAGCGCGTGACTGCTCGGTGATCACCGGCGATGAGACTTCTTCGGCTCGTTCGGCTCCTTCGGGGAGAGGATGAGGAGCCAGGCGGCGGGCGGGGTGTGCAGCGGAGCGCCGCTCACCGGCGCCTCGGCGCGGACCATCAGGTCCTCCAGCAACTCCACGTCGACGGCCAGGTCTTCCTGACGCAGCATGTCAACCAACATGATCGCTCCAGATGAGGGGAAGCGGTTAGTGGCGAGATGCCCTTGTCCTATCAGCGAAAGCCCATATAGATGATGTTTCACCCAGATGAGTGAGTCCATCGGTCCGGTGTCGGTTTGGTGTGTTTCGGGTTTCGGAGGGCTCGAACGGGAGCGGCCACGCGGCGACGGTGGCCGTTAGGCGGCGGCCGGCGCGGACGGCGTTGCCCTGGGCATCGGGCCCCGACGGGTCGAGGTCGGGTCGGGACCAGGCCAGGGCAGGCCAGGGCAGGCTCAGCTCAGCTCAGCAGGCGCAGGGCCGTGTCCGCGACGCCGAGGCGGACGGTCTGGCCCCAGGTGAGGTCGAGCGCGTCCGACTCGATGCCGTCGCCGAAGGCGACCAGGCGGTCGGTCTCGACCGTGAGGTGGAGCCGCTGGCCGGAGGCGAGTTCGCCCGTCGTGCGGGAGGTGCCGGTGGTGGGGGAGGGCCACGCCTCGCGGACGCACCAGACCAGGCGGGGGTCGCTGGGGCGCGGCAGCGTCAGGCCCTCGCCGGGCTGCCGTTGCGCCCAGAGCGACAGCAGCCAGCCCGTCGCCCCCGTGCCGGTGCCGACGACGACGCCGGAGGACGCCTGGGCCTCGCCGGCCTCCCGCGTGCCGGGCGGGGCGAGGCGGTACCGGGCGGTCTGGTGGGTGGGGGAGCCGACGTAGATCTCGTTGAGGGCGAGGAGCCGCTCGGCGTCGTCGGCGACCGCCTCGACCATGGTCAGCTCCTCGACGCCGCGCGCGGCGGGAGCGGCCGGCAGCAGCCGTGCGGCGTCGGTGGGCCGGTGGCGGACGAGGACGCCCCGGTTGCGGCCGGGCTCGGCGTCGATGCCGACGACCGGCTGGCCGGCGAGGTACTTGGCGACGTTGGCGACGAGCCCGTCCTGCCCGACGACGACCACCACGTCCTCGGGCCCGAACAGGAAGCGGTCCAGGTCGGCCCGCTCCACGCGGCTCTGGCGCCAGGTGGCCGGCACCGCCGAGGCGACCGCCGCCAGGGCGCGGCGCGTGCGGTGGTGGCGCTCGGCGACCTCCTCGATGGCGCGGCCCCGCGAGGAGAGGAAGAACGCGGCCTGGCCGTGGGTGCCGTGCCGCGCCAGCAGCTCCTCGTACTCGGTGGTGCGGTGGACCAGGACCGCGCGCGGCGCGAGGCTCACGCCTCACCGCCCGAACGACCCGCCTGTCCTGCCTGTCCCGCCTGTCCTGCCTGTCCCGCCTGTCCCGCCGGCCCTGCCTGCCCCGCCGGCCCGTTGAGCCTGGCGAGGAGGCCGGTGAGGACGTCGGGGGTGAGGGTGACGCTGTCGATGCGCGGCAGGTTCTCCGCGAGGCGGGTGGCGGTCAGCGCGTGGAGGATCGCCGGGTCCGCCGTCGCGTGCACGCGCAGCCACGCGGCCTGGGCCTCGGCCTTCGCCTCGCCCACCGCGCGGGCCGCGTCCGCCTCGGCTTGGGCGAGCTGCACGGTGCGGGCGGCCTGCGCCTTCGAGCGCACCGCGTCGGCCGCCGCCTTCTCCTCGGCCTCGCGGCGGGCGTTGGTGCCGCGCTGCTCGACGAGCCGCTCCTCCTGCCGCGCCAGCTCGATCCTGCTGGCCAGCTCGTTCTCGGCGATGGCGCGCTCGCGTTCGACGGCCACGGCCCGGCGTTCGTAGGTGGCACGGTCGGCCTCCTGCTGGATCTGCTCGCGGGCGGGGGTGCGCAGCGCCCGCTCGACCTCGGGCTCGGGGCGGATCGCGACGACGCGGACCGCCACCACCTCGATGCCGGTGGCCGGGAGCCGGGGCTCGGCGGCCAGGCCCTCGGTCACGCGCTCGCGCACGGCGGCGACGCCGTCGACCAGGGCGGAGGACAGGGCGGTGCGGGCCAGCACGTCGAGGGCGTGCTGCTGGGCGGACTCGGTCAACAGCGTGGACAGCTGCTCCAGCGGCGCGCCGCGCCATGCGCCGGTGTCCGGATCGATGGAGAAGTCGAGGCGGGCGGCGGCGGTGGCGGGGTCGCTGACGCGGTACGTCACGGTGGCCTGCACGGAGACGTCCTGGAAGTCGGCCGTGCGGGCGTGGAAGGCCATCGCCAACTCCTGGTCGGCGACGGGCACCTCGGAGAGCGAGGCGGACAGCGCGCGGAACCAGAACGTGAGCCCCGGGCCGTCGTGGACGAGCCTGCCGGCCCGGTGGTGGCGTATGTGGGCGGTGGGTGCGGAGCGCAGGTGGCGCCAGCCGAGGCGCCGGGTGATGTCGGCCATGGTGGGCCCCCCTTTTTCGTCAAACTGACGATATCACGCGGGTCTGACAGTGGCCACGGGTGTCCGCGCGGCGAGCGGGATGGTGGAATCTGCCGGTCCGTGAGGTGATCTGTTTCCTCATGGGGGCGAGTGGAACGATTCAGTCATGGACATGCCCATGGGCCGCCGCGCCTTCACCCGTCTCGCCGCCGCCACCCCGCTCGCCGCCGTCGCCGCGACGACCACCGCCGTCGCCGCCACCGGCCTGGCCCCGGCCGCACCGCCCGCCCGCGCCCCACGGGGCCGCGTCGTCGCCGCCATGCGCCGCGCCGCCGTCTTCATGGACGAGCGCGTCTCCCACCAGGGCGCCTACGTCTGGAACTACCTCCCCGACCTCTCCCGCACCTGGGGCGAGATGGAGGCCCGCCGCACCATGTGCTGGGTCCAGCCGCCCGGCACCCCGGTCGTCGGGCACTGCATGCTCGACGCGTACCACGCCACCGGCGAGGAACGCTTCTACCGCGCCGCCGAACGGACCGCGCTGACCCTCGCGCGGGTCCAGCTGCCCTCCGGCGGCTGGAACTACGTCCACGACCTCGCGGGCGAGGCGTCCCTCGGGGAGTGGTACGAGACCGTCGGTGCCAACGGCTGGCGCCTCGAGGAGTTCCAGCACCTCTACCCCAACGGCACCTTCGACGACGCCGGCACCGCCTCCGCCGCCCAGCTCCTCCTCCGCCTCTACCTGGAGCGCCGTGACCGGCGGATCGGCGCCGCGCTGGAGAGCGCCATCGACTTCGTCGTGTCCGCCCAGTACCGGGGCGGCGCGGCCGACGGCGGCTGGCCGCAGCGCTTCCCCCACCACGACGGCGCCGTCGACGCGATGCCCTGGCCCTCGGCCGAGTACCTGCCGCCCTGGCTGCCGGCCGACGTCCAGCACGGCATGGAGGACGGCGACTACACCCGCCACGTCACGTTCAACGACAACGTCATGGGCGAGAACATCCGCTTCCTGCTGATGTGCGTCGTCGCCCTCGGCCGGCGCGAGCTGATCGGCCCCGTCGAACGCGCCATGGCCATGCTCCACCGCCTCCAGCAGCCGGGCCCCCAGGCCGGCTGGGGCCTCCAGCACCTCGCCCAGGCACGCGGCGGACGGTCCGCCGGTGCCCCGGCCGGCGCCCGCTCCTACGAGCCGCGCGCCCTCGCGCCCGAGGCCACGCAGAACAACGTCCGCCAGCTCTTCGACTACTTCCGCATGACGGGCGACCACTCCCACCTCGACCGCGTGCCCGAGGCCATCGCCTGGCTGGAGAGCTGCCCGCTCACCGAGCAGCAGATCGCCGAGAACCCGCTGTTCGCGAACAGGACCCACCCCACCTACGTGGAGATCGGCAGCAACCGCGCCCGCTTCGTCCACCGCTTCGGCTCCAACATCCGCAACGGCGCCTACTACGTCGACCACGACCACACCCACACCCTCAGCCACTCCCACGGCGCCAAGCGGCTCAACGTGGAGGGCCTCAAGACGACCTACGAGGAGCTGATGTCCCTGACGCCGGCCGAGGTCGCCGACCTGAGGGCCAGGTCACCGCTGACGGAGGGCGGGCCGATCGAGCTGCCCCGCTACTTCGCGGTCCGGGACATCGAGCTGACCGACCTGTTCCGGGAGGCCGCCTTCGAGCTGCCCGAGGTCGGCGAGGAGCAGGCCGCCGAGATCGTCGCCGGGCTCGGCGACCGCGACCACTGGCTGGCCCCGATCGGCGCCACCACCAACCCCTACCGCGACCCGGGGAGCGGGCCGGCGACGCCGTACCACGGCAGGTCCTTCATGAGCACCCACGTCGGCGACGCCGACGACACCTCGCCCTACGACCCGGGGAACCCGCCCGCCGAGCCGCCCTACAGCCCGCGCGAGCCCGAGCAGGGCATCACCACCGACAGCTTCACGTCCCACATGGCGAGCCTCGTCGCCTACCTGGACAGCCTTTAAAGGCTGTCCCGCAATCCCCGGCGGGCTCGCGACGCCCTGCGACTCCGCTTGCCGCGTTGTCGTCGGTCGCCAGCCCGCAAGGCTGACTCCCTCCTCCGCCTTGCAATCGAAGCCACAGGACGCCGCTCCCTGATCCACCAGGGATTGCGGGACAGCCTTTAGGACGCGTCGTCCGCTCCCGCCGCCAGCCGCCGGACCTTCTCGGCCGCGCGGTCGGCCACGTCCGCCGGGTCGACCGCCACCGAGACGGTCACGCCGGCCTCGTCGTTCGCCAGCGGCTGCAACGCCGCGAACTGGGAGTCCAGCAGCGCGGGCGGCATGAAGTGGTCGGCGCGCTCCGCCATCCGGGCCGCGATCAGCTCGCGGTCCCCGCTGAGGTGGACGAAGACCAGGCCCGGCTCGGCCGCCCGCAGCCGGTCCCGGTACGCGCGCTTCAACGCCGAACAGCTGACCACGCCGCCCGCGCCCCGCTCGGCGCGCTCCCGCGCCCAGGCGCCGATGGCGTCCAGCCACGGGCCGCGGTCCTCGTCGGTCAGCGGCGTGCCGGCGGTCATCTTGGCTATGTTGGCCGGGGAGTGGAAGGAGTCGGCCTCGGCGTACGCCACGCCCAGCCGCTCGGCGAGCAGCGCGCCGACCGTGGTCTTGCCGCTGCCTGACACGCCCATCACCACCACGACGGGAAGCTCAACGGGCACGGTGCGTCTCCTTCGTCTCCTGCGGGCTGGCGCGCCCCGCCCTGTGCCGGGAGCCACCGCTCGTTCACGCCCCTACGTAAGCCGATACGTACGACGTAATCAAGGCTCCCGTGACTCGCCGTGGCCCGGTTCAACCCACGGTGTCGGCGTACGCTCCTGGCCGCCGCGCACTCCGCCCCTCGCTTCAAGCCCGCTTAAGCGTCTCCTGGTTCTCGCAGCCGTCATCGTCTACCGTGACCCGCACATTAGACTGATTGTCAACGGGGATTGCCATGCTCATGATCAAAACACACCTGCCTGTCGGAGTTCCATGGAGACGGAAGGGGCGGGGCGATGCGTGAGCTGGTGTACGTCGCCCGCCACACCGTCGAGTGGCGCGAGGCCCCCGACCCCGAGCTCGGGTCCGACCGGGCGGCGATCGTCGAGCCGGTCGCCACGACCACCTGCGACCTCGACACCGCGATCCTGGCCGGGAAGAGCTTCGTCGAGCCGCCGTTCGCCCTCGGGCACGAGGGCGTGGCCCGCGTGGTCGACGTCGGCGACGCGGTGACCACCGTGGCGCCCGGCGACCTCGTCGTCGTGCCCTGGGCCATCAACTGCGGCACCTGCGACCACTGTCGCGCCGGGCTGACCGCCCACTGCACCTCGGTCCCGTACATGGCGATGTACGGGCCGCCCATCGGCGGCACCTGGGGTGGCCACTTCGCCGACCTGGTGCGCGTCCCGTACGCGGACGCCATGCTGGTCCCGCTGCCGGCCGGGCTCGACGCGGTCGCGATGGCCTCGGCGAGCGACAACTGGTCGCTGTCCTGGCGCCTGGTCGTGCCCCACCTCAGGGCCCGCCCCGGCGCCCGGGTGCTGGTCATCGCGCGGGGCAGCATCGGCCTGTACGTCTGCGACATCGCCCGCGCGCTGGGCGCCTCCGACGTGCTCTACGTCCACCCCGACCCCGAGTTCCGCAAGATCGCCGAGAGCTTCGGCGCCCGCACCGCCGAGGCGTTCGAACCGGTCCCCCACGGCTTCGACCTCGCCATCGAGGCCACCGGCCACGTCGACCGGCTCGCCCTCGCGGTCAAGTCCCTCGCCCCCGAGGGCGTCTGCGAGTCGGCCGGCAACCACTTCCGCCCCGGCGAGCTCCCGCTGCTCGACATGTACCTCACCGGCGTCACCCTGCGCATCGGGCGTGACAACGTCCGCGCCCACATCCCCGACGCCCTCGAACTCGCCGCCTCCGGCACGGTCGCCCCCGAACGCGTCGTCTCGCACGTGCTCGACTGGGAGGACCTTCCCGAGGCCCTGCTCGAGAAGCACCTCAAGCCCGTCTTCGTCCGCGACGCCGCCCCGTCCCAGACCGTGGGCTGACGACCCCACCGTCACCGTCGCGGGGCACCGGCCGAGCTGGACCCCCACGGCTCGGCCGGTGCCTGCCGGCGCTGCTCTCCCCGCACCGCGTGCGGTCGGCGACGCCCGGGGCGCCGCCGCGCCCGGCCCGACGGCCTCGCGCGTCAACGGGTGACGTCCCCACACGGGAGGTCCGCCGGCCGCGCCGCACGTATGCTGCCGCCATGGCTGACACCGCCGAGCAGGTGCCGGGGGCCGGACCGGAGACGGGACCGGGGCCGGGAGAGGGACCGGAGCCGGAGCCGGAGCGGGAACCGGGGGCCGGGCGGGGACAGGGGCTGCACGCGCTGCTCCTGTCGGTGCTGGGCCCGGAGATCATCGCCGGCGCGTACCCGCCCGGCAGCGTGCTCAGGACCAACGAGGTGGCCGAGCGCTTCGGCGTCTCGCGCACCGTCGTCCGCGAGGTGGTCCGGGTGCTGGAGTCCATGCACCTGGTCGCCTCGCGCCGCCGCGTCGGCGTCACCGTCCAGCCCGCCGAGCGGTGGAACGTCTTCGACCCGCAGGTCATCCGCTGGCGCATGGCGGGCGCCGACCGGCCCCGGCAGCTGCGCTCCCTGACCGTGCTGCGCCGCGCCATCGAACCCGTCGCGGCCTCCCTGGCCGCCCGCCACGCCACCCCCGAGCAGTGCGCCGACCTCACCCGTCACGCCATGGACATGGTGGCCACCTCGCGCGGCCAGCAGCTCCAGGCGTACCTCGTCCACGACGTCGCCTTCCACGAGGTGGTGCTGCGCGCCTCGGGCAACGAGATGTTCGCGCGCCTCGGCGACGTGGTCCGCGAGGTGCTGACCGCCAGGACCCGTCACCAGGTGATGTTCGACGACCCGGACCCGGCGGCCGTCACCCTCCACGTCCGGGTCGCGGAGGCGATCAGGAGCGGCGACGCGGACGGCGCGGAGCGTGCCACCCGCGAGATCGCCGAGGGCGCCCTGCGCGAACTCGACATCCTCGCCCCCTGACCGCGCCCCGCGCCCGCGCCGTGCGCTAGGACGCCTTGGCCATCCGCTCCCCGACGATCCGGATCACGTCCGCCGCGTGCTCGACGAGGAAGAAGTGCCCGCCCGCGTAGGTGTGCAGCTCGAAGTCGCCGTCGGTGTGCTCCTCCCACGCGGCGGCCTCCTCCGCGCTGACCCGCGGGTCGACGTCCCCCGTGAACGTGGTCACGGGGCAGACGAGCCGCGGCGTGCCCGGCTCGAACCGGTACCGCTCCACCGCGCGGTAGTCGTTGCGGATCGCGGGCAGCACCATGCGCAGCAGCTCCTCGTCGCCGAAGACCCGCTGGTCGGTGCCGCTCAGCTGCCGCATCTCCGCGATGATGCCGTCGTCGTCCCGCTCGTGGACCCGCTCGTCGCGGTGGCGCGAGGGCGCGCGCCGGCCCGAGGCGAACACGCGCAGCGGCGCGCGGCCGGCCTGCTGGAGCCGGACACCCAGCTCGAACGCGAGGGTGGCGCCCATGCTGTGGCCGAACAGCGCGAACGGGCGGTCGACCGTGGCCAGCAGGGCCGCGAGCACGTGCTCGGTCAGCACCCGCAGGTCGTCGATGCCCGGCTCGCGGTACCGGTCCTGCCGCGCCGGGTACTGCACCGAGAGCACCTCGACGGCCGGGCTGAGCGCCTGCGCCATGGGGTGGAAGAAGGACGCGGAACCGCCCGCGTGCGGCAGGCAGACCACCTGCGTGGTGGCCTGGGGCGAGGGGGCGAAGCGCCGTATCCAGAGGTCGGCGTCCCTGCCGGCGGTCGCGGGCGTGCTCGTGTGCGTGTGGGTCATGTCCGTCCCCGTCTTTCGTTCCCTGGCCGTGCCGGCGGGTCTGGCGGTGCCCGTGAGCGCGGCCGTGGTCGTGTCGTGCCGTGTCGCGCACCATCCTGTCTGACAGCGCGTCCGGATCGAAAACCGCGGCCTACTCGGGCCGCGGGTCCCAGCGGAAGAAGCGTGCCGCGACCAGCGCGCCCACCCCGCCCCACAGCGCCAGCACCGCGAGTTCCCGCCAGGCGGGGCCCGCGTCGCGGGCGAGCGCGGCCAGCAGCGCCTCGTTGAACGGCCGCACCGGCAGCACGTCGGCGACCCCGTTCAGCACCTCGGAGTGGATCGGCAGGTACGTGCCGGACACGAACACGAGGGGGAAGAGGACGAACTGGACGACGGCGGGCGCCGCCTCCGCGTTGCGCACCAGGGCGGCGACGCCGACCCCCAGCGAGCAGAAGCTGGCCGCGCCCGTCACGAGCGTCACCACGAGCGCGGGCAGCTGCGCCGCGTCGGGCAGCGGCACCCCGTAGAGCCGGCCCACGCCCAGGATGAGCGCCACGTCGACCAGACTGACCATCACGCAGTGCGCCAGCAGGCCGGCGACGTACGCGCCGGCCGGCAGCGGCGTGGCGCGCACCCGCTTGAGGATGCCGCTCTGGCGCCGACCGGACAGCACGATCGCCAGCTGGCTGTAGCAGGCGCCGAGCACCGAGAGGGCGGCGATCGTGCCGACGTAGTACTGGAGCGCGGTCAGGCCGAAGAAGTAGTCGCTGCGGCTGTCGCCGTCCATCACCGCGCCGAAGACGGTGACGACCACGACGGGGAAGACGAAGGTGAAGAACGCGCTCTGCGGGTTGCGCCAGAACGTCAGCTGCTCGTAGCGGATCTGGTGTGCGACGAGGGCGAGGCCCCGGCGCGGCGTCCGGCCGGCGGGTCCCTCGGAGGTGGCGGCGGCGCTCATCGCGCCTCCCCGAGGCCGGCCCCGGCTGGCTCGCCCGGCTCGGCCGGCGTGTCCGACACGTCGGGATCGGCGTCGGCGGCGGTGTCGGCGGCGGCGGTGTCGGCGGCGGCGGTGTCGGCGGTGTCGGCCTCCGTGTCGCCCTCGGGGCGGGTGAGAGCCAGGTAGACGTCCTCCAGGCTGGGGCGTTCGACGGTCAGCCGCTGAAGCGTCGCGCCGTGCGCGAGCGCCCAGCCGGTCAGCTCGTGCAGCGCCTCGGTCGGCGTCGTCGTCTCCACGGTGAGCAGGCCGTCCTCCCCGGGTCCCTGCGCGGGCACCGGCGGCGCGCCCACCCCCTCGGGCGGCGCGAAACGGATCCGGGTGCGCGCGGTGTCCCGGCCCCCGAGCGTGGCGGGCGTGCCCTCGGCGACGATCCGCCCCGAGGCGATGACCGCCACCCGGTCGGCCAGCGCCTGCGCCTCCTCCATGTAGTGCGTGGTCAGCAGGATCGTGGTCCCCGCGTCCCGCAGGTCACGCACCACCTGCCACGCGTCGCGGCGGGCGTTGGGGTCGAAGCCGGTCGTCGGCTCGTCGAGGAAGAGCAGCGCGGGGTCGCCGACCACGCCGAGCGCCAGGTCCAGCCGCCGCTTCTGGCCGCCGGAGAGCTGCCGGACCTTCCGCCGCTCCTGTCCGGCGAGGCCGACGAGGTGGATCACCTCGTCGACGTCACGCGGCGCCCGGTAGTAGCCCGCGTTGCGGGCGACGGTCTCGCGGACCGTGAGGTACGGCTCGACGGCGATGTCCTGGAGGACGAGGCCGATCCGCTCGCGCAGCTCCCTGCCGCGCGCCCGGTCGCCGGGGTCGATACCGAGCACCCGGGCGCTTCCGCCGTCGCGGCGGCGGAAGCCCTCCAGGATCTCCAGCGTCGTGGACTTGCCGGCGCCGTTCGGGCCGAGCAGCGCGAAGATCTCGCCGTGCTCGACGTCGAAGCTCACCCCGCGCACGGCCGCCACCCGGCCGTAGCTCTTGCGCAGCTCGGTCACGGTGACCGCCGGGCCGCGTCTCGCCGCCGCGCCGTCCCCGTTCACTGGCGTACGAAGGTGACGTCGAGCGTCAGGTCGAGGTGGCGGGAGGCCAGGCCCCGGCTCGCGGTCACGCCGAACGTCGTCCGGTCCACGGGCGTCCTCGCGCGCACGGAGAACGAGCCTTCGGCCGCCCGCGTGAGGTCGGCTTCCTCGACGGTCAGGGTCACGGGCCGCGTGACCTCGCGCACGGTGAGGGTGCCGGTGACGGTGCGGGCCTCGGGGTCCACGGCGGTGGCGGTGAAGCTGATCAGCGGGTGGCGCTCGGTGTCGAGGAAGCGGGGGGAGCGGACGATCGGGTCGCGCTGCCTGTGGCCCGTGTCGAAGCTGGCCGCGTCGACCTCCACCGCGACGGTGGAGTCGGCCAGCGGCTCGGCGACCTCGACCGTGCCGCCCTTGAGGGAGAAACGTCCGCGCACCGCCTGGAGGTTGAACAGGTGCCGCGTCACGAAGGTGATCGTCGAGGCGGCGGTGTCGACGGCGTAGCGACCGGGGGGAGGCGCCGCCACGGCGGTGACGTCGCCGGCGGGGGAGTCGGGTTGAGTCGTCATGTGCTCATCAGAACATGGGAGTCCGCGCGGCCGTCGCCAGGACCCCGGACGGGCGCACGTCGCTCCGTGCGGTGGCCGGGAGGACGAGGGCCACGCGTTCGCCGTGGGGCCTTCGTCGTGGGCGGATGGCCGGTGCGCCAGCGCGTCGTCACCGCACGCGTTCGTGGGCGCGGCGGGGCCTGGCCCCGGCTCGGGAGGCGTACCGCGCGCGGGCTGTCAGGGGCCGACGATGGCGCGCAGCGCCGCGAGGTGGGCCTGGTAGGCCGTGCGGCCCTGCTCGGTCAGGCGGAGCCAGACGCGTTGGCGGGTGTCGCGCACGGCCCGGCGCTGCTCGACGTAGCCCGCCTCCATCAGCACCGTGACGTGCTTGCTGAGGACGGAGGGGGAGACGCCGAGTTCGCGTTGGACGGCCGCGAACTCGGCCTCGGCCGCGGTGGCGAGCAGCGCGCAGACCCGCAGTCGGTTCGGGGCGTGGATGGTGGCGTTGAACCCGTCGGTCGGCTCGTCGGCGGCGGGGCTCACGTGGCCGGTGCCGCCGTCCGGTGCTTGTGGACGAAGACCAGGTGGAAGCCGACCGACACCCCGGCCCCCAGGACGGAGCCGGCCAGCAGCCACAGCGGCTCGTCCGTGACGCGGAACAGCAGGGGCGAGCCCAGCAGCAGGAGGGGCAGCCCGACGAGCAGCGGCACGGTCAGGCGCCTGCCCAGCACGTCGAACCGCAGCGCCACGCCGGTCCTCTCCTGCCAGCGGACGGCGGCGACCCGGAACGCTGCGACGTACGCCACGAGCATCACGAGCATGAGGACGGTCCAGGCGACGTTGGGCATCAGCCACTCGGGGCTGGCGACCATGCCGCCGTAGACCGGTGGCAGGGCGGCGATGAAGAGCGTGAGCGTGACGAGGAACCAGCGCTGCCAGGGGGTGGCGGAGAGCGCGGCGGCGGTGGCCGCGGCCCGCTCGGCCTCGTCGAGCGCGGCGCGGGCCTGCTCGGGGGTGGGCCTCGCGGAGGCATCTTCGGTTTCCATGACGGAAAGAGTAGCCGCGTGTTTCCGAGTCGGCAAGACGTCGGTTGCCGTTATGGAAAAAGAAGCGGGGCGTCGGCGGCCCGTCTACCCGGCCGCCGACGCCCCGCCGCACGTCCGTGACGTGCGCGTGCGTCCGTGGAGGTGCTCGACGCCTACTCGACCCACCCGTGGTCGGCGGCGAAGCGCACCAGAGCCTCCCGCAGCTCCAGCACCTGCCGGGCCGTCAGCTCGGGCCCGGCGCTCAGCAGCAGCTCGGTGGCCAGCCGCGTGAACTCCGCCTGGGGGAAGACCTCGCAGGTCTCCTCGCCCTCCGGCTGGGAGCTGGCGGCCCTCTCGGCGGGGGCGGCCGTGGGCGCCGCCACCGTGGGTGCCACGGCGGGCGCCGCCGTGGGCGCGGACGCCGGTGACGAGCCGTTCGCCGAGCCGTTCGCGGCGGGCACCGGGGCGGCCGGGGCGGCCGGGGCGGCCGCGGCGGCGGTCGCCGGCTTCGGCGCCAGGGCACCGCTCGGCAGCGGTCCACCGGCCACCGGCTTCGCCGGCACCTCCGACACCCCGCCGTCGAGCAGGCGCACCTCGTAGGCCTTCAATCCGCGTCCCCCGTCGAGTACCCCGAACTCCACCCGGTTCCCGCAGGCGATCGACGTCGCGCGGTCCACCAGCTCGTTCGCGTGGACGAACACGTCCTCACCGCCGTCGTCCGGGGCGATGAACCCGTATCCCTTGACCTCGTCGAACCGAACCACCGTTCCCTGTGGCATTTCTCCTGACCTCTCCCCAACTCAACCGGCCAAAAAGCCCAAAGCCAGAGCAAGAACAACAACCCGCAGATGCGCCCACGAGCCTAGTCACGGGCGCCGGGGCGCAACAACCCCTACCTCTCCCCTCACCGGCTCCGCGGCGAGGGGGTGGCGGAGCCGGGTGTCGTCGCGCGGCCGTGCCGGCGTCGGCGGGCCGCCCCACGATCCGGCCACGCGATCTCCCGCCGCGCGGCGTTCTCCCCACGCAAGTCGACTTCTCGCATTCGAGTTTTGTCGACAAGTCATCCCGTTTGGAGGGCGCTTACCGCGAGCACTCCCCGCGAAGAGCGATCCGTCGTCCGTCGCGATTCCGTCACGCGCCCCGATTCGCGTCCAATGCGCGTCCGATTGGCCTTTGATTCACCCCCGATTCGCCCCCGACGCGCGCCGGCGGCGCGCTCGCGGAGTGAATGCGCCTACGTCGCCGCCGTGCCGGCATACCGCGCCACGCGCTCCTCCAGCCTCCGCCGGCACGCCGGCCACTCGTCCGCCGTGATGGAGAACATCGCGGAGTCCCGCAGCCTGCCCTCCTCGCCCGGCGCCGAGGAGGGCTGCGAGCGACGCAGCACCCCCTCGAAGCGCGCGCCCACCGCCTGGATCGCCGCGCGCGAGCGCTCGTTGCGCGCGTCCGTCTTCAGGTCGACGCGGCCCACGTCCCACGTCTCGAAGGCGTGGCGGAAGAGCAGCAGCTTGGCCTCGGCGTTCAGGCCCGTGCCCTGGGCCGAGGCCGCGAGCCAGGTGTGGCCGACCTCCACGGCGAAGAGCCGGTCCTCGCCGGGCCAGCGCCGGGGCGTGCAGTAGGAGGTGGCGCCCACCACGCGGCCCGTGGCGCGGTCGACCTGGGCGTAGGGGACGAGGACGAGGCCCGCCGCGACGCGTTCGAGCTGGGTGTCGACATAGCGCTCCGCCTCGTCGGCCGTGGGGACCCGGGCGTAGGCGTACGACTGGCGGTTCTCCTCCGCCGCCCTCCCCAGCCCGTGCGCGTGGCGGCGCTCCAACGGCTCCAGACGCACCCGTGCGCCCTCCAGCACCTGACCGCCGTCAAGGATTCCCATCGCGCCGACCCTCCGCATCGTCCGCACCCGCCGTGAGTGCCTCGTTCGTCCCGGTCAAGCCTGCGCCCCGGAGGTCACGCCGTCGAACGAATATCCTCGGGGCCACGACGACCGTCGTCGCGGCGCGCCCCGTATTTGCGGAAAGTGTCACGGTATGTATGTGGCATGTTAATTATGTCACTAGATACCTTGACTGGTGTTCATGATGCATGCAGGGTGTGCTCGACCAGGGTAGACCATCGTACGGGGG
Source organism: Streptomyces sp. 4N509B (assembly GCF_052245655.1). NCBI lineage: Bacteria > Bacillati > Actinomycetota > Actinomycetes > Kitasatosporales > Streptomycetaceae > Streptomyces > Streptomyces sp. 4N509B. Next base: position 71,186 of record NZ_JBQQBZ010000008.1, read on the forward strand.
TGCTAGATCGTGCTACCTGCTGTCTCGTCTCGGCAGTTCCCACCCGCCGAGACGGACGCCATGTCGGACATTCCGATGGAACGTCCGAGTTCATTTCTTCTTCAACTTCCACCCAGTTCCCGACTCGTCGGCCGGGAGCGTGAGCTGACGCTGCTCCGTGGATTGCTGACCCGCCCCGGACTCGTGACGTTGACCGGTCCCGCCGGGATCGGGAAGAGCGCGCTGGCGCGGGCCGCGGTCGCGATGACCGCCGGCCTGACGGGAGCCGGCGTCGCCGCGTTGAACGTCAGCGAGGTCTGGGACGACGACGTGGCGGCGGCGCGGCTGCGCGCCCTGCTGCCGGCCGGCGCCGGCGGCGGTGACGCGCCGACGGACCATCACCACCGCCACCTCGTCGTCCTGGTGGACAACTGCGACCGCGTCATCGCGGGCGTGGCGCGCGGCGTCACGGAGCTGCTGGGCGCGCGGCGTCACGGAGCTGCTGGACGCCGGCCGTCCGGTGTCCGTGGTGTGCACCACGCGGGTCCCGCTCGACGTCTACGCCGAGTACCTCGTGCCCGTCGGTCCCTTATCGCTGGGCCCGCAGGGGGACGCGGCGCGGCTGTTCACCGAGCGGGTCAGCCCGTACTACCGCCACGACGTGACGGGGAACGCCGGCCGCCGGCTGGTCGCGCAGATCTGCGAGGCCGTCGACGGCATCCCGCTGGCGATCGAGCTCGCGGCCGAGGCCGTCGGCTCGTTGACCCTCACCGACCTGCTGGCGCGGCTGCGGCGCGGCGAGTACCAGCAGCGCAGGCGGCTGCGGGACGTGCCCGAGCGGCACCGCTCCGTCGGGCACGTGCTGGCCTGGGGTGAGGCCGCGCTCTCGCCGCAGGACACCGAACTCCTGCGGAAGCTCGCGGTCTTCGACTCGGTGATCGACGTGGCGGCGGCGCGGCACGTGACCGGGCTGCCCCGCGACGAGGTGGTCGACGCGCTGCGCGCCCTCGTCCACAAGAGCCTCGTGATCAGCGTCGGCGACGGGAACACCGGGGGCTTCGCCTTCCGGGTGCCGCACCTGGTGCGCTGGCACTACCGGCGGATGCTGGAGCACGACGCCTGGGCGCTGGCCACGGCGAGGGAACGGCACGCCGGAGCGTGCCTGGCCTTCGCCAGGGAGGCGCAGCAGGCGCTGCGCTGGCCGGGCGGACCCGGCGCGGCCACGGCGGCCGAGCCGGACGCCGACGCGGAGCCGGACGCGCACCGGGGTCACGAGGCGGACCAGGGCGCGGGCCGCGTGGCGGAGGAGGTGCGCGCGCGATGGCTCGCGGCGGTGCGCGACCGGCTGCCGGACCTGCGCTCGGCCGTCTGCCACCTGCGGATGGGCGAACGGCCCGGGGACGCGCTCCACCTGCTGCTCGCCCTCGGGGAGTCCCTGCTCGGCACCGAGGTGGCGCCCGAGTACGTCGCGCAGCTGGAGGAGACCATCCACGAGGCCGAGGCGTGCCACGGCGAGGAGGCCCGGCCCTTGGTGGGCGAGGCGATGCTCGTCATCGCCGAGTGGGCCGTCGAGCGCGGCGAGTTCACTCGGGCGTGGACGGCCCTCGTCCGCGCCGGCGGACACACCCGCTGGCGCGGCGAGACCACGCGGCGACGGATCGCGGCGCTGCTGCGCCAGGCGAGGCGGCGGGCGGGGGAGGCGTCGGCCGTGGAGCGGCGGCGCCGTCCGGAGCACGGCGAGCCGGACGGGACCGCCGGCCCCGCCGGGGCGGCCCACCCGGACGACGGGCGGGCGGCGACGGGCCGGCCGGCCGGCCCCGGCGCCCCGCCCGGCTCACCCGTCACGAACGGCGTGAACGGCACGAGCGGCGTGAACGGCATGAGCGGGACGAACGGCGTGAGCGGCTCGCCCGGCGCGAACGGAAGGGCGGGGACGAACGGCGTGAACGGGGTGCACCGTCACCCGGCCGGCGACCCGTCCTCCCAGGCGGCGACGTTGACGGCGCTCGGCTCCTGGCTGCTCGCGGCGGCCGAGACGCTGCGCACCGAGCCGGACGCGGCACCCGTGCCGGGGCCGGTGGTGCGGCGGGCGCTGCTCGTCGGCGCGGAGCAGGTGGCGGGCCAGGAGCTCACCTCTCGACCGCTGGGTCCGCCGCCCGCGCCCGCCCCGGCTCAGCGGGCGGACCGGGTCTCGCGGGCCGCGCCGGGCTGGGAGGTCCTGACCTCCCTGCTGACGCCCCGTCAGCGCGAGGTCGCGCTCCTGGTGGCCGAGGGGCTGACGAACCGGCAGATAGCGCGCCGGCTGGAGATATCCGAGTGGACGGTGGTCAACCATCTCCGCCAGGTGATGCGCAAGCTGCGCTGTCCCTCCCGGATCCACGTGGCCCGCGTCCTGCGGCACAACGAGGAGTGACACCGCGCCACCGGGCGCGGACCGGGCGGACCGGGCGGACCGGGCGGTTCCCGAGGCGGGACCGCGAGCGGCGGCCACGTCGCGCGGCCGTGGCCCCGGCGTGCGCGCACGGGTCCGGGTCCACCGACCCCGAGAGGTCGGTGGACCCGTCCGTGCCGCGTCGGGTCAGGCCGCCGTGCCCGTGCGCCAGCGGACCGCCGCCGCGCCGGCGAAGTCACCGGCGTGGGCGAAGCCCGCGAGCATCAGCAGGCTGCCGTCGTGGATGCGGCCCTCCCGCACCCCGTGGTCGAGGGTGACGGGCACCCCCGCGCCGAACAGGTTCCCGAACCGGTCGTAGGTGTCCAGGTGCCGTTCCGGCTTGATCTCCAGCTGTTCCTTCCACTTCTGGAGGAAGATGCGGTTGGGCTGGTTGGTGATCAGCACGTCGAGGTCGGCGGGCGTGATCTCCATCCGGTCGCAGACGGCGCGCACGACCTCCGGCACCAGCCGGTTGCCCCGTTCGACGATCTCGGCGACCTTGCCCGGGGTGAAGCCCGGGTGCATCTGCCCCTCGCCCGGCTCCCAGTACCTGCGGCCGTCGCTGATGCTGAGGCCACAGTCCTTGGCGTACTCCCCGAGGTTGCGCACCTCGACGTCGAGGATCGGCGACTCCTCGGAGGCCGCGACGTACGCCACCGCGCACGCGTCGCCCGGCACGACCGCCTCGGGCAGCTTGCGTATCTCCGGCTGGTTCATCACCGTTCCGGCGACGTTCTGCGCGACGCACAGGAGCGCCGAGCGGGCCTGCCCACTGCCGATGAGGGCGCGGGCCAGCCGCAGCATCTGGAGGAACGCGGCGCAGCCGCAGTTGTGCGTGTCGATCACCCACTCGGGCTTCAGCCCGAGGCGGTGGCTGATCTCGGCGCCCGCGCCGGCGAACGGCAGGTCGGGCAGGGAGGAGTAGGTGATGACCAGATCGATGGTGCGGGCCTCGTCGGGACCGATGCGGTCCAGCAGCGCGAGGCCCGCCTTCTCGATCATGTCCGCGGCGGACTCCTCCGGCCCCACGTGGTGCCGGAAGGTGGGTGCCTTGAACATGTCGTGGCCAGCCAGCTCACCGCTGGTGTCCTGGATGTCCAGGAAATACTGCGTCGGGACCTTGTTGGGCGGCAGGTACGACGCCACCTCCAGCAGGCTGACCGTCTTCATTAGCTGTCGGCCCCTGCCTGGTTCGCGCCGTGGCCGTAGTGGAACTCCAGGATCTTCTTCAGGTTCTGCATCTCGATCGCGTGACCGGCGTAGAAGAGGTTCCAGAAGTCGCCGACCCACGGGCGCTCCGGGTTGGGGACCGTCTCCGGGTAGGGGTTCTTGTCGTAGTACGGGTGGCGGCAGTTGGTCCACAGCACGACCGAGCCCGGCTTCTTCAGCACCCGCTGGGCGTCGACGATGCGGTAGAGGTAGATCATCCACAGCTCGTCGCCCTGGTCCCAGGCGCAGTGCATGTCGATCGTCAGCGCCTCGCGGTTGGGCTCGAAGCGCATGTAGATCTTGGTGTTGTCGTCCGGGAGCGTGTCCTTGCCCACGAACAGGCCCGGCTTGCCCTCCACCGGCGCGAAGTCACGGGTGCTGTAGGTGTACTCGTTGAGGTTGCGCATGTCGTTGAGGTAGTCGAAGACGACCTCCGGCGGCGCGTCGATGTACTCCTCGATCGTGCAGAAGCGGCCGTAGACCTCGTCGTAGGTGAACGTGTCCTTGGTGAACGCGCTCGCCTGCACCACGGCCTCCTCGCGGCTGGTGGTCTCCCAGCGGAGCAGTCCCGGGACGTCCTTGATGAAGTCCGGGATGGCGGGCGGCGGGGTGTAGTTGCTCACGGTGTGCCCTCTCTTGGGGATACGGGTGATCCGGTTGGTGTGGTGTCGCGTGGCGTCGGTCGACGCCACGCCCTCAGGCGGAGACCGTCCGGGGCCGCCGAAGCGGCCCGAAGGGCGGTTCCTCGTGCGGGTCGACGTCGATGCTGACCAGCAGGGGCCTGGCCGGGTCCGCGGGGCGGTCGGTCAGGGCTCGGTGGAGCTCGTGGGCGTCGCGGGCGTGGACCGCGTCGACGCCGGGGAACATCGCGCCGACGCCCGCGGCGATGTGCGCCGGGCCGAAGAGGTTGTAGGTGTAGTCCCCGGAGAAGAACACCTGCTCCCGGGTGTGGCACATGGCGTGGGCGTTGTTGTTGATGATCAGGAAGGTGATCGGCAGGCCGAGTTCGGCGGCCGTGTGGATCTCCATGCCGTGCATCAGGAACGCGCCGTCGCCCGCGACCACGTACGTCGGCGCGCCGGTCGCGAGGTGGGCGCCGATGCCGGCGCCGAAGCTGTGGCCCATGCCGCCCATGCCCTGGGCGACGATGAAGCGGCCGTCCGTGGGGACGCGCAGGTGGTGGATGACGGCGGCGCCGCCGTTGCCGGCGTCCGACACGACGACGGCGCCGTCGGGGAGGCAGGCGGCGAGGACGTCCACCGCTTCGCGGGTGGTCAGCGGCGCGCCGTCCGTGCCGCTCGTGCCGTCCGTGTCGGGAGCGTCGGCCCGGTCGGCGGCGGGGGACGCCGTCCCCGCGGGCGGGGTGGCGGCGCGGTCCTCGCCCGGTGCGCGCTCCGCGAGGAGGTCCGTGAGCGCCGCGAACTCCTCGCGCAGCGGGCCGTCGAGATGGATGAGCCCGGGGTGGTCGGCGCCGAGGAACGGGGGGTGGCTGTCGAGGCAGACCAGCGGCACGCCCTTCAGGTGCTCCTTGATCGGGCCGGCCGACAGCATCGGCAGCCGGGTGCCGGCGAGCAGCACGGCCGACGCCTCCTCAAGGCGCCGCTGGGCGGGCTCGTGCCCCATCACCCCGGTGACGCCGAGGAAGCGCGGGTGGTGGTTGTCGAAGGCGTCCTTGGCGTCGGGGGCGACGGTGACCCTCGCGTCGAGGACCTCGCTGATCCGCTCCAGTTCGGCGCGGGCCTGCCAGCGCACCACGCCGGTGCCCGCCATCACGGCCACGCCGCGGTCCGCGCGCGCCGCCGCCAGCACCTCGGCCGCCTCCCGGCGGGCGGCGCCGGGCGCCAGCGCCCGCCGGAGGGGGGCGACGCGGCGCGGCGGCTGCCAGGCGGGGATGACCGACTGCTGCACGTCCTTCGGGAGCAGCAGCACGGCCGGGCCCATGGCGCCGCCGAGGGCGGCCTCGTAGGCGGCGGGCAGCAGCTCGGTGACGGCGGCGGGGTCGTCGACCCGGGCGCAGTAGACGCCGATCTCGCCGAAGAGCCGGACCGCGTTCATCGAGTCCGCCTGGCCCGAGGTCTCCTGGAAGGAGCCGAGGCCGTCGAGTTCGGCGGGCGGCTGGCCGACGAGGGCGAGCGCGGGCACGCCCGAGGCGCGCAGCTCGGCGAGGCCCGGCACCAGGTTCATCGCGCCCGCGCCGGAGGTCACCGCGACGACGGCGGGCCGGCCGGAGGCCCGGAAGTAGCCGTCGGCCATGGTCGCCGCGGAGAACTCGTGCTTCGCCACGAGCGCGCGCACCGGGCCACCGGCGGCGTGGACGGCGTCGTACAGGTCCTCGATATTCGCGCCGCCCACACCGAATACATGGGTGAGTTCCTGGCGGCAGAGGAAGTCGACGACGTAGTCGACCACGCGCAATGAGTGACCCATGATTTCCCGCTTCTGTCCGGCATCCGCATCTGAGGGAACGTGAGGCGTTCGTCCTTTCTACGCCTCGGCGGCGGCGCCTGCCAGAGCAGTTATCTGCTAGTCAGGGGGCATGGACTAGCAGACTCTTGCTAGGGGCTTGCTATGCCGTGTGCTTGGTTGTGCTGCGTATCGTGTCGGCGACACCGTAAACGTGAAAGGGTACCTCGATGATCACTGTTTCCACGGTCTGCGAGCTCATCGCGAAGAAGCTGGGCAGTGCGGCCTCGGAAGTCGAGTTGAACGCCGAGACGGAATTCGAGTCTGTTGGCCTTTCCAGCCTCCAGATCGCCGACATCGTCTACGCCATCGAGGACGAGCTGGGTATTGAGTTCGACTCCGCGAAGGCGGCCGACGTGAAGACCGTCGGCGACCTCGTCGAGCTGGCCCGGGTCACCAAGCTCGACGGCGTCGACGCATGACCGACGGTCAGGTCGTGACCGCCGGCGCGGTGGGCGCCACCGCCGAGGCCATCCAGCACCACTACGACGTCTCCGACGACTTCTACGCCCTGTGGCTGGACGAGTCGCTGACGTACACGTGCGCGCTGTGGGAGGACCCGTCCGACCCGGCCGAGACCCTCGAAGAGGCCCAGGTCCGCAAGCTCGACTTCCTCATCGAGGGCGCCCGCGCGAACGGCGCCCGCCGCGTGCTCGACGTCGGCTGCGGCTGGGGCAGCCTGCTGTCGCGCCTGGTCACCACGCACGAGGTCGGCCAGGCCGTCGGCGTCACCCTGAGCGAGCGCCAGGCGCGGTGGGTGGAGCGGATGGGCCTGCCGCGCACCGAGGTGCGGCTGGAGAGCTGGCAGGACCACGAGCCGGAGGAGGGCTACGACGCGATCATCTCGATCGGCGCGTTCGAGCACTTCGCCGCCACGGGCCTGACCCGCGCCCAGCGCGTCGGCGCGTACCGCGAGTTCTTCGAGCGGTGTGCGGGATGGCTGCCGCGCGGCGGCAGGATCGCCCTCCAGACGAACATCAAGGGCAACAACGTGCAGATGGACCGGCAGACCGTGAAGGATCTGCTGTTCATCATCGAGACCATTTTCCCGGAATCCGAGATACCCGCGCTCTCGGAGGTCGTCGAGGGCAGCGAGAAGCGCTTCGACATCGTGGCGATGCGGAACGACCCCGAGCACTACAGCCGCACGGTGCAGGAGTGGTACAACCGCCTGCGCGCCCACCGCGAGAAGGCTGTCGCAAGTGTCGGTGAGGAGATGGTCGCGCACTACGAGCGTTATCTCAGCAGCTCGGTCACCCACTTCGAAAATCGCCATCTCGGCTTGTCGAGGGTCATCCTCGAAAAGGTGCGGTAAGGGGAAATGGACGATCTCAAGCACGAAGTCTACTGGCACACCACACAGGAGGTGGAGCCGGGCGAACCGCTGACGGAGTCGGTGGACTGCGACGTCTGCATCGTCGGCGGTGGCTACGCCGGACTGTGGACGGCCCACTTCCTGAAGCAGGCCGAGCCGGCCCTCGACATCCACGTCGTGGAGGCCGAGTACTCCGGCTACGGCGCCTCGGGCCGCGCCGACGGCTTCGTCACCCCCACCATCGGCAAGGACATCCAGGCCCTGGTGGAGCGCTTCGGCGAGCAGAGGACCGCGGACGCCTCCCGCGAGGTGGGGCGCTCCATCCTGGAGATCGGCCGCTTCCTGCGCCGCAACAAGGTCGACGCCGACTACGAGCCCAACGGCTACCTGCTGGCCGCCACCTCCGCCGCGCAGATGCGCCGGCTGGAGGAGGACCGCGCCCTCGCGTCGCGGCTGTCCGGCGGCGCCGGTCCCGTGCTGATGTCGGCCGAGGAGACGCGGGCCAGGATCGGCTCCCCGGCCCTGATCGGCGCGCTGCGCACCGACGGCGGGCTGATCAACCCCTTCAAGCTGGCGCGCGGCCTGGCCCGGGTCGTGCGCGAGCAGGGCGTCGTCATCCACGACCGCACGCCCGCGCTCCGCGTGGAGCCCGGCGTGAGGCCCACCGTCACCACGGCGAAGGGCCGCGTCGTCGCCGACACCGTCGTGCTCACCACCAACGCGCACCAGTTCCGGTTCGCGCCGTTCCGGAACAAGCTCGTCCCGGTGTGGAGCTACGCGATGATCAGCGAGCCGCTGACCGACGAGCAGCTCGGCCGCATCGAGTGGCCGGCCCGCGAGGGCCTGGTCGAGGCGAAGACGTTCCTGACCTGCGCCCGCTTCACCGCCGACAACCGCCTGATGTTCGCCGGCGGCCCCGCCCTGTACTTCTACGGCCGGGACACCGACCAGCGCCGCATGAGCGAGCCGCGCGTCTACCGCGAGCTGCTGCGCGAGTTCGAGCGCTTCTTCCCGATGTGGAAGGACGTGACGTTCCGCTACGCCTACGGCGGCACCGTGGACATCACCCGCGACTTCGCCCCCCACTTCGGGCGCCTGCCGGGCAACGTCGCCTACGGCTACGGCTTCTGCGGCAACGGCATCTCCGCCACCCATCTCGGCGGCAAGGTGCTGCGCGACCTGGTGCTCGGCAAGGACTCGGACTACTCCCGGCTGCTGTACGTGGACGACGAGGGCCGCAAGCAGCCGTCGTTCCCGCCCGAGCCGCTGCTGACCGTCGGGGTGCGCGGCATGAGCCGGCTGATGGAGTTCAAGGAGGCCAGGGCATGAGCGCGCAGCCGACGGTGCTGGTGACGGGCGCCACGGGCGTGGTGGGCCAGTCGATCCTGCGCGAGCCCGCGCAGGTGCGGCTGATCGCCGCCGCGCGCGGCGCGGTCGAGCCCGGACGGGCCGAGCGGGTGGTGCGCTGCGACGTGACCCAGGACCGCTTCGGACTCGACGCGGACGCGTACGAGCAGCTGGTCCGCGAGGTGGACGTGGTGATCCACTCCGCCGCGCTGACCGAGTGGGGCCTCACGCCCGACCGGTACGCGCCCGTCAACATCGAGGGCACCCGCCGCGTCGCCGAGTTCGCCGAGGCCGCGGGCGCGACCGTGCACTACATGAGCACGGCGTTCGTGGCCGCGGTGATGCCCGAAGTGGTCGCCGCCCCGTTCAGCGACACCAACATCACGGCGCCCTACGTCCGCTCCAAGCTGGCGGCCGAGCAGCTGCTGAAGGACGCGGGCCTGCCCCACACCGTCTTCCGCCCCACCAACCTCATCGGCGACGCCGAGACCGGCTGGACCTCCCGCGGCCAGATCGTGCAGGTCCTCTCCGACTGGATCTGCCGGGGCCGCGCCCCGTTCATCCCGGTGCACCCGGGCAACCGCATCGACATCGTGCCGCAGGACGTGCTCTCCAAGGCCGTGCTGCGCGCCATCGAACAGGACGTCGACGCGGGCGAGTTCTGGGTGACCTACGGGGAGGAGGCCATGGACATGGAGGACGCGCTGCGGGTGTGCGCCAAGCACACGGAGCAGACCAGGGGCAGGACGCTGAAGCCGGTCCCCGTGATCCACCCCGACAGCGAGCAGGCGCGGGACCTCGACGGGCTGCCGTCGATGACCCGGTCCTTCCTGGCCGTGCTGCGCGACGTCAGCGAGGTGACCCGCGCCAGCGGCGGCGTGCTGCCGACCTCCATGCCCGAGCTGCGCAAGCGGTTCGGCGTGCCGCACGTCGCCGACACCGACGCCTACCTGCGCACGCTCCAGTACGCGGCGGGCTGAGCCGTGGCCGACACCGAGGAAGAAGCGATGAGCGAAACCAACGACAGCCCCACCCCGGGCCCCGTCGACCCCTGGAAGCCGCCGAACCTCGACGGGAGGGTGGCCGTCGTCACCGGCGCCAGCCGCGGCGTGGGCAGCGGCATCGCGCTGGCGCTCGGCCAGGCCGGCGCCACGGTCTACGTCACCGGCCGCAGCTCCCGCTCGGGGGCGCGCACCGAGGGGCTGCCCGGCACGATCGACGACGTCGCCGAGGAGGTCACCGCCCGCGGCGGCACCGGCGTCGCCGTCCGCTGCGACCACGGCGACCCGGAGGCCAACCAGGCGCTGGCCGACCGCGTCCGGGCCGACCACGGCCGGCTCGACCTGCTGGTCAACAACGCGTGGGCCGGCTACGAGCGCTCCGCCGAGGTGCGGTTCGACGCTCCCTTCTGGGAGCAGCCGATGTGGCGCTACGACCTGTGCTCCGCCTCGCTGCGCGCCCAGTACGACGTCACCCGGCTGCTGGTGGGCCTGATGCTGCCGCAGCGCAGCGGCCTGATCGTCAACATCGGCTTCACCGACGGCGACATCTACCTCGGCCAGGCCGCCTACGACGTCTTCAAGCACGCCTCGGACCGCATGAGCCGGAACTTCAACGCCGACCTGCGCAAGAAGAAGACCGGCGTCACGGCCCTCGCGCTCCACCCCGGCTTCGTCCGCACCGAGCGGGTCGAGGAGGCGTGGGCGGCGCTCGGCTCGGGGCCCGCGGCCGTGGTCCACTCGCCCGAGTACGTGGGGCGCGCCGTGGCCGAGCTGGCCGCCGACCCCGACGTGGCGCAGCGCGCCGGGCAGATCCTGGCCGTCGGCGACCTGGCCGAGAGCTACGGCTTCGACGACGTCGACGGCCGCCGCCCGCCCGCCTTCCGCCTGGAGGGCGCGCTGTCGCTGGCCACCCGCATGGACCGCCTCAACCGGGTGGTCGAGGCCGCGAGGAAGCAGCGGGACGGCGCGGCGTGAGTCCGCTGACCCCTCCTGGGACACCGACCGGCCCCGCGCACCCGCGCGGGGGCGGTCACCCGCGCGTCGCCCAGGGGCCCGTCCGGCGGACCGCGCCGGACCGGGCCGTGGCGCCGGGTGCCGCGCTGCCCCCGTCCCACTCGGGCCGCCGCGGACGGCCCTCAGGGCGCGGGCGGCAGGCAGCGTTCCAGCAGGGCGCGGGTCTGGCGGCGCAGGCCGTCGGGGGAGGGCGGCCCCGGCAGGCACACCCCCGCGAGCAACACCCCGTCCACCCCGGTGACCAGCGCGTCGGCGTCCTCCGCGGAGGCCGGCGCGCCCACCTCCCGCAGGAACGCCTCGGCGGCGCGCTGGAACAGGCCGCGCCAGCGGGTCAGCTCCTCCCGCAGCGAGGGCTCACGGGCGGCGTGCAGGAAGAGCTCGAAGCGGGCCACCGTCTGCTCCCGCGCGGTGGTCAGGAACGCCTCCAGCGCCGTGGCCAGCAGCTCCGTCGCCTGGTCGAGGACGGGCTCGGCGCCCGCGCCGCCACCGGCCGCGACGGGGCGGCGGGCGCTGCCGAGCACCGTGGTCATCGTCCGCCGGTCGCGTTCGGCCAGGTGGTCGATGATCTCCCGGATCATGGCCTCGCGGGTGCGGAAGTAGTACGTGGTCGAGCCGTGGGTGAGGCCCGCCTCCCGCTCCACCCTGCGGTGGCTGAGGTGCTGAAGACCCTCCCGCGCGACCAGCGAGATGGCCGCGTCCAGCAGCCGGAGACGGGGAGGGGGTTGGTCGCGACGGCGACGTGTTGACCGAGACATTTCGCCAAGCCTAGTGTCCTACGTTCGTAGAATTTAATCCTACGACCGTAGAAGACACCTCGTCAGGCAGTCGCACCCCAGGGAGCAGACATGACCCAAGCGCCCTCGAAGTCCGCATCGAGCCCGGAGGCGAGCCGCCGGGCACGGGCGGGCGCGCTCGTCCTCGCCGTCACGTGCGGCGCGCAGTTCGTCGTGATCATCGACGACACCGTGGTCGCGATGGCCCTGCCCTCCATCCGGGAGGACCTCGACTTCGCCGCCGCGTCCCTCGCGTGGGTCGTCGACGCCTACATGCTGCTCTTCGGCGGCTTCCTGGTGCTCGGCGGGCGCTGCGCCGACCTCTTCGGCCGCCGCCGCGTCTTCCTGACGGGCCTTGGCATCTTCACCGTCGGCTCCTTCCTGTGCGGCATCGCGAACTCCTCCGAGCTCCTCGTCACCGCCCGCGGCATCCAGGGCCTGGGAGCCGCGTTCCTCTCACCCGCGGCGCTGTCCATCCTCGTCAGCACCTTCACCGAGGCGAGCGAACGCCGCCGGGTGCTCGGCATCTGGGGCGGGCTGACCGGCGTCAGCGGCGTCAGCGGCGTGCTGCTGGGCGGACTCATCACCGACGTCATCAGCTGGCGCTGGGTCTTCTTCATCAACCTCCCGCTCGGCGCGCTGCTGTTCGCCCTCGCGATGTCGCCCGCCATGGCCGACCGCGACGTCCCCGAGCGCCGCAGCCGCATCGACGCGCCCGGCGCCCTGCTGATCACCGGCGGCCTGTTGCTCCTGGTCCACACCGTCATCAGCACCGAGCACCGCTCCTGGGACTCGCCGGCCACCATCGCGGGCCTGGCCGTCGCCGCCGTGCTGCTGGCCGCGTTCGTCGTCTGGGAGACCCGCGCCCACGAGCCGCTGATCCGGCTGTCGATCTTCCGCAGCCGCTCCGTGGCGCTGGCCAACATCATGATCCTGCTGGCCGCCTCCGGCCTGTACGGCATCTTCTTCTTCCTCACCCAGTACATGCAGCTCGTGCAGGGCTGGTCGCCGATGCGCTCCGGCCTGTCCTGGGTGCCGTTCGGCGTCACCATGGCCGTCTTCTCCGGCGTCGCCATCCAGCTGCTGCCGCGCCTGGGAAGCCGCGTGCTGTGCTTCCTCGGCCTGACCCTGGCCACCGTCGGCCAGGCCCTGCTGCTCGGCACCGAGGTCGGCGGCGGCTACGCCGGCGACGTGCTGCCCACGCTGCTGCTGTGCGCCGCCGGGTACGGCCTGGCGCTCGTGCCGCTGGTGGTCGCCGCCGTCCACGGCGTCGACCGCGCCGACACCGGCGCCGCCTCCGGCATCCTCAACTCCGGCCAGCAGGTCGGCGGCGCCATCGGCGTCGCCGTGCTCGCCACGCTCGCCAGCAGCCGGCTCACCGACGAGCTGGCCTCGGGCACCACGGGGCCCGACGCGCTCCTGTCCTCCTACCAGGAGGCGTTCCTCGCCGGGACCGTGCTGACCGCGGTCGCCGCCGTGATCGCGCTGGGTCTGCCGTCCCTGCGGACGGAGTTCGACCCCGAAACGACCCAGGGCGTCTAGGAACCCCCCGACGCACGACAGATCACAGAAGACAACGACAGAACAGAGAGAGGGCACAACCGATGGACGGAAGAGAACACCGCTGGTTCATCCTGGCGGCCTCCGTGATACCCCTCATCGGGGTCTTCGCCGGCATGGTCCTGCTGTGGAACAGCGTCTTCGGCGTCAGCGACCTCATCGTCCTGGTGTTCATGTACGCCGTCGCCGGCCTCGGCATCTCCGCCGGCTACCACCGGCTGCTGGCCCACCGCGCGTTCGAGACCTCCAAGCCCATCAGGGTCGCGCTGACCACCGCCGGCGTCATGGCCGGCCAGGGCCCGCCGATCATCTGGGCCGCCCACCACCGCCGCCACCACCGCGTCGCCGACAAGGAGGGCGACCCGCACAGCCCGCACCTGGACTTCGAGCCCGGCTTCAAGGGCCTGATGGCCGGCCTGTGGCACGCCCACCTCGGCTGGCTGTTCAACGGCAAGCTCACCTCCGACCCGATGCGGTACTGCCCCGACCTGGTGCGCGAGAAGTCGATGCGCTGGCTCAGCGAGAAGTTCATCCTCGTCGTCGCGGCAGGCATCGTGCTGCCCGGCGTGCTGGGCTTCGTCATCAGCGGCTTCGAGCCCGCCGCGTTCCTGACCGGCATGCTCTGGGGCGGCCTGGTCCGCATCTTCCTGGTCAACCACATGACCTACGCCGTGAACTCCGTCGGCCACTACTTCGGCCGCCGCCGCTTCACCACCACCGACGAGTCCAGGAACGTCTTCTGGCTGGCGCTGCCCTCCTTCGGCGAGGCCTGGCACAACAACCACCACGCCTTCCCCCGCTCCGCCCGCCACGGCATGAAGTGGTACGAGGTCGACCTGTCCGCGATCTTCATCTGGAGTCTGGAGAAGACCCGCCTGGCCTGGAAGGTCATCCGCATCGACACCGAGCGCCTGGAGATGCGCGAGGCCGGCGTCAGCCGCGTCGAGTCCGCCGGCGCCGACCGCCAGAAGCTCCTCGCCAGCCAGCAGGAGCTGCCGCCGCTGGCCAACCGTTCGGGCGACGCCGCGCCCTCCCTGGTGGACGTCGAGTGACCGCGGCGACCCCCTCCCCGGCGTCACCCGCGCCCGCGCACCCCGGGCTGTGGGAGGCGCTGCTCGGCGGCTCCCGCAACGGCTCGCTCCACGCCTGGGAGGGGGACCGCTACACGCGGACCAACTGGACCCAGGTCGCGGCGGAGGCGCACGGCATGGCCGCCACCCTCCGCGCGGCCGGGGTCCGCCCCGGCGCACGCGTCGCGGCCGTCCTCGACAACACCCCGCACGCCGTGCGCGGGCTGCTCGCCGTCTGGATCGCCGGCGGCACCTTCGCGTCCCTGCCGCTGCCCTCACGCGGCGTCACACCCGAGGAGTACGGCCGCCAGCTCGACGTCCTCCTCGACCGGCTCGACCCCGAGGTGCTGCTGCTGGACGACCAGCTGCTGCCGATGGTGCCGCCCGAGGTCGCCGCCCGGCTGCCGGTGCTGACCTGGGCCTCGCTGCCCGGCGACGGCCGCGTCGAGCCGAGCCCGCCCGGCATGGACGACATCGCGTTCGTCCAGTACTCCTCCGGCAGCACCAGCGTTCCCAAGGGCTGCGCCCTCACCCCCCGGGCCATCGCGCAGCACCTCGGCATGATGCTCGACATGTGCGGCTGCGAGGTCGGCAAGGACACCATCTCCTGCTGGCTGCCGCTCTCCCACGACATGGGCGTCTTCGGCTGCCTGGTGATGTCCTGGGCCTGGGACTTCGACCTCGTCCTGTCCACGCCCGAGCGCTTCGCGATGGCGCCGCGCTCCTGGTTCCGCGACATGGCGGAGTTCCAGGCGACGATGACCGCCGGCACCTCCACCGCCCTCCACCTCGCCGCCCGCGGCCAGAGCCGCACCAACCCGCTGCCGAAACCCCTGGCGCTGCGCAACCTCGTCCTCGGCGCGGAACGCGTCGACTGGGAGACCATCGTCCAGGCCACCGAGCGCTTCGCCCCCTCCGGGCTGCGCCCCGAGGCCCTCATGCCCGCCTACGGCATGGCGGAGGCGACCCTCGCCATCACCGCCACGCCGTGGGACGAACGCCCCCGCATGCGGACCTTCGACAGCGACGCCCTGCTCCACGGCACGGTCGTCGAGGTGGAGCCGGACGCGCCCCGCGCCGTCCCGCTGGTCTCCAACGGCCCCGCGCTGCCCGGCGTCGAGGTCACGACGGAACTCCCCGACGGCGACGACGGCATGCCGGAGATCCACATCTCCTCGCCCAGCCTCGCCGAGTGCTACTACCGCGACCCGCAGCGCACGGCCGAACGCTTCCACGACGGCCGGCTGCGCACCGGCGACCTCGGCTTCCTCCACGAGGGCGAGCTGTACATCGCCGGCCGCGCCGACGACCTGATCTCCGTCGGCGGCCGGAAGATCTACACCAGCGAGATCGAGTCCGCGCTCGACGGCCTCAGCGCCCTGCGCCGCGGCTGCTCCGTCCTCGTCGACCTCGCCACCCCCGGCAGGTCCGAGCTGGTGCTGCTGATGGAGCCGCGCCGCCGGACCCTCGACTGGCGGGCCGTCGCCGACGAGGCCGCCGCCCTGACCCGCGGCAAGGCGGGCGTCGCGGTGACGGAGTGCCGCTTCCTCGAACACGGCGCGGTCCCCAGGACCCCGAGCGGCAAGGTCCAGCGCAACCGCTGCCGCGCCCTGCTGTCCGAGGACCGCCTGAAGACGATCGCCAGCGTCCGGCTCGGCTGACCGACCACCCCGGAGGGAACACATGAGCACCGACCTGGAGACCGCACCGCAGACGGGCCCGCCCGCCTCGTTCTTCCGGACCGCCGCCCCCGGGGACGAGGCGGACCACCTGCGGCTCCACCTCAACGAGAGCCCGTACGGGCCGCCGCCGGGCGCCCTCGACGCCGTCCACGACGAGGCCAGCGGCCACCTGTCGCACTATCCCGACAGCGAGCACCGCCACGTCCGGGAGGCCCTGGCCCGCCACTTCGGCGTCCGGCCCGAGATGGTGCTGGTCAGCAACGGCACCGACGAGCTGGTCCTGCTGACCTCCCTCACCTTCCTGCGCGAGCCCGGCGCCGAGGTCACCCTCACCACCACCACCTTCCCCGGCTACGCCGCCTCCGCCGCCTCCGTCGGCGCGGCCGTCCGGGGCCTCCCGCTGCGCGAGAGGCGGGTGCCGGCCGCCGCGATCGCCGAGGCGCTGGCCGACGGCACCGACCTGGCGTTCGTCTGCAACCCCCTCAACCCCACCGGCGCCCTGCTGCGGGAGGCCGAGACGCGGCTGCTGCTGGACGCCGCGCGAAGCGCCCGCGGCGTGCTCGTCTTCGACGAGGCCTACCTCGACTTCGCCGGACCCGAGCACGAGCACGCGCTGGCCGCCGTGCGCGACGGCGCGCCCGCCCTGGTGATGCGCACCTTCTCCAAGGCGTGGGGCCTGGCCTCCGTCCGCATCGGCTGCCTCATCGGCCCGGCCGAGCTGGTCGCCCGCGTCGAACGCACCGCCCGCGCCCTGCCGTTCCGCGCGAGCCGCCCGGCGCTGCGCGCCGTCCTCGCCGCCGTCGCCCGGCCCGACCACCTCGACCGGGTGCGCACGGAGACGGCGCGGGCCAGGGAACTCCTGGTCAAGGGGCTGGAGTCGATCGGCGTGCCGACCACCGCGTCCCACACCAACTTCGTGATGGTCGACGTGCCCGGCGACAGCGCCCGCGTCGCCGAACGGCTCGCCGCCGAGCACCGCGTGCTCGTCCGCGACCTCACGCTGCTGGACCTCCCCGGCAGCCTCCGGATCACCGTCGGCACCGTCCCGCAGGTGGAGCGCTGCGTCGCCGCGCTGGCCGAGGTCCTCGGCGCGCACCCGGCCGCCCCCACCCCCGCGGACGGCGTGGCCCCGGCGTCCGCCGCGGCCCACGCCACCGAGCGCGCCACCGAACACGAGGAATGACCCCATGAGCACGAGACCGATCACGCACGAGGAGCGGCGCTTCCTCCCCCTGACCCCCGAGCAGGACCGGACCCTCTCCCACTGGCTCGACACCTACGTCAGCGCCCCGCACGCCGAGTTGGGCCGCGAGGGGCCGGTCTGCCCCTTCGTCCCGCCCGCGATCCGCGCCGGCAGCCTGCGCCTGCTGCGCAGCCCCTGGCGGCCGGGCGACGGCCTGACGGAGCTGGTGGAGCGGATCCACGCCGCCATGGACCTGTTCGACGCCGGCCCCATGGTCAGCCGCAACGGCGGCCTGGACAGCCTCATCGTCGTCTTCGACGGCATGACGCGCGAGGACTGGACGCTGGTCGACGAGGCCCACCTCACCACCAAGCACGACGCGGTGGAACGCGGACTGATGCTGGGTCAGATGCACCCCGAGTGCACCGCGCCCGCCAGCCGCAACCCCTTCTTCCCCGTCAACCGGGCACCGTTCCCGCTGATGGCCGTCCGCCGCATGGCGTTCCACGACATCCTGTTCCTGCACGGAAACCCCGTCTGGTTCGAGAAGTACCGCTCAAGCTATGGTCAGCACTACCGCATGCCGTCGAAGGTCGACCCGTACTTCGTGCGTCTCTTCGACACAGGCGCGCTGATCGCCGCCGGTGGCAGCCTCGTGTGACGACCACCGCCAACCCGCCGTTTCCGTGAAGGAGTCCTGGTGACCCCCCCGACGAGTGCCCTGCCCAAGCCACACCAGACGATGATCCTCGCCCACCGGGCGATGGTGCGCGACCTCGACCGCATCGCCCGCACCGCCGCCGAGCTGGCGGAACGCCCCGACGCCGAGCGCGTCCGGGCGCTTCGGGCCTACGGCCTGCGCATCGCGGAGATCATCCACCACCACCACGAGGGCGAGGACGACATCCTCTGGCCGGCGCTGAAGGAGCGCGGCGCCGACGAGGAGGCGCTGGAGCTGATGCAGCGCGAGCACGCCGACCTCCACCGGGGCCTGGACGAGATGCGCGAGTCCCTCGAGGCCCTCGGCGAGGACGCCGCGGGCGCCGGCGCGTTGGAGAAGGCCGCGCGCGCCACCCACGACCTGCTGCGCGAGCACGCCGCCGACGAGGAGCGCGAGCTCGCCGGCCGGCTCGCCCCGGCGCTCGACGCGGCCGTGTGGAAGCAGTTCGAGCGCGGCATGGTGAAGTCGGCCGCGCGCTGGACGCTGTCCTTCATGCCGCCGTGGCTGGCCTCGGTCGCCGGGGAGGACGAGCGCGGCGGCGTGCCGGCGCCGCCCGTGGCCCGGCTCATGCGCGGCCGGCTCCGCCGCCAGCAGGAGGCCGCGTTCGGCGCCCTCGCGTGACCGTGATGTGACGGTCGTGCGTCAGCTCCGGGTGGCGATCCGGATGGTGTGTCCAGGCGGCGGAGGAAGCCGGGTGTGCGGTGAAGGAGCACCGGGTACGGTCCCGCCAGGCGCGGCAGACGTTCGAGACTGAACAATCCCGAGCCCAACTCGGTCGATTCCAGCCCCAATTCGACCGACCGAGCCCGGCCGGGACGTCGAGGCTCGCCGCGCACCATCCGTCACAGAGGACATGACCAACCTCGCCACCTGGAGCCGAACATGTTGAGACGGTCGACACGCACGAGACGTCGCTGGGCAGGCCCCATCCTGCTGGCCGCGTCGCTGTCGCTCGTGATCCCCCTGGCGGCCACCGCCACCGCCTCCCCGGACACGACCCCCAGCACGACCACCACCGCCCGGACCGAGACCACCACCGAGACACGGGCCGACACCGCCCAGACCGCCAGCGTCCCGCTGGCCGAGGTCCGCGCCGGCGCCACCCAGGTGGCGTTCGGCCTGCGGCGCCCCATCGCCCTCGCCGCGCCCGACGACGGGAGCGACCGGCTGTTCGTCGCGGAGAAGCGCGGCACCGTCCGCGTCTACCACCCCGACACCGGCCTCGCCGCCGACTTCCTGCTCGACATCAGGGAGCACGTCGACGAGACGGGCAACGAGCGCGGCCTGCTCGGCATCGCCCTGCCGCCCGACTTCAACGACAGCCAGGAGCTGTACCTCGCCTTCACGGCCAAGCCCGAGGGCGCGGTCTCCCTGGCGCGCTACAGCCTCGCCGACGCGAGCCTGGAGGTGCTGATCACCCAGGAGCACGCCGAGTACAACAACCACAACGGCGGCCAGATCGCCTTCGGTCCCGACGGGTACCTGTACTGGAGCATCGGCGACGGCGGCGGCTCGGGCGACCCGTTCGACACCGGCCAGCGCCTGGACACCCTCCTCGGCAAGATCCTCCGCGTCGACGTGAGCGCCGCCTGCGGTGAGCTGCCGTACTGCATACCCGAGGACAACCCCTTCGTCGGCGTCGAGGGCGCCCGCGAGGAGATCTGGGTGTACGGCGTCCGCAACGCCTGGCGCTTCTCCATCGACCAGGAGGACGGCTCCCTGTGGGTCGGCGACGTCGGCCAGGGCCTGTGGGAGGAGGTCGACCACCTCAAGCGCGGCCAGCAGGCCGGTGTCAACCTCGGCTGGTCCTGCTACGAGGGCGACGCCCTCTTCGACGAGGCCCAGTGCTCGAACGACGTCGAGTACACCGAGCCGGTCTTCACCTACTCCCACTACGAGGGCAACTGCTCGGTGACCGGTGGCCTGGTCTACCGCGGTCAGCAGTACGCCGACCTGGTCGGGGGCACCTACCTCGTCACCGACTACTGCACCACCCGTGTCTGGGCGCTGCGCGAGGACGGCCAGGGCGGGTACCTGGAGGCCGAGATCGGCTCGCTGCCCACCCAGATCACGGCGTTCGGCACCACCGCCGACGGCGAGATCTACGTCGTCAACGACCTGCCCGGCGGGCTGCACCGGATGACGTTCGAGCGCGTCGAGCCGACGTGCGCGGTGGAGCGGACCGTGGAGGCATGGGGCACCGGCATGTCCGTGGACCTCACCGTCACCAACACCGGCGACACGGCCGTCGAGGGCTGGAACGTGAAGTTCCCGCTGCCGCTCGGCCAGACGATCATCGGCGACTGGGAGACGGACCTGACCCAGGCCGGTGACATCGTCACCGCGTCGAACTCCAACTACAACAGCGTGATCCCGCCCGGCGGCAGCGTCACCCTCGGGTACCTCGTCAGCCACGACGGCGAGCCGACCGTTCCGCAGCGGATCTCGCTCAACGGCCAGACCTGCGCCGTCAGCTGACGGCCGCACCGTTCCCGGGTGACGTCGCCCGACGCACCCGACGGAACTGACGCGCCGACACCCAGGGCCCTGGGGACGGGCACCTCCGTCCCCAGGGCCTTGACATGTCCCGCTCTACCTCAACGATCCCTCGTGGACGGCTCGGAGCAGACGGACTCCAGCCAGGGGCCCCGCTGCTCCCCCCGCGTCTTCTCCAGGTCGCGGAGAAGGCGGTTCCGCTCCGCCGCGGCGTCCGCCGCGGTGCCCGCGGCGAGGTAACGGATCACCGCCTGGTGGAAGGCGTCGCGCATGTTGGCCGGCATCACGTCCGAGGCGTCGAGGCAGAGCCTGCCGCCGGAGTGGAGGAGACCGCTCAGCTCCCCGGACACCACGTCCTCGCCGTAGGCGTCGGGACCGATGGCGGGGTGGGCGGAGAGCGGCGGCGCCACCTCGTGGGCGGGGGCGTTCTCGATCCACGTCCGCTGCGCCTGCGCGGAGGCGAGGTAGTCGATCAGCTCCCTGGCCTCCGGCGAGTCCTGGAACATCGCGGCGAAGTCTCCGGAGACCTCCCACAGCGCCTCCCGGTCGGGGACGCCCCCGGGCAGGATCAGCTCGGCGGAGGGGACGAAGCGCGGCGTGTCGGCGTCGAGGTAGTAGCTCTGGCTGACGGAGCCCATGTGGTTCAACGCGCAGCGCGGGCCCTGCGTGTCGTCGACGAGCCGCCGGGCGGCGTCGGAGAAGGTGCTCGTCAGGGCGTCGGTGGCGCGGTGGGAGCCGCCACCGGACAGCAGCGCCACCCACCGGTCCCACACCGCCCGCATGGTGGGGGAGTCCCAGACGCCGTCGCCGCGCGCCCACGCCTCGTAGACGCCCGCCCCCGCCTGTTGGAGCAGCAGGTCCTCCACCCAGTCCGTGCCGGGCCAGCCGGAGGTCGCCCCCGAGCCCAGGCCCGCGCACCAGCTGTCACCGTCGCCCGTCAGGCGGTCGAGGTCGGCGCGGCGGTGCTCCGCCGTGTCGTACCAGACCAGGCTCTTGACCTCGACCCTGACGGGGAACCAGTAGCGCCGCTCCCCGATGGGAGGGCTCCACAGCTCGCCGTACCCCTCCAGCACCCCCTCCTCGACGTGCCCGTCGAGCGGTGCCAGCTCGCCGTTCGCCTGGTGCTGCCGCAGCTCGCCGAGGCTGGAGAGGATGGCGACGTCCGGCGGCGAACCCGACTGGATGTCGGCCCGCAGCACCTCCTGGACCGCCCTGGTGCCCTGGTAGTCCACCTCGATGCCGTGCTCCTCCTCGAACGCCCGAAGGACGCTGACGAACGCCTCCTCCTCGCCGTCCGTCCAGTTCGCGATGACGGTGACCGTGCCGCGCTGCGGTTCCGCGGGCACGCTCCACAGGGCCTCGACCAGGACGAGCGCCAGCAGCAGGGAGCCGACGAGGGCGGAGGCGGCGTTCCGCCGCTGGGTCAGGGTCACGTCAACCACCGTTCCTGGTGCTGGTACTCGACGACGCGGGGGACCATGCCCCACAGGACGAGGCCGCCGATCGCCGGGCCCGAGACCCAGATCCACGAGGAGAGCACGACCCGCCAGCCGGGCTCGTCCAGCCGGTCGGCGACGTCCTGCTGCGAGGTGTCGGGCGACGCCGACGCCGACGCGGACGCGGACGCCGCGTCGCTGACGCCGACGCGCGGCTCCCTGACCTGTTGGAGCTCGGTCCTCGCGTCCCGCAGGTCGTTCACGGTCGATCCGGTGAACCACACCAGCAGCCCGAGGGTGCAGGCCAACAGCCCGATCGCGGCCAGCAGCGGCGGGTTGAGACGGCGGCGGAAGAGGCGGCGCATCGTCGCCTGGGTCCGCAGCACCAGCACCACGAAGGCGCAGCACAGCACGACGGCCACGGCCCACGCGGCCCACACGGGCAGGCCGGGCGAGGCCTGTCGGTTCAGCTCGGCCGTCTGCCGCGCCTGCACGTCCTCCGCGAGCAGGGTGAGGATGCCGTCGAGCGTGGTGTCGGCGTAGAAGAGGTACGCCTCGCGCAGCCGATCGTCGTTCCCGTACAGCTGTGCCTGGTCCATCCACCCGGTGTAGGCGACGATGAGGCCGATGGCGGTCTGGAGCTCCCTGAAGCCCGGCTCGCCCGCCACGCCGGCCTCGACCGCGCTCGACAGGCTCTGGTTCGCCACCGACAGCTGGGTCCTGTGGTCGCTGCCCGCGCCCACCAGCGCCGCACTCTCCGATTCCAACGTCTGTTCGGCCTCCGCGTGCGCGTTCTCGAGCGCCGTCATGGCGGCGGCCACCTCCAGCACGGCGGGCGCCGTCTGGGTGCGCATCGGCTCCACGTGACGGTGCACCCCGACGTAGGCGGACAGCAGCGTCGCGACCGTGACCGTCGTCAGCAGCAGCAGTCCGGCGGTGCGGCGGACCAGCCAGCGGCGCGTCGTGCTCATGACGCGAACTCCGTTCCGCACTCCTGGCAGTAGCGGGCGTCGGGGGCGGACAGCCGCTCGCAGTCCGCCGCGCCGCACGCGCGTGGCTCACCGGGGACGACGCCGCCGTGGTGGTGCGCGGGAGCCACCACGGGGGACGGGCCGGGCGTCGGGCCACGGGGGGCGGGCCGGGGGGTGGGGGTCGTGCGGTTCCGGCGCATCCAGAGGCGGTCCAGCCGGCGGGTGTCGAAGGACTTCTTCAGCCGGGGGCCGCTGTCGTCCGCCTCGTCGAGGTCCATCACCTCCGCCAGCATGGCGAGCATCTCGCTGTCCCCGAGCAGCCCGGCGAGGTCCACCGCGCGGCGGAACATCGACTCGGCCGTCGCCCGGTCGCCGTCGCGGAACGCGGCGTCGCCCCGGACGATGGCGGTGCCGAGGTCCTGGTGGCGGCGGAGGTGCTCCGGGCGCGGGTCCTCGCCGTACTCGGTGACGGGGCGGGCGCCCGGAATCCAGCGCACCCGCAGCGTCACCGGCGCGGGCGGCCCGCCGAGCTCCGGCGGCACGACCACCTCGGCCACGGCCAGGTCCGTCTCCGTGCCCTCCCTGCCCTCCGTGGCGTTCGTGCCGTCCGCGGCCCTCCGGGCGTTCGCCTCGCCGGCGTG
Organism: Streptomyces sp. 4N509B; assembly: GCF_052245655.1. Taxonomy (NCBI): domain Bacteria; kingdom Bacillati; phylum Actinomycetota; class Actinomycetes; order Kitasatosporales; family Streptomycetaceae; genus Streptomyces; species Streptomyces sp. 4N509B. Next base: position 94,478 of record NZ_JBQQBZ010000008.1, read on the forward strand.
GGGCGGCGGCGTGGCGTCGAGGCACAGGTGGTACTCGCGCTGCTCGTCGCCGGACCAGGCGGAGGTCGGGAACTCGACGCGCACGCGGCCTCCCTCCACGACGGTGCGGGACACGGCCGTGAGCTCCCGCTCGTCCGGGACGGTCTGGAAGAGGTACCGCAGCCTCGTGCCGGGTTCGAGGGCGATCCGGATGCGCAGGCTCGGGACGAGGCGTGCCACGGCGGCACGCATCGTCTCCTCGAAGCCGGCGGCCAGGCCGGCGCCGTCGAGCGCGATGTCCGGGCGGCCCTCCAACCTCACCGCGATCTGCTCCAGCACCTCGCGGTCCAGGTCCTCGCCGATGCCCCACACGTCACAGCGGACCACACCGCGGCAGCGGGCGAGCTCGGCCGGCAGCAGCTCGGGCTCCTCCTCGTTCCTGCCGTCGGTCAGCAGCAGCGCCTGCCGGATCTCGGCGGAGGAGCCGGCCAGCAGGCGCCGGGTCAGCCCCAGCCACTCGCTGACGGCGGTCCCGCCGGAGGCGTACAGCCGGCCGATACCGGACCTCGCGTTGCCGAGCGTGTCGGGGCCGGCGACGGCCAGCTCCTCCGTGCCCGGGTAGACCATCGTCGCGCGGTGCGTGCCCCGGACGACGGCGAAACGGGTGCCGTGCGGCAGGAGACCGACGGCGCGGCTGGCGGCCTGCCGGACCGAGTCGAACCTCGACTCGGGGTAGCCCATCGAGTCCGAGCAGTCGATGACGACCACCTGGGCCGTGGCCGCTGGCCGCCGTGGCGCACCGGCGCCGGCCCCTCGCGCCGGGGCGGCAAGTGGGGTGGTGGGCCCGAGGCCGTGGGTGCGGAGGGTGAACTGGGCGTGGACGCCGTCGACCGCCTCGCCGACGCGCCGGGTGGGTGTCTGGTCCACCGACAGGCTCACGCCGGGGCCGGCCGCCGCGTCGGTCCCGCCGCGCGGCCCGTGCCACCTCCCCGTGGGGCGGCCCTGGTCCGTCATGGTCAGGCTTTCTCCTTTCGGGTCACGCGCGGCCCCGCCGCGTCACGTGAGGGTTTCCGGGCGGGTCTGGTTGGCTCGGTCGATCAGCTCGTCGTGCTCCAGCGTCGAGGCCGCGCGCCGCGCCAGCCGACGGAGCGTGTCCTCCTGGAGTGAGCGCAGCCGGTCCGTCGTCGGCGGGCCGCCGAACAGCTCGCCGGGCCGCAGCGTGGCGGGCGGCCAGGTGTGCGTGGCGGACCAGTGCAGCGCGGACTCCCGGATCTCGGCCGTCAGCAGCAGGAGCTCGCCCTCCTCCAGGGGCCAGCCGTCGCTCGGGACGCCGCCCGGGTCACGGGCCAGCCGCTGCCGCACCGCCTCGAAGTCGGTGCCCTCCGGCGGGTGGTCGGGCAGCCACGCCACCTGGACGCGCGCGGCGGCGACGCGCGCCGCCCGGTGGTGCGGCGAGCGCTGCTCCGCCAGCTCGTCGAGGATCTCCAGGGCGCTGACCCGCCGGCCCTGCGCGAGGCGGAGCCTGGCCAGGCCGAACGCGGCGCTGCCCTCGGAGCGGTCACGCCACCACACGGCCTGGTAGAGGTGCCCGGCCCGGGCGAGGTCGTCGCGGCGCTCCTCGCGGTCCGGGTCGTGGTGGTAGTCCCGCTCGAAGCAGTAGGCCAGCGCCAGCTTGGGCGCGGGCTCGCCCGGCAGCGCGCGGCGCACGTGCTCGAACCAGTGCCGGGCGGGCCGCCGTTCGGGCGTGGCGTCGAGCACGGCCCGCAGGGCGGAACGGGTGTCGGCCGGCTCGCTCAGCGCCGCCGGCTCGCCCGGGGCCGCCCCGGGGTCGTCCTCGGCCAGCGTCAGCAGGCCGCACGCCCAGCTCACCCGCCAGTCGTGGTGGGCCCGCTGCTCGCCGAGTGCCCCGCAGGCGTCGGCCAGCCGCTGTCGGGCCGCCGGCAGGATGCCGTGGAGCAGGGAGTCGTGGAAGGCCCGCAGCTCCGTCGCCGCCGCCTCGTTGTCCGGATGGGGAACGGGGACGGGCAGCCGCCGGGCGACCCAGGCCGGTGCCGGCGGGCGCACGTCGAGCAACGGGTCGGCCTTCTGAAGCGGCCGCAGCCGCCACCGGGCCGGCTGCGGCCGGCCCAGGCCCACGCCCTCCTCGCGCCGTCCGCCGTCGAGCAGCCCCACGGCGGGGGCGAAGAGGAGGGACTGCGCGGTGTGTTGCTCGCGCCGGGTCATCGCGCGGATCTCGCGCAGCACGCCGCGCAGCTGCCGTGCCATCCCCGCGGCGGTCGTGAAGCGCGCCGCGAGGTGCTCGGAGGTGGCCCGCTCGATCACCGCGTCGAAGGACTCCCTGGCCGGTGGGGGAGCGTCGTCGGCGCCGTGCGCCACCTCCTGGAGGGTGCGGGCCACGGCGTAGAGGTCGGTCAGCTCGCAGTACCCGGCGCCGGTGTGGCGGCGCAGCTCCTCCATCGGGAGGTAGGGCGGCGTGCGGACGCCGTGGGAGGCGTCGTCGCCCTTGCGGCGCATGCCGCCCAGGTCGATCAGCTTGATCCTGGTGCCGTGGTGCATGACATTGGACGGCGACATGTCGCCGAAGAGCAGGCCGCGGCCGTGGAGGTGGCTGAGGGCCTCCAGGATGCGGCAGCCGTAGACGGCGACGTGCTCCAGGGTGAGCCGGGTGCCCAGCCACCGGGCCTGCTGGTGGGGCCTGGCCAGATCCTCCAGGGTGCGGCCCGGCACGTACTCCATCACGATGTAGTTGATGTCGTCCTTGGTGACGCTGTTGTAGATCCGGACGATGTCGGGGTGGTGGTCGAGGTCGGTCAGGAAACGGCTCTCGGCCTGGGCCATCTTCAGCTGCGTGGAGTCTCCCGGGTCGATGACGCTCTTGAGGACGACGCGCCGGTCGTTGACCTGCCGGTCGCGCGCCAGGTAGATCCAGCCCTGCCCGCCGAGGGCGAGGCAGCCGGTGACCTCGTACTGCTCGCCCACCAGGTCGTCGCGGTCGAGCTTCCGCTCGAAGGAGAACGGGGTGCGGCAGTAGGAGCAGAAGCCGCGCTCCAGGTCGCGCTGGCCGCCGTACCCGAGGCCGACGGTCCCGCCGCACCTCCGGCAGGGTTGGCCGCCCGGGGGCGGGCCCGGGGCGTGGTCGATGAGCTCGGGCAGCTCGGGAGGGGAGACCTCGGGGAGGACGAGCTCCTCGTCTCCCGTGCCCTCGGCCGTCGCGGCGGACCCGCCCTGGTCCTCGAACGTCGTCATCGCCCGCGCCCTCCCTCCCCGTCGCCGTCGCCCGTCTCGTGCCCGTCGCCCGTCTCGTGCCCGTCGCCGTCGTGCGTACCGCCGTGGTGCGTGCCGTCGCCTCCGTCGTCCCCCGTGCCACCGTCGGGGTCCTCGACGCCTCGGCGCCCGTCCAACTCGTCGATCGCCCTCCGGTACAGGTCGAGCGCGGCCTCGCCCTCCGTCAGCCGGCACGGCGCCCGGTACAGCGCCGCGCGCGCCGCGTCGTAGCGGTCGGCCAGCGCCCCGGTCCGCTCGGCGGGGGCGAGCCGGCCGGCCCTGGCCCGCTCGACCGCGAGCCGGCCACGCAGCACGTGGAGGCGCGCCTGGCACGTGGTGAGGAGGTCGACGGCGCGGTCGATGCGGCGGCGGGCGTCGTCGGTGGCCTCGACGAGGTCGGGCGGCACCCCGCCGTCCGTCGGGCCCTCGCTGCGCAGCGCGGCCACCCTGGCCTGGATCGCGTACGCCCGGGAGGTCTCGTTGAGGGCGACCGCGAGGACCGTGTCGGTCTGGGGGTTCGTCGGCGGAACGACGGTGGCGCGCAGGTCGGAGAAGAGCACGCCGCGGTCGATCGCGCGCCGCACCTGGCGGGCCAGCCTGCCGAGCGTGGCGTGGAACCGGGCCGTGGCCTCCACCTCCGCGCGTGCGGCCTCGTCCGCGGCGTGGAAGACGAGCAGCATGCGGCTCTTCTGCTCGGCGAGGACGGCCAGCAGTTCGGCGGTGCCGTCCGGGTCGTGGGCGCGGTCGACGCCGTCGAGCACGATCGTGAGCCGCAACGGCCCCGCGCGCCGCAGTCGTTCGGTGAACGGCCGGCCGCGATGGGTGTCGTCCTCGCCGAGGACACGGTCGGTGACCTGCTCGGGGGTGTCGGCCCTGAGGTCGACGGCGAGGTCCAGGGAGCCCACCGGGGGAACGGAGCCCGGCGAGGGGTGGGGGGCGCCGCCGTTCCTCCCCAGGGTGGACAGCTCCCGGTGGGCGTCGGTGACGGCCTGCGAGAGAGCCTCGACCGCGGGCGCGTCGTCGGGCCGGACGAGCACGGCGCGGATGTCGGGCTGGTGCGGCGGCCCGCCGCCGAGCCATGCTGCCAGCTCGGCGGCGAGCGACTCGTTCACGGGGCGCCCCCGGGAGGGGACGACGCGCCGGGCGCCGGTGGGCTGGCCGTCCACCGGCAGCCCGGGGAGGTGACGCAGCACCGTGCCGGTGGGGATGATGATGGTGCGGACGACGGACCTGACGGTAAGTCTGCCGACGACGATGCCGATCACGTGCTGGGAGCCGGGCGCGACGACGGCGCCCCCGCTGAAGCCCTCCCACACGGCCTCCTCGCGCTGGCTTTCGACCAGCATCCGGCCGTCGCCGCCGTGCCCGCCGGCCAGGCTGCCAGACAGGGACATGCCCTCGTCGACGCCACGGGGGAATCCGTACATCTCGACGTCGCCGTTCAGGCCGTAGGGCCTGCGGTGGAGAGGGGTGACGTGGCGGCGGGGCAGTGTCCGCTCCAGCCGCAGCAGGGCGAGGTCCGCCGTGATCGTCGACCCCGGGCCCCGGGTCTCCGGCTTCCAGCCGTCCTCGGTCACCTGCGCGGGGACACCCTGGGCGTCCTCCTCGCCGACGATGTCGACAAGGACGTGACGGTCGTTCCTGTCCACCACGTGCGCGCAGGTCAACACCAGATCGCCGGCGACCAGCACGCCGGCCCCGATGACCTTGCCGTGGTCCGCGCAGCGCAGGCGCAGCAACCAACGATGCCTGTCGCCAAGGATATTGGGCAGATTGTCGGCTCCATCCCCCATGGCGCGCAGCATACCGGCCGCCGCTGACGGAGCGTAGACTTCGCGGCATGGAGGGTGATCACTTCGTCGGACTCGCGGAGGCGATCCGTCAGGTCCGACAGGAGCTGGTGGAGGCCCAGGAGGACGGCGTCGGGCAGCCGATGCGGTTCGTGGTGCAGCAGGTCAGCCTGGAGTTCGCGGTGCAGGTGCACCGTTCGGGAGACGGGCGCACGGGGCTGCGGATCGGCGTCCTCACCGCGGACCTCGGCGGCGGGGCGTCGCGGGACACCACGCACCGCATCCAGGTCGACCTCCAGCCGGTGGACGAGGACGGGCACGTCTCGCGCGTCGGCCGGCGCTGAGCGCCGGGAGGGTCACCCGCACGGCTGCTCGGCCGAACGGGACCGGCCGACGGAGCCGGCCGACGTGGTCACGCGGCTCTGGTCACGCGGCCCTGGTCACACGGCTCTGAGGCCCACACCCAGGACCACGGCCGTCACGACCAGCATCCCCGCGAAGGTGCTCGTCAGGGTGAACGCCTCCGCGAACCACCCCACCACCATCGGCCCGACCAGCAGCCCGCTGTAGGTGAGGGTGCTGACCTTCGCCAGTGCGGCGGCCGCGTTGCCCGAGGCGGAGTCGGCCCCGGCGTGACCGACGGAGCTGAAGATCACCGGCACCAGGACCGACAGGCCGAGCCCCAGCAGCGCGAAGCCCGTGATCGCCACCGTGGGGGTGGGGGAGAGGACGACGACCGTCAGCCCGACGACGGCGAGGGCGCCGGCGCTCCGCACGAGGGCCGCCGCGCCGAAGCGCAGGTGCAGGCGGTCGCCGACCAGCCGGGCGCCCGCCTCGCAGACGCTGAAGCAGACGTAGCCGAGCGAGGCGGTGGCGAGCGTGGCGTCGAGTTCGTCGTGGAGGTACACGCCGCTCCAGTTGCCGACGACGCCCGAGACGACCAACACGATCGTGCCCGCCGCGCCGAGCAGCAGCAGGCGAGGCGTCCAGCCGGCCCGCCAGCCGTCGCCGCCGCCCCGCACGGCCGGCGCGGCGGCGGCCGGGGCGGCCACCCGGTCCGCGTCGGCCGGCAGAAGGTGGCGACCGGCCCACGCGGCGAGAGCCACCGTCACCGCCGTGACGAGCAGGACGTGCTGTGCGAGGGAGAGGTCGGCCCGGAGCGTGGCGCCGCCGACCAGCGAGCCGATCGCCGCCCCGATGCTCCACGCCGCGTGGCAGCGGTTCATGACGGGCCGCCCGAGGGCGCGCTCGACGGCGATGGTGTGCGCGTTCATCGAGATGTCGATCAGGCCGTCCACCGCGCCGAACAGCAGCAGCACCACGGCGAAGGCCGCCACACCCTCGACGGGCGCGAAGCACAGGAGGGCCAGTGGCAGGGCGACCATGGTGGCCCGCAGGATCGGGGCGCTGCCCAGACGCGCCACCAGCCTGCCCGTCAGCTGCATCGACACCAGGCCGGACAGGATCGGCAGCATGAGCAGGACGCCGAGCTGGCCGTCCGACAGGCCCAGCTCGATCTTGATCGTCGGGATGCGGACGAAGAAGCTGGCGAAGACGAGACCGGTGATCAGGAACGGTGCCGGCGCCGCCCAGCGGCCCAGGCCCGGACGGACGGCCACGCCACCGCCCGCGTCATCGCCCGTGTCGACGTCCGCGTCGCGCGAGGGGAGGGGCGCTTCTTCGCCCGGGACCGTCATCGGCAGCCTCGTCCTCTCCGGGGCGGGTGTGGGGCCGATCCAGGCTGGCCGGGGGCGCGCCGCCCCGCAACGGGTTTTGTGCCGGGGGCGGTGCGCCGTCCCGGCGCCGTCCTCGTGGAGTCGGTCGACGAGGGAGCGTGCCTGCGTCGGAGTGGGAGCCGGAGCGGGCGGTGCCGGGCTCGGGGTGGAGGGGGCGCGAGGGCAGCGAATATCGTAGATTGTCCGTATTGGACGGATTCATCGAGGGGCGGCGAAGCGTGGCAAGGACGTCGCAGACCGACTACGCGGCACTGTTCGCCGTGCTGCCCCGGCCAACCATCGTGCTCTCCCCCGATCTGGAGATCATCGACGCCAACCACTCGTACCTGGAGCTCACGGGCCGGGAGCGCGGCGATCTCGTCGGGCGACAGGTGTTCGAGGCCTTCCCGGGGAACCCCGGCGAACCCGACGGCGGCGAGGGCCCGGCGGCGGTCGCCGGCATGCTGAAGCGCGCGAGCGACACCCGCGCGCTCCAGGTCCTGGAGGTGCAGCGCTACGACGTCCAGGTCAGCGCCCAGCCCCTGACGTTCGAGGAGCGGTGGTGGTCGGTGTACGTCACCCCCGTGGACGGCCCGGACGGTGAGCTGGCCTGGCTGCTCGTCCAGGTGGACGACGTGACCGACGCGGTGCGGTCCCTCCCCGAGAGCCCGGAGGGCACCGCGGAGCGACGGGCCAGCCCCCGCACCGCCGCCGGGCTCTACGCCCAGGCCGCCGAACTGCGCCGGCTCAACGCGGAGCTGCGGCGCGTCACGGGACGGCAGCGGCAGGTCGCCCTCCGGCTCCAGGAGTCGATGCTCCACTCACCCGACCTGCCCAGGCATCCCAACGCCGCCGTGCGGTACCTGCCGAGCGCCAGCTCGCTGCACGTCTGTGGCGACTGGTACGACGTCACCGACGTGAACCCGGCCCGGTACGCGGTGGCCGTCGGCGACGTCGTCGGCAACGGTCTGGAGGCCGCCGCCGTGATGGGCATGCTGCGCAGCGCGCTGAGCGCCCTGATGCGCGCCGAGGTCGGCCCCGGCCGCGCGCTGGCGGTCCTCGGCCTCTACGCCGGCTCGGTGGAGGGCGGGACGAGCGCCACCGCCGTGAAGCTCCTCATCGACACCGACTCCCACGAGCTCATCTACAGCAGCGCCGGGCACCCGCCGCCGCTCCTGCTCCACCCCGACGACCGGGTCGAGGTCCTCGACCAGGCCACGGATCCGCCGCTGGCGACCTGGCCGGAGGAGGCGTCCCGGGTCGAGGCGAGCCTGCCCTACCAGCGCGGCGACACCCTCGTGCTCTACACGGACGGGCTCATCGAGCGGCGCGGCGAGGACATCGACGTCGGCCTCGGCCGGCTCGTGGACGCCCTCACCGGCGGCGGCGAGGTGGAGCCCGAGGAACTGGCCGACGCGCTGCTCGAACGCCTCGGGGTCGTCGGCGGCGCCGCCGACGACATCGCCCTGCTCGTCATCCGCCTGTGACGGGCCATGACGGACGGTGACGAGCTGAGGCGAGCCGGGCGGCAGGACGGACGGGCGCCTCGCCGGCGCCCGCCCGCGTCGGGCCCGGCCGCCCGCGTCGGCCCGTCCGTCCGTGCCGCCGTCCTGCCTCGGCCGGCGGTCAGCCGGTCAGCGGGGCAGCCGGGGCAGGACCCGGTCGCGGTAGAAGTCGAAGAAGCCGCGCATGTCGGGGCCGATCTGGCTCACGTACACCCGGTCGAAGCCGGCCTCCGCGCACGCGGTCAGCGAGTTGACGTGCGCCTGCGGATCGTCGCCCAGCGCGAAGGGACCCTCGCGGACGTGGTCCGCGGTCACCAGCTGCACGGCCTGCTCGAAGTGCCTGGGCTCCGGCAGCTGCGCGGCCAGCTCCCCCGGAAGCAGCATGTTCGGCCAGCGGTGCAGCACGGTCCGCACCGCCCGCTCCCGGTCGGTGTCGTAGCAGACCTTCGTCCCGCAGGACGTCAGGCGGCGCTCGCCGCCCGTCCGCTCCCGGTACTCGCGCAGCAGATCGGCCTCGGGCCCCATGGTGACGAAGCCGTCGCCGACGCGGGCCGCGAGGTCGAGGGCGGCCGGCGCGTACGCCGAGATGTCGATCGGCACCGGCTCCTCGGGCAGCGTGTACACCCGGGCGTTCTCGACCGTGTAGTGCCGGCCCCGGTGGCTGATCCTCTCGCCGGTCAGCAGCCGGCGGATGACGTCGACGGCCTCCTCCAACATCTCCTGCCGCACGGCCGCGCGCGGCCAGGCCGTCCCCAGGATGTGCTCGTTGAGCGCCTCGCCCGAGCCCAGCCCGAGGCGGAAACGGCCCCGGAGCTGCACCGCGCTCGTCGCGGCGGCCTGCGCGATGATCGCGGGGTGGGTGCGGACGGTGGGGCAGGTCACCGCCGTCTCGACCGGCAGCGACACCGCCTCCGACAGGGCGCCGATCGTGCCCCACACGAAGGGGCTGTGCCCCTGCGCGTCGAGCCACGGGTGGTAGTGGTCCGAGATCCACAGGGCCTCGAACCCGGCCTCCTCGGCCATCCGCGCCTGTTCCACCAGGGCGCGGGGGCCGTGGTCCTCGCTGGCGAGGAAGTATCCGTACGACGTCACGGCGCTCACACCTCTCGTCGCTCGCTGCGGCCGTGCCCGGCCGTTCGCTCTCGTCAGACCCCCGCTGGCTCGCGCGGTGCCGCGCGGTCGCTCGCGGCCTCCGTCACGAGCGGCGTCCCCGCGCCGACCTGGTGCGCGAGCGGTTCTCCGAGCGGATCGCCTTCAGCAGCTCCGCCTTGTCCATCTTCGAGCGGCCCTCGATGCCGAGATCCTTCGCGACGCCGTACAGGTGCTGCTTGGACGCCTGCTCGTCGACTCCCTCACCGCTGCGGCCACCGCGCTGGCGTGGCCGCGCGCTCTGCGGGTCGGAGGGGCCCCTGCGGCCCTTCTCCTTCCGCTCCCAGTGGTCGCCCACCTTCTCGTAGCTGTGCTTGAGCGCGCCGTACGCGACGCGGTGCGCGCGCTCACCCTCGCCGTACTGCTCCACGGCGGAGTCATGGGCCTTGATCCACGTGCGCTGTGCGCCGGCCGGCGACCGTTCCAGCGTCGACGGCAACTCCTTGCGCCCCGGCACCGCCCTCACCTCCTCGATCTCGGGCCTCACGGGGTTACTCCCGCTGTCTGGGCCCGAGTGCCCCGACGCGGCGCGCGAAAACGGGAGGATTCGCCGGCCGGGCGCCCGGCCGGCTGGCGCCCGCCCGGCTGGCGCCCGGCCTGGTGTCGGCCCGGGGAGGCGCGGGGTGGAGGTCAGGCCCGCAGGGCGGTCAGCCGGCGGTGGTCGGCGGGGGAGTCGCGGCGGTCGAGCCGCGACTGGAGCAGCCGCCTGGCGGCCTCGCCACGCCCGCCGGACACCAGCGCGTACAGCAGGGTGTCCTCGACGACCTCGCGCTGCGCCGCGCTGCCGCCGACCCGCCGCAGCAGCGGCCGCACGCGTTCCAGCCCGGCGACGGCGTCGGACCAGCGCTCCTCGACGACCGCCGCGAGCGCGTCGCACAGCGGCGCGACGACCTCCCGCTGCACGGGGTCGGCGTCCGCCGCGTGCCCCCGCAGCCGCCGCAGCGCCGGCAGGTCGCCGGCGCAGCTGAGCGCCAGCGCGCTGTGCAGGGCGGTGAACGGCGTCGCGGGGCGTTCGAGGATCTCCCGCTCCACGGCCGCGAGCACGTCACCCACCGGCTGCTTCCCCGTCCAGCAGCCCGCGAGCCTCGCCCGCCACAGCAGGGACCCGGAGTCCACCAGCGCCCGCACCCCGCCCACCCGCTCGGGGGAGAGCTGGGAGAACCACCGCCGGCGCACGGACTCGGAGTCGTCGAGGGCGAGTTCGTGCAGGGCCACGTGCCAGGCGAAGTGCGCGCGGTGGCTCGCGCCCCTGCCCCGGTCGCCGATCCACCCGTCGAGCCAGTCGCGTCCGCGCGCGTGCGCGCCGGTCTCGTAGTACACGTGGGTGAGGGCGTGGACGGCGTGCCCGGAGGCGGGCTCGGCCGCCAGCGCCCCGCGGGCCAGCTCGGCGGCCTCGTCGTAGCGCCCCTCCTCCTGACGGACGAACGCCAGCAGCGAGGCGGGGAACCAGTGGCCGCCGTACGCGGGGGCGCAGCGCTCGACCAGGCCGCGGGCGGCGCCGGAGTCGAGGTCGGTGACCCCGGAGAAGGCGATCGTGGGCACGGCGACGGCCAGCGCCAGTGCGTCGCCCGGGTACGCGTCGAGGTACCGGACGAGGGCGGCGTCGCCGTCGCGGCCGGTGACGCGGCGGGTGACGACGTCGACGAAGGCGCGCTCCCGCTCGCAGGCGCGCTCGCGCACGGCGCGCTGGGCGTCGGCCAGCGCGCGCGGCACGTCGACGGCCGCGCCGGCCTCGTGGCCGACGAGGGCGAGCGCGGCGTGGCCGAGGGCGAAGCCCGGGTCGAGCGCCACGGCGCGGGTGAAGCAGTCGGCTGCGCCCGCGCGGACCTTCAGCAGCCGGTCGAGACCGGCGCGGTACGCGGCGGCGGCGCTCGCGTGCGTCGACAGCGGCAGGCCGTGGAGGTCGGTGGGGCGACGGCGGGCGGGCGCCGGCCGGCGCAGCGGCTCCAGCACGGCGGCGGCCACCTCGGCGGCCTGCCGGCGGATCTCGGGGATCGCGGTGGTCTCCCACAGCTCGCCGCGACGGAGCGCGCCGAGCGTGTACAGGCGGAGCGCGGCGTGCCCGGGGGCGGGCCGCAGCCGGCCGCCGTCGGTCGCGACGCCGATGCCGAGCGGCCCCGGGGTCGCGAGGCCGTCCGCGAGCAGGCCCTGCCACAGCGGGTGGGGGTGGTCGGCCAGGCGCAGCGCGGGCCCGGTGCAGTTGATCACCCAGCCGACTCTCACGGTGCGGCCCGAGGTCAGGGTGACCGCCAGGCCGCCGTCGCCCACGGGGGCGACGTCGCGCACCCGGCCGGTGTGCGGGCGCAGCCGCCCGGCCGCCAGCGCCCGCCCGACCGCCTCGGCGGTGACGGGGGACATGCGGTGGCGGTGAACGTTCCACCGCGAGGCGTCGCGGGCGAGGAACTCGGCCCGCTCGCCGTCCGACAGCGAGGCCCACAGCTCCTGCGTGAGCGGGCGCAACCCGTCCACGGCGGGCCGCCAGTCGCCGTGGGCGCGCAGGGCTTCGGCGACGTGGCGGCGCACGGCGGACCGCAGGTCGTCCAGCGGCAGGGCGACGAGGTCGGGGCGCGGCGCGAGCGGCGGCAGCGGCACCAGGGCGTGGGTGCGGGGCAGTTCGCCGCCGCGGGAGACGGCGTGCACGCGGCGCCCCGGGCGCTCCAGCGTGAGCGCGACGTCGACGGCGGTGAGGCCGGTGCCGACGAGCAGCACGTCGCCCTCGCCGTCCCTGGCGGCGTCCAGGGCGCCGGGCGCCCACGGGTCGGGGACGAGGCGCCCCGACCCCCACAGCGGGGCCGGCGCCCAGTCGAGGGCGGCGGGCAGGAGGCCGGTCGCCAGGACGACGCTGTCGGCCGTCAGGGACTGACCGTCGGCGAGGCCCAGCAGGGCGCGCCCGCCGACGGTCCGGGTACAGCTCGTGGCGATGGTCCGCAGCCGGCGCACGGACACGGTGCCGTGGCTGCGGATGATCGCCTGGCCCAGCGCGTCGGCCAGGTACGCGCCGTAGCGGTGGCGGGGGAGGAAGGCGCAGGGCGACACCGTCGGCTCGCCGTGCGTGTGCAGCCAGCGCAGGAAGTGCGTGGGGTCGTCCGGGTAGCAGCTCATGCCGCTGGCGGGGATGTTGAGCCGGTGGCGGGGGTCGGGCGTGGCGTAGGCGACGCCGCGCCCCGCCTCCGGCGCCGGGTCGATCAGCACGAGGTCGAGGGGGGTGGTGCGGCGGACGGCGGTCTCGCACAGCTGTATCGCGGTGAGCGCGCCGGCGGCGCCGGCACCGACGATGCCCACGGTGTACCGGGTGGGGCGGGTGGGGATGGTGGTCACGGGTACCTCCAGCGCGATGGCGTCAACGACGACCGCAGGCAGCTCACATACTGCCGACGAGGGCGGCTCCGTCACCAGGCTGGCGACGGAACGGCCGCCGCCCCTTTGTTTCCTACCATGTAGCTGGGATTGCTAGGAATATCGCGTCGCCATCCCGTTGACGGCGTGTCACCCGGGCGGCCCAGCGTACGACGTTGTCCGAGGCGTGGACGGCCATCCCGTGCGGGGCGGGGCGGGAGTTGGGGGTGCTGCCGCCCGCCCCGGCCTGTACGGGGGATGGGCGGGGCGGGCGGCGTCCCCGCGCGGCTTGGCCGGGCGGGGGTTTGTGGTGCCCACCCCGGGGGTGTGGGTGTGAATCAGCGGTCCCGGGGTGGGCGGTTGTCCCTCACCGCGTTGCGGCACCCCAGTGAAGGGGCGGACCGGGGCGGGCGCGGCATGGGGGCACCTCCCAGCCGCAGGCTGGGGGAGCGCCGCCGGGCCGCTCGGGGCTGGTCCGGTCGGGGGACTTACCCGGCCGTCCCGCTCGGGGGCGGCCGGGATTCTCTGTGGGGCGGGCTAGGTGGGGTGGTCAGACGTGAGGGTGAGCTTGTCGAGGTTGGCCCGCCACTCCCAGCCGGAGCCGTCGGTGGGCCGCAGGTGCGCCTCCGTCCACAGCACTCGCTCGCGTCCCAGCACGTCATAGGAGACGTGCTCGACGACCAGCCCGAGCCGGCCGGTCCTGCCGGTGCGCGGTTCGACGACGCGTTGCCCGATCCACGGGTGCGCCACGTCCCGCAACACCTCCCTGCCGTTGTGGAGACCCCCGATCACCGAGCTTCTCCCGTCCCCGCGACGGTGGCGGTGAGCGCCTCACGCAACAGGCCCGGGTCGGTCAGGCAGTCCCACCCCGGCTCGGGCCGGACCAGCCACTCCACCCACCGCGTGGGACACGCACCCAGCGACGGCACCAGCAGGCGGCACGCGACGCCGTACACCTCGACCGGCAGAGTGGCGCGCCAGCCGTCGGCCGCACCCGGCGCGACCAGCCAGCTGTAGACGCCGTCACACCGGTCACCGACCACCGGCCCCGACCGCCCCGCCAACGCCCCCAGCGCCACGGCGCCAACAGCCTCGGGGACTCTCACGGCATCCCACCACCGCCCACACGCGACGCGCCGCGCGCCGACATCGGACGGCGGCAACCACACAGGCAGGGACGAGGCGGGGGGCGCGGATGAGGGGTGTTCGACCATGATCGGCTCCGGTGACATGCCGAGTGCTGACAGTCACAGAGTGCCCGTCGAAAACCACCCCGGTGTTGACCCAGAGTCAACGCCGGGGTGTTGCCCGTTGGCGATGTTCGATTGACGCGCAGCGATGGGAGCGTTACACGCCGCTCCACTGAGCGAACTTCCGCAGCCGCTCCGAGGCGCGAGGACGCGCTCGAAGCAGCGTGCCCACCGTCGCGCGGGTCGACGCGTGATACCGCGTCTGGAGCGGCGACACCTGCCGTGCCCGCTCCAGCGACTCCAGCGCCTCGTCATGCCGTGCGGTCAACGCCTGCGAGCGGGCGTAGTCGAGCCAGAACGCGCCCGACCGCGCCTTGCTGTATCCCTTGGGCAGATGCACCTGCCCCGCCAGCTCCACGGCCTGCCCGTGCCGGTCGTGGTCACCGGCCGCCGCCACCTGGTGCTGAGCCACGTTGGTGGGACCGAACGCCAACATGTAGCAGGTCGTCTCTCCTATCTCCGCCGCGATCCCCCGAGCCTCCGCGAACCACTCGTCAGACTCGTCCGGGCCGGACATCAGCGCGGAGAGCTGGCCGCCCTTGAGTAGGAGGCCACCTCGCATCGCGCGCGTCTCGGTCGACCCATCGGTGTCGAGGTCACGCAGGCCCTGCTTGACCAGCCGCAGCCCGCGTTCGAGGGCAGGCCCTTCCGCGCTCAACTGCGCGCGCTTCAGCCGCTCGGCGGCCACCTGCCTAGGGTCGCCGGACTGCATCGCGGACATCGCCATACGCGACAGGGCGAGCCGGGCGAGGTCCATGTACCCGAACTTGTAGGCGACGCTGAAGGCGCCCAGCGCGGCCTCGGCGAGGAGCCAGTGGGCCCGCTCGCGGTCGCTTCCGGTGGTGATCCACGTGGCGTGCGACAACTCGCCCAACAACGCAGGCGTCTCCTCGGCGAGGGCGGCGTACTCCGAAGCAGCGCGCAGTTCGCGGACGCGGCTGATCGCCGTGCCCAGGTCTCCCAGGCCGCGCGGCGCTGGGTCGTCCTCGTCGGGTGAGATCCCCCAGTCGTCCAACGCGTTGGCGAGGGGCGCGATGAGCCGGTCGAGTTGGTCTCGGCGTAGCTGCTCGATGTACGGCTTACCGTGGAGGACTGTGACGCTGACCGACAGCGCTCGGGCGGTCGCCGCGATGACCTGTTCGCTCGGCTGGCGGTCGCCTTGCTCAATGCGGGACAGCATCGAGGCGGAGACGTGTGCGCGAGTGGCCAGCTCGCGAAGAGAGTAGCCGCGCAGGGCGCGGATTTCGTGGATGCGTTCTCCTACGGTCCTGCTGCGGTGAAGGGCACCATCAGGCATACTGGGGCTCCACTTCCGTTTCTGACTGGTAATCGAAACGGTAACCCCGGCGAACGCGGGGGTACAGCCACGGCCTCACTTCGGTGGGGCCGTTCGCTGTTCGGCCCCGAACTTGTCTCGCGCGCTGGCATACTCGCGGTCCGTGGCGCGTCTCGCCGCCGAGTGCTCCCAAGAACGCCGCCTCGGGCGTTTCACGCACGGGTCGCCGTGGCGACGGCTCAGGAGACCAGCTCCGACCTCGCGCTTGCGACGAGCCGGCCCTCACGGTCATTGCGTTCAAGTGATGACTGACCGTATGAGCCCGATTACATCTGAATATGAATCAGGGGAATATCCACACGTCAGCCGCCTGAACCTCAGTCGTCAAGGCTGAACCGGCCCACCATCCGGCGCAGACGCTCGCTCGTCCCGACCCGCTCGGCAGCCCTGATCCGCCGCAGCGTCGCCCGCGCGATCGGGTGGTTCCGCACCAGTTGAGGCGCCGTCCGCTCCGCACGCTCCAGCTCGTCCAGCGCCCGCTCACGCCGCCCCGACCACAGGTAGGCCCGCGCCAGATCCATCTGGTAGTGCCCCAGCCGTGACTTCGGCAGCGTCGCCAGCTCCCGCGGCGAGATGTCCTCGTGGAGCCGCAGCGCCTCGTCCTGCTGGCTCATCTCCAACTCGACGTTGACGCCGTGAATCAACACGTTGGCCGCGCTGAACGTCAGGCTGTGCCGGTCGAAGGAGGGCACGGCCGCGGCCTGCGCCGCTGCCTCCCGCGCCTGCGCGATCCGATGCCGGGCTTCCCCCTGACGGCCCTCCCGCGCGGCGGAGACGGCGGCACGCAGGTGGTGGTGCCCCCACACCCGCACGGCCAGCGGGTCCCCCCGCTCGTACAGCGGCTCGACCGCGCGCAGGGCCTTGTCGGACAGCCAGATCGCGCCCTCCCAGTCCGCGGTCGCCCACATGTCCCGCACCCGCATGCCGTCCGCGACGGCGGGCATCAGCTCGTCCCCGGATCGCTCGGCCGCCCACGCCGTTCGCTCACACAGCATCGCGATCAGCTCGGGATGGCCGAGGGCGTAGGCGGCGTTGTGGCCGAACTTGCAGGCGATGGCGTACACGCCGAACGCCTCCTCGCGCTCCCGGCCCGCAGACACCTCGGCGAGCGCCCGCGCCTCGCGCAGGAGGTCCGGCAGGCGCCGCAGCATGACCGTGTACCTGGCCTCGTCCCGCAGCGTGTGCAGCTCTGCCGTGTCACGCCACAGCTGGGCCGCCGGCCGTGGCGGGCCGTCGAAGACGGGCGCCAGGTCGTAGCGGCGCAGCTCGCGGAGGATCGCCGACGCCGAGACCTCCCACTGGTTCGTCGCGGCGGACGTCCGGTAGGGCCGGTCGATCAGCTCGTTGGGGTGGACGTGCAACACGTCCGCCAAGGAGTTGATGACGCTCGCGCGGTCCAGCTCGATGGCGCCCTTCTCCATCTTCGACACCCAGCCCTGGGTGTATCCGAGAGCGGCGGCGACGTCAGCCTGCGTGAGCCCCAGCCGGAGACGCGCGCCTCGCGCACGCTCACCGATGGTCTGCGCCTCGTCCATCACGACACCGCTCCGAACGTAGCGGTGTACGCAGACAGGAAGTCCAGCATGATGGCCCCCATGTTCGTCCTGTGGCCGCACTCAGGACGGTAATGCCCCGTTAGCCCCGGGGGCCAGCCATGGCCCCACCGACGGGGGGTAGTTCGCCGTTCGGCCCCGGCCCGGTCTCGCGCGCTGGCATACTCGCGGACCGTGGCGCGTGTCGCCGCCGCGTACGCCGGCCCTGTCCTCGTCACACCACCGCCCGACCTCCACGACGTCGGCGGCCTCCTGACGTTCCTCCACTGGGGGCGGACCGCACGGGCCTCGGCCGCGCACAGCACAGCCGGGGCCCACTATCGGCCACCACCAACCGCTCTCCGCCCGCCGCGCGCCGACATCGGACGGCGGCAGCCACGCGGGCAGCGAGAGGGCGGGGGACGCGGTGAACGCGGTGGGATCGGGCCTGTCGAGCGCCTTCAGGGGCCCTGGAACTCGCCGAGGCCGCACTCGATCGGGCCCGCGGCCTTGGCCCGTGCACCCTGGCCATGTTCGAGGTCACCCGAGCCCGCGCACTCGCGAACGCCGGCCGCCGCACGGAGGCGACCGCGCAACTCCGCGCGGCGCAGGACTCCGTGATCCGTGGCACCGAAGACGACATGCCGCACTGGGTAGCGCTGTGGGGGTCCGCCCGCGCGTGCGTCTCCAGCCACTCGGCGAAGACTTTGAGGGCGATAGGAGACCACGCCGGAGTGGAACGGCACTACGCCGCCGCCCGCCGCCGCCCGGCGCGCGAGTACCAGCGCATCACCGCGCTGACCGTCGCCGCACAGGGTCGCGAGCAGGCCCACCAGGGGCATGTCGAGCAGGCGTGCGCGACGTGGGGCCGCGCGCTGGACTACCTCGACGGGGTGAGGTCCGCGCGCGCGATAGAGGCGGTCGCCGGAATGCGGAACACGCTCCGGCCGCTGCTCCGTCGAGGCGCGCGGACAGCCGCCGAACTCGACGAGCGTGCGCGGGAATGGGAGGCGACGCACGCCTAGGTAATGATTTTGTTCGGGTCACCTACGGACCACAGGAAGACGCCGGCCCCGTAGGGTGACGTCATCCCCTCCATCAGACCAGCTCCCTGCCGGCCCTGCCAACGCGGACGGAAAGGCAGGGCCTCCCGATTTGCGTCACCCGGATGGCGCACTGATCCTGGCAGAGACAAAGGATCGAATGTCGAATTCAGCTTTGTTCTCATATGGAGGGAACGCCATGCCCAACTGGAGTGATGTAAAGCCGGTTCCGGACTGGTTCGGCTGGGAGGACCAGGGTGCCGGTGTGGCGCTCGGTAACATCAGCGGGCGCGGCGATTCGGACATGCTCGTTTTCCACATCGACAATCCGGCGGGGGAGAACCACGGCTACTACCGCATCGGCTGGAACATTCAGGGCGACTCCAGCGTCACGGGGTGGAGCGACGTGAAGCCGATCCCCGGATGGTTCGGCGCCGAGGACCAGGGCGCGGGTGTCACGCTGGGGGACGTCAACCGCAACGGACGGCAGGACATGCTCGTCTTCCACCTGGACAATCCGGGTGGGGACAACCACGGCTACTACCGCATCGGCTGGGACCTCGATCCCAACGGGAACGTGGGCGCGTGGAGCGACATCAAGGCGGTTCCCGACTGGTTCGGATGGGAGAACCAGGGTGCCGGCGTCGCGCTCGCCGACATCAACGGAAGCGGCCGCCAGGACCTGCTGGTGTTCCACGTCGACAATCCGGGTGGTGACAACCACGGTTACTACCGCATCGGCTGGGATCTCGACGACAACGGGAACGTGGCCGGGTGGAGCGACATCAAGCCGGTGCCGGGCTGGTTCGGGTGGGAGAACCAGGGCGCGGGCGTCGCGCTCGGCAACATCAACAACAACGGGCGCATGGACATGGCCGTCTTCCACGTCGACAATCCGGGTGGCGACAACCACGGTTACTACCGCATCGGCTGGGACCTGGACGCCAACGGGAACGTGGCCGGGTGGAGTGATGTCAAGCCGGTGCCGGGCTGGTTCGGCTGGGAGAACCAGGGCGCCGACGTGGCCCTCTGGGACATCGCCGGAAACGGCGGCTCCGACATGCTGGTGTTCCACGTCGACAATCCGGGTGGCGACAACCACGGTCACTACCGCATCGGCTGGGACCTCGAACCGGCCTAGGAGATGCGTTGGACCAGTCGGTCGTCGGTCGGCACGCATGGTGCGTGTGCCGATCGACGACCGATGCGCCGTGGGCGCGGATCGCGGATCGCGGAGCGAGCCGTTGCCGGCGGGGCCGGCTCTGCCGGGCCGGGACGCGCGGCGCCGGGACGCGCGGCCGGCGCCCCGGCGCCCCGCGGCCGGCGCCCGCCCCCGTGGCGACGGCTCACGTGACCAGCTCCGCCGTCGTGCTCGCGACGAGGCGGCCCTCCTCGAAGCCCTCCAGCCGCGCGAAGCGGGCGGAGGCGGCGTCCGGCACCGTGACGTCGACCCGGTCCTCGGCCAGGTCGAGCGACGCCCGTGGCCGCTGGTCGAGGTAGACGTCGATCCGGTCGACGTTCTCCGCCCGCATCTCCAGCCGCAGCGCGCCGTCGGCGGCGGTGGCCCTGGCGAGGGACACGGCGTGCGGCTCCTGGGTCGTCAGCAGCCGGCCGGCCAGGTCGAGGAGGTCGGCGTTGCCCTCCAGCAGGTCCCTGCGGGTCATGCGGTGCAGCCGGTCGGGCACGACCCCGAGGTCCTCCACCGGCGTGCCGGCCAGCAGGCCCACCCGCAGGGTGCGGCGGATCGACACCCGCATCCCGGCGCCCTTGGGCAGCGGCGCGTACGGCGACTCCTCGTCGCCCGCCAGCAGGTCCGACAGCAGCTCGTGGGTCCAGACGTTGGCGCCGCCGGCGCCGGTGTTCTCGTCGGTGCCGAGCACCGGGCCGATCCCGTGGTCCTGGAAGCCGGCCGCGAAGATGTCGGTGGCCGAGTAGCACCGGGCGTTGGTGACGAGCACGACGGGCCCGAAGTACTGCTGTCCGACGGAGTTGGCGCCCTCCTCCGGGGTGATCGGGAAGGCCCCGGAGAAGGCGGCCCCGGTCTCCAGCGCCTGCTCCATCGAGGGCACCCAGGCGCCGAGGTCGATGGCGGGGTCTCCCCGGTGCCTGGCGCAGATCCTGAGGTTCAGCGGGGTGTTGACGAACTGCACCGGCTCGGGGGTGATCCGGTGTGGCGTGAGCGTCTGGAGGGCGAACTCGGCGGCGTGGATGTGCCCGCCGCCGTTGTCGCGGACGTCCACGATCAGCCCGTCCTGCGGCAGCTGGCGGATCAGCCGGACGAACTCCGCGACGAAGCGGCCGGGGCTCTGGACGTTGAACGTGAAGATCCGCACGTGCCCGAAGGTGCCTGACGCGGTGCGGACGGTCCGCGCCCGGAAGACGCCGGGCATCGTCGTGGCGACCTCGCCCTCGCCGAGCGAGGGGGCGGGCTCCTCGGCCGCGGCGGCGTCGCGCTGGGCGACGACGTGGGGGGCGAAGAGCATCACCTTCGCCCGGTTCGTCTCGTCGCCGTCGAGGTCCATGCCCTGGAACACGACGGTCTCGGGGTCCGCGCCGACCAGCGGCGGCAGGTTCTCCACGACCCGCCAGTTCTCGCGCAGCTCGCGCGGCGTGCCGGCCTCGTCGACGTAGGAGACGGTGACCCACTCCTCGAACGGCGGAAGGTGGATCATCAGCGGGCGCACGGTCAGCGACTGCACGCCGCGACTGCGCCGGGCGGCGGTGTTGCTCCCGGCGAAACGGGCCGCGTTCAGGTCGACGGCGTCCGCGATGGGGATGCCGTTCCAGTGCGTGATCTCCACGCCGGGGGTGAACCCGGGCGCGGTGAAGCCCTCGGCGACGCGGGTGACCAGGACGCGGGTCCGGTCCCCCTCCGCGCAGGACTCGACCAGGAACGGCAGGAAGGCGATCCGGCCGGCGAACGGCTCGGGCAGCAGGTAGTTGGTGTGGAGGTCGCGCAGCGAGTGGAAGATCTCCGACAGCTCGGCGTGGAACATCCACTCGCGCGGCATGGTCCGCTCCGTCTGCCGTTCGAGCCGCCGGCGCAGCAGCCGCAGCCGGTGGACGGGGTTGACGGCGTGCATCGCGGCCTTGAGGGGCAGGTGGACGTAGTTCTGCTCCACGAGGACGAGCGCCTGGTCGACCAGGGTGCGGCGGTCCTGGAGCGTCAGGGTGCCGGCGCGCCGCAGGAAGGTGTCGAGCCGGCTCGCCCCGAGGAGGTGGTCGCGGACCGGCTCCGCGGCGTTCTCGACGAACGGGGGAGCGGTCTCCTCGGCTGGGCGGTTCATGGCGTGCCTCCTTCTCGCTGGCCCGGCGAGCGTGGGCGTTCCGGGTCTCTCGGCGGGAGCGCCCGGCCGCCGGTCGGCGCCGTGGGCGTCGCTCCGCGAGGCGTCCGGCGTCCGGCGTCGTCCGGACGTGGGCCGTCCGGTGCGCCCGCCGTGCCCCCTCACGCCACCCCCTGCCCGGGGCCCCGGCGGGGGCCCGGGTGGAGCCGTGAGTGGCAGGGATGCGCGCCCGCCGTGCTGTGCGATGCCTCACGCCCTGGTCACGCTCCGCGTCGCGTGTGCCTCGTCCCGTCGCGGCTCCCGCCTGTGTCGGTTGCGTCCCCTCTTCCGATGGTGGACCCGCCCCGAGTCCTGGCCAAACGGCGGCCGGGACGTCACGTGACGTGCCGGGACGTTGCCCGTGGGGCACCCCCGCCGTCCGGTCCCCTCCCGCGGCGCGGCGCTCGGTCCCGGGCGACGACCACGGGCCCCACAGAATCTGACATGGCGTCATTTCGTGGACATGGGCGCGTGCTTGCCCCGCGAGCGGGGAGCGGCACGGTGCCCGCCCACCCTGTTGACGTGAGCATGTTCGCTCGCTTGGCTTGATTCGGCGCCCCGCTCGGGGAGGCGCCGCTTCAGTATCTGCGAACGGAGAAGCGTGTCCAGAACACGACAGCTCGTCCGACCGAGGCGGCTGGTCACAGCGGCCCTCGCCGGCGCTGCCCTCACCGCTCTACTCGCGTCGACCCCATCCGCCATCGCCATCGCCACCGACAGCCCCGCCGCCGACGCGGCCCCCGTCGCCGCCGCCTTCGAGGCGGCCGCGGCCGAGTACGACGTCCCGCGCGAGCTGCTCGTCGCGGTCGGCTACGGCGAGACCCGCCTCGACGGCCACGACGGCGAGCCCAGCCACGCCAACGGCTACGGCGTCATGCACCTGGTCGACAACCCGACCCACGAAACCCTCCGCACGGCGGCCGCCGAGACCGGCATCCCCACCGCCGAACTGCGCTCCGACACGACGGCGAACATCCACGGCGGCGCCGCCGTGCTGCGTGCCTACGCCGACGCCCAGGGCCTCGACGAGGCGGAGCGGAACGACGTCGACGCCTGGTACCCGGTCGTGGCCGCGTACGGCGGCGCCGACACCGACGCCACCGCGCGGCTGTACGCCGACGCCGTCTACGAACTGCTCGCCGACGGCGTCAGCGCCCCCGTCGAGGGCGGCGAGACCATCGAGCTGACCCCGAGCGAGGTCGACCCGGAGCGCGGCCGGTACGCGACCGCGGACTTCGGGACGCTCAGCACGGACTACGGCCCCGCCCGGTGGGTGCCGGCGGACCCGAGCAACTACACGACGGGCCGCTCCTCCGCCATCACCGCCGTCGTCATCCACGTCACGCAGGGCTCCTACGCCGGCGCGATCAGCTGGATGCAGAACCCGTCCTCCGACGTCAGCTCCCACTACGTCATCCGGTCCTCCGACGGCGAGGTCACCCAGATGGTGCGGGAGCGGGACACCGCCTGGCACGCCCGTGGCGGCAACGCCTACTCCGTCGGCATCGAGCACGAGGGCTGGGTCGACGAACCGTCGTGGTTCACCGACGCCATGTACCGCTCCTCGGCCGCCCTCACCCGGCACCTCGCCGACCGGTACGACATCCCGAAGAACCGGCAGCACATCGTCGGCCACGTCGAGGTGCCGGGCAACGACCACACCGACCCGGGCCCGCACTGGGACTGGTCCTACTACATGCAGCTCGTCGGCGGCTCCAACGACCCCGCCCCGCCCCAGCTGAACTTCACCTCGTACTCGACGCTCCGCGAGGGCTCCACCGGCAACCAGGTGCGCGCGCTCCAGTACCTGCTCAACGCCAACGGCTTCAACGCCGGCACCGTCGACGGCGACTTCGGCCCGACCACGGAGGGGGCCGTCCGCTCCTTCCAGACCAACCGTGGCCTCGGCGTCGACGGCGTCGTCGGGCGGCAGACCTGGACCGCGCTGCTGTCGGCGGGCAGCCGCCCCACCCTCCAGCAGGGCAGTACCGGCGCCGACGTCTCGCGTCTTCAACGCGCGTTGACCGCGGCGCTCGGCCGGTCGATCGCGATCGACGGCATCTTCGGCTCGGGCACCGCCCAGGGCGTCCGCGACTACCAGTCCAGCCGGAACCTCGGCGTGGACGCCATCGTCGGATCCCAGACCTGGACCGCGCTCCAGGCCGGCCGCTAGCCGACCACCCCTCCCGCGGGGGCCGCGTGTCGGCGCGGCCCCCACGGGCCTTCCGCCAGGCTCCGCCCGCTCCCCCGCCACGCCGCCGGGTCAGGAGGTGTAGGCCGTCTCCTGGATGCCGTACAACTCCGCGTAGCGGCCTCGCGCGGCCATCAGCTCCTCGTGGGTCCCCGCCTCCACCAGCCGCCCGCCGTCCAGCACCAGCGTCAGGTCCGCGCCGGTGACGGTGGAGAAGCGGTGGGAGACGATCACCGTGATCGCGCCCGTGCGGCTGGCGGCGGCGCGGACGTGCGCCATGTGCCGCTCGAAGATCTCCTGCTCGCTGGGGGCGTCCAGCGAGGCCGTCGGCTCGTCGAGGACGAACAGCAGTGGCTCGCGTCGCATCACCGCCCGCGCCAGCGCCGTCTTCTGCCACTGCCCCTCCGACAGCTCCACCCCGCCGAGCCGGCGGCCCAGCTGCGTCGCCATGCCGTCGGGCAGCCGCGCCACCACCCGCTCGGCGTCGGCGGCGCGCACCGCGTCGGCGACCCGCTCCTCGTCGGCGACGTGCGGGAGGTCCCCGATGCCCACCACCTCGGCGAACCGCGTCTCGAAGCGCCCGAAGTCCTGGAAGGCGCCGCTGGAGCGGGCCCGCCAGCCCTCGGTGTCCAGCTCGGCCAGGTCCGTGCCGTCCACCCGGACGGTGCCCGCCGTCGGCCGGTAGAACTTCTGGAGCAGCTTCACCAGCGTCGTCTTCCCCGAGCCGTACTCGCCGACGACCGCCACCACCGAGCCGGCCGGCAGCGTCACGGTGACGGAGTCCAGCGCCGGGCGGTCGGTGCCGGGGTAGACGTAGCTGACGGCGTCGAACGTGATGCCCTGGGTGAGCCGCCGCGGGGCGGGCGCCCGAGCGGCGGACCGGGCGCGCTCGCGCTCCGCCGCCACGTACTCCCGCAGCCACAGGTACGGCTCGACCAGCCGGCGCGCCCCCGCCGCCTGCGAGACGCGCTCCACCGTGAACCGCACCGACTGCTGGAGCGTGGTGGCCAGGGTGATGGCGAGCACCACGTCGCCGACGGTGCCGCGGCCCGTCGCCGCCAGGTGCGCCACCAGCGCCAGCGCGCCCACGAAGCCGGCCGTGAACAGCGTCCAGCCGCCGAACTGCCACACGGCGGCGGCGGTCTGCGCCCGGACCCTGCCGCGCCACACCTCGTCCCAGGCGGCGGCCTGCCGCCTGGCCAGCTCCTCGCCCGCCCCGGCGACCCGGATCTCCTTGCCGCTGTCGGCCGCCGTCGCCAGGTCGAACAGGTGCCGCTGGAGCCGGAACGCCTCCGCCGTCTCCGTCTCCGCGCGCGCGACGATCCGGTTCCCGACCTGGTCGCACGCCAGCGGCGCCGCGGCGAACGCGACGAGGAGGAGCAGCCACGGGTTCACCCCGGCCAGCAGCCACAGCGACAGGCCGAGCTGGCCGAGGGTGAAGACGACGCCGACGCCGGCCCAGGCGGCGGCCATCAGGCCCCAGGCGGAGCCGCGCACCACCGTCACCCGGTCCAGGAAGTCGGCGCGCTCCAGGTGCTCCAGGCCCTCCAGCGTGAGCAGGTCGCGGTGGAGGCGGTCCATCAGGTCGGTCAGGCCGACCCGTTCGACGACGAGGATCGTCAGGTTGTCCGTCAGCTCGCGCAGCACCGCCATCACGCCGTACGCCGTGGCCGCGCCGAGCGCGGCGACGACCGCCACGCCCGCGTCGCCGCGCAGCGCCGCGTCGACCGTCTCCCGCAGCGCGACCGCGACGCCCGCCACCCCGCCCACGGTCGCCGCGTGGAGGACGAACATCAGGGCCGTCAGGCCCCGCTGGCGGCGCCACGACAGCGCCATCAGCTCCCGCCACAGTCCCAGGTACCGTCCCACCGGCTACTCGCCCTCCTCGATCCGGTCCTCATAGCCCCGGCGGAAGCGCTCCGCCTGGATCGCGAACAGCTCCGCGTACCGGCCGTCCCGCGCGATCAGCTCCTCGTGCGTGCCCGACTCGGCGATGCGGCCGTCCTGGAGCAGCACGATCCGGTCGGCCTGCCGCACCGTGGACAGCCGGTGGCTGATCAGCACGACGCTCGCCTCGGCCCGGCGCCGAGCCAGCCGGTCGAACACCTCGAACTCGGTGCGCACGTCGAGGTGCGCGGTGGGCTCGTCGAGCACCAGCAGCGAGGAGCCCGTGCGCACCGCGTACAGGGCGCGGGCGAGGACCACCTGCTGCCACTGGCCGCCGGAGAGGTCCACGCCGTCCGTGCGGGTGCGGGCCAGCGGCGTCTCCCAGCCGCGCGGAAGCCGCTCCAGCACCGGGCCGAGTCCGGCGTCGCGGGCCGCCGCCTGAAGCGCCTTCTCGTCGCGGGGCACGGCGGCCTGGCCGAGGACGACGTTGTCGGCGGCGGAGAGGTGGTAGCGCACGAAGTCCTGGAAGACGACGGTGATCCGGCGCCGCCACGCGTCGGGGCCGAGCTCGGCGAGGTCGGTGCCGTCGACGGTGATCCGGCCGCCGGTGGGCCGGTACAGGCCGGACAGCAGCTTGATGAGCGTGGACTTGCCCGCGCCGTTCAGGCCCACGATCGCGAGCAGTTCGCCGGGACGGATGGTGAGGTCCAGGCCGTCGAGCACGGTCGCCGACGCGCCCGGGTAGCGGAACGACACGCCCTCGAACCGCACCTCGGGCGGACCGCCCGCGGCCCGGCCCCGCGCCGAGGGCGCCGGGGACGCTGGGCGTGCCGGGGATGCCGGAGGCGCCGGGGGGCCGGCGTGGCCCTCCCGGGCACGGGCCGGTGGCGGCGGCCCGTCGTCCCCGGCCACCAGCGCGCGCAGCTCACGCCCCGCCCGCAGGGTGGCGATCCCGCCGTGCGTGTTGCGCGGACTGACGTGCCACGTCGACTCGTAGACCGCCCAGGAGGCGGTCAGCACGGCCGTCAGCGCCGCCACCGACTCCGCGCCGTCCGCCGCGTCGCCCGCCACCACCGCGAACGCGGCGGCCAGCGGCCCGGCAACGAGCAGGAACGTGATCCACTGGAGGCGCGCGTTGCGCACCTGCGCGGCCCAGACCGGGGTGAACATGGCGCGGACGTGGGTGCCGATGCGCCGCACGGTCCACTCCTGGAGGCCGAACACCCGCAGGTCCTTGCCCTCGCCCGGCTGGACGACGGCCTCCTGCCAGGTGGCGCAGCGCAGCCCCTCCGCGGACTGCGCCAGCCAGAACCGGCTGAACGCCTCCTGCTGCCTGCCCCGCAGCCACGCGCCGAACAGGGCGGGCAGGGCCACGGCGGGGACCAGCCACCAGGCGTGGCCGGCCAGCACCGCGCACGAGGCGGTCACGCCGCAGACCAGCGAGGCGAGTTGCAGCTGTTCCAGCGCGCCGTGCGCCGGGGTCCGCTCCGTCCACGACTGCGGGTCGGCCCTCGCGTTGCGCACCAGCCGCTGGGCGTGGGGCTGTTCGAGGGCGCCGATGGTGGCGCTGCCGGCGACCGCCCGGACGAGCCCGGCCCGGTGCGCGCCGTTGATCCGCGCCCCGACCAGCGTCTCCAGCGGAGTGGCGGCCGTCCCCGCCGCGTGGCCGACGAGCAGCGCCACGCCGAACGCCACCAGCGGCCCCGCGGCGACGTCGAACAGCTCCTGCGTCGAAGCGCTTGCCACACGCTCCACCAACGTCGCGGTGGTGACCGCCACGGCGGCGGGAACGAGGGAACTCAGCAGGTGGAGCGCGAGAAGCGAGAGAACCAGCGGCCACCCCGCGGTGCGCAGTGCGCGGAGCAACAGCATCCGTCCAGCCAGACGTTGACCCACCCGACCCCCCAGTCGTTGAAGCGCTTCGACTTCACCAGCCTCCCCGACGGGTCATGCTCGGGTCAACCGAATTCGCGCGGAGGACAGGGCCGCCGGCCGCGCGAGGCGGGCGCGGCCGGCGGCCGTGGGTTCCGTGGGGCGGGTCCCGGTCGTGACGCCCGCTCAGGAGGCGGAGAGCTCCGCGCGCACCGTGCGGGCCGCGGCGACCAGGTTCTCCAGGGAGGCCCGCGTCTCGGGCCAGCCGCGTGTCTTCAGCCCGCAGTCCGGGTTGACCCACAGCCGTTCGGCCGGGATCGCCGCCAGGCCCGTGCGGAGCAGGGCCGCCGCCTCCGCCGCGCTCGGCACGCGCGGCGAGTGGATGTCGTACACGCCGGGGCCCGCCTCGCGCGGATACCCGTGCGCGGCCAGCTCGCGGGCCACCCGCATGTGGGAGCGCGCCGCCTCCAGGCTGATGACGTCGGCGTCGAGGTCGTCGATCGCCTGCACGATGTCGCCGAACTCGGCGTAGCACATGTGGGTGTGGATCTGGGTGGCGGGCCCGGCGCCGCCCGTGGTGAGCCGGAACGCCTCGGTGGCCCAGGCCAGGTAGGCGGGGCGGTCCTCGGCGCGCAGCGGCAGGGTCTCGCGCAGCGCCGGCTCGTCCACCTGGATGACCGGGGTGCCGTCCGCCTCCAGGTCGGCGACCTCGTCCCGCAGCGCCAGCGCCACCTGACGGGCGGTCCGCGCGCGCGGCTGGTCGTCGCGGACGAAGGACCAGGCCAGCATCGTGACGGGGCCGGTGAGCATGCCCTTGACGGGGCGGTCGGTGAGCGAGCGGGCGTAACGCGTCCAGCGCACCGTCATCGGCTCGGGCCGCGCGACGTCGCCGACGAGGATCGGCGGGCGGACGTAGCGGGTGCCGTAGGACTGCACCCAGCCGTGCCGCGTGGCGAGGAAGCCGGTGAGCTGTTCGGCGAAGTACTGCACCATGTCGTTGCGTTCGGCCTCGCCGTGCACGAGGACGTCGAGGCCGGCCCGCTCCTGGAAGGAGACCACCTCGCCGATCTCGGCCCGAACGCGTTCCTCGTAGGCCGCGGCGTCGATCCGGCCCGCCCGCAGCGCGCCCCGCGCCGCGCGCAGCTCGTCGGTCTGCGGGAAGGAGCCGATGGTGGTCGTCGGCAGCAGGGGCAGGCGCAGCCGGGCGCGCTGGGCGGCGGCCCGTTCCTCGTACGGCAGCGAGCGGCGGGCGTCGGCCGGCGTGACGGCGGCGGCACGGGCCCGGACGGCCGGGTCGTGGGTGAGGGAGGAGGCGGCGCGGGAGGCCAGGTCGGCGCGGTTGGCGGCGAGTTCGGCGGCGATGGCGTCGGTGCCGTGCGTGAGGCCCCGCGCGAGGGTGACGACCTCGGCGGTCTTCTGGTGGGCGAACGCGAGCCACCGCCGGATCTGTGGGTCGATGTCGCGCTCCACCGCCACGTCGAGCGGGACGTGCAGCAGCGAGCAGGAGGCGGCCACGTCGACCCGGTCCGCGAGGCCGAGGAGGGTGGCGAGCGTGCTGAGGGAGCGGGCGAGGTCGTTCACCCACACGTTGCGGCCGTTGACGACGCCCGCGACCAGGCGGCGGCCGGGCAGCCCGCCCACGGCGGCGAGCGCGTCGAGGGTGTCGGCCGGCGCCTCGGTGAGGTCGAGGGCGAGCCCGTCGACGGGCGTGCCCGCCAGCACGGGCAGGGCCTCGCCGAGCCTGCCGAAGTAGGAGGCGACCAGCAGCTTCGGCCGCCTCGTGAGCCCGCCCAGCGTGCGGTAGGCGCGCCCGGCGGCGGCCAGCTCGGCGGGGGTGCGGTCCTGCACGAGCGCCGGCTCGTCCAGCTGCGCCCAGTCGGCGCCCGCCTCCCGGAGGGCGGCGAGGACCTCGGCGTAGACCGGCAGCAGCCGGTCCAGCAGCGTCAGCGGGTCGAAGTCCGGCGCCACCCCCGGCGCGGGCTTGGCCAGCAGGAGGTAGGTGACCGGGCCGACGAGCACGGGGCGCGGCGTCAGGCCCAGCGCGAGCGCCTCGGCGAGCTGACCGAGCTGCTCGGAGGCGTCGGCGGTGAAGACGGTGTCGGGGCCGAGCTCCGGCACGAGGTAGTGGTAGTTGGTGTCGAACCACTTCGTCATCTCCAGCGGCGCCACGTCCTGGGTGCCGCGCGCCATCGCGAAGTAGCCCTCCAGCGGGTCGGCCGCGACGGCGGCGCGGTGGCGTTCCGGGACGGCGCCCACCATGACGGTGGTGTCGAGCACGTGGTCGTAGTACGAGAAGTCACCGGTGGGCACCTCGTGCACGCCGGCCTCGGCCAGCTGCCGCCAGGTGGCACGGCGCAGCTCGGCGGCCGTGGTCCGCAGGGCGTCCGCGTCGACGCGGCCCCTCCAGTACCCCTCGATCGCCTTCTTCAGTTCACGGCCGGCTCCCTGACGGGGGTAGCCGTACACGGTGGCACGGGCCGCCGCGGCTGCGGGCTTGGCTGTCACGACATCTCCTTCGCGAGACGTTTCCCTGATCCCGGAACGAGACGGGAGCGCGAAGGAGACGGCCGGCGGCGCGGCCCGCGCGCGGTGCCGCGCGGCCGTCCACCGGGTGCGCCTCGCCCGGAACGTCGTCCTCACGCGCGGGGCGCACGGCCCGGACCCGGGGTCCGGGGCTCCCCCGACCCACCCGCGAGGTCCGGGACGTCCGCACGCGGATCGGCCGCGCGCGGGCAACGGGCAGGTCTTCGGACTCGCGGGCGCGTCCCTCCTCGACGGAAGGACACCTACTGGCCGTCGCTTCCCAGGCCCGGCCGGGCCCAGTGCGTGTGACGGCGGTCGTTCCCACTCACCGCTGCGGGGCAGTCCCGGATTCCCACCGGGTTCCCTCTTACGACGCCTCCCGCCTGGCGGACGGGGCGAACCAGCTGCACGGGCAGTGTAAAGGCTGTCCCGCAGTCCCCGGCGGGCTCACGACGCCCTGCGACTTCCTCCCCCAGACCCCTCCGGGGTCCGGGCGGTGCCCCCAGCCGCGTTGTCGTCGAAGCCCCAGGAGGCGGGGTCGCGCCCCGGGCGGAAGGTGTGGCAGGGTCCTCACGCCCGTCGACACCGAGCCAGCCGACCGTCGGAGGTGACCCATGGGCGGCAGCGCGGGGAACGGCGGCCCGGCGAGCGGGGCCGTGTGCGTCGGATCCGCCGTCGGACGCGCCGTCGGGTCCGGCGTCGGGTCGGTCGTCTGATGGGCGCGGCGGTGTCGCCCTCCGCGGGTGCCCCGAGCGGCCGTGCCCCCGCCGCCGCAACGGGCCGGGTCCTCACCGGCGCGCACCGCGCGCTGCTGGTGGCCGGATTCCTCGTCAACATCGGCACCTTCGCGGTCTACCCGTACCTGGCCGTGCTGCTGCGGGAGCGGCTGGACGTCGGGATGGCGCAGGTCGGCGTCGTGCTCGGGGCCGCCACGCTCGTGCAGTTCGCCAGCGCGCCGTTCACCGCCGCGTTCGCCGAGCGCGTCGGGCTCAGGCGCTGCCTGCTGCTGGCCACCGTCCTGTACGCCGTCGGCGCGGCGACGTACCTGGCCGGGGCGGACCGGCCCGCGCTGACGGTGCTCGCGCTCTTCCTCAGCTGCGGCGCCGGGTCGCTCTACTCGCCCGCCTACCGCGGCTACCTGGTGCAGGGCGCGACCCCGGAGCAGCGCCCGCGAGCGGTCTCCGCGGGCAACGCCGCCGGCACCCTCGGCATCGCTCTCGGCCCCGTGGCCGGCGCCCTGTTCCTCGACGACCCCGGCCGGCTGTTCGCCGCGACCACGGTGCTCTACGCCGTGCTGGCGGTCGGTCACGTCCTCCTGCCACCCGAGCGGGCGGAGCCGTCCGAGCCGGCCGGGTCGCCCGAGCCGGCCGGGGAACGGCCGGCCGTCGAGCCGTTCCGGCGGGTGCTCCACGGTCTGGCGGTGACGCCCTTCGCCGTGACCGTTCTCACCCATTACGTGTACATGCAGTTCTACCAGTACCTCGCGGTGTACGCGGAGGGACGGCTGAGCGCCGCCGTCCTCGGCGCGGTCATGATGGGATACGCGCTCGGCCTGGCGGTGCTCCAACCCCTGACGGCCGGGTGGGTCGGCCGGACCCGCCACGCGACCGCGATGGCGGTCGGCTTCTCCTGCATGGCCCTCGCCATGGTCGCCTTCGCCACCGGGCGGACGGCGGGCGTCGCGCTCGGCGCCGTGGCGATGAGCGTCGGCAGCGCGGTGCTGTTCCTGCGCAACGACCTGGAGGCGCTGGCGCGTTCGCGGCGTTCCGCCACCGTCACCTTCGGCCAGCAGCGCCTGGCGGTGGGCGTGGGCGCGCTGCTCAGCGGGGTGGTCGGCGGCACCGTGTACGGCGTGTTCGAACGGGCGGAGCTGCTGGCCGGGTTCTGGCTCGTCGTGGCCGCGCAGTGCGTCCTGCTCCCGCCGCTGGTGCTGGCCGTGGCCCGCGGGGGTGCCCGCCGGGCCCGTCGGGCGGCCCGGCGCTGAGACGGCCGGGCGCCCGGCGCGCGGTGCCCGCCGCGCGGTCCGAACCCCGGTCAGGGCAGGGTCGGCCTCGGCTTCTCGTAGACGGTGACGTAGTTGCCCTCGGCGCGGAACGGCTCACCCCGCCAGCCGCCCCACCGCTCACGGCGCTCCAGCCCTGCCAGACGGGCCATCAGGTCGAGTTCGCTCGGCCAGGCGTAGCGCATCGACGCGGGCGCCAGGCGGATCCCCTCGTTGCTGATCAGCACGTGGTGGCCGTCGAAGCGCTGCTCGACGGGGTCGTGGCGGACGGCGACGAGCCGGACGTGGTGGAGGCCGACCTGCTGCGTCTCGACCGTCTGGTTGCGGCCGTAGCGCGCCACGTCCGGCATCGGGCACTCCAGGACGAACCGGCCGCCGGGCAGGAGGCGGCGGGCGACGTTGGCGAAGCAGCGCACCTGCTCGTCCTGGGTCATGAGGAAGAAGAACGTGGAGAACACCACGAACACCATGGCGAACCGGGCGTCGGTCTCCGGTTCGACGTCCGCCATGTCGCCGATGGTGACCGGAATCCGCTCGCCGCCCGGCTTGGCGCGCATGCGCGCCACCATCGCCTCCGACGCGTCGATCCCCCACAGGTCGACGCCCTCGGCGGCCAGCGGGATCGTCACCCTCCCGGTGCCGACCGCGAGTTCGAGCACCGGCCCCTCGGGCCCCTCCTCGATCAGCTCGACCAGGCGACGGACCGCGTCCGTGGGGTCGAGCCCGGCGTGCCACTCGTCGTAGACGTCGGCGTTCAGCTCGCCGTAGGTCTCCGGTCCGATGTTCTCCATGAGGCGTCCTCCCGGGAGTCGGTTCAGCGGGCGACGTGCGGTGCGGAACCGCGGCGCGCGGCGCCCGCGGCAGTCGGGCGCGCGGTCGGTCACGGCACACCCAACAGGTCGGCCCGCCAGCCGGAGAAGTTCCGCCGCCGGCCGGCACGCGGCCGTCCGACGGGCGCGAACCGGCCACGCGGCCCGGCCGGGGGGAACCCCTCCGCCCTCCGGCACGACCACCGTTGACGACGACGGGAACGCCCTCCGGGATTGGGGACACCTGATGCGACCCACACGTGCGGCATGCCCTTACCCCTTCCGCGAGCCGACCGCGCTGGCGCTGGAGCCCGAGTACGCGCACCTGCGCGAGCACGAACCGCTCAGCCGCATCTCCCTGCCCCACGGCGGCGACGCCTGGCTGGCGCTGCGGCACGAGGACGTCCGCACGGTGCTGAGCGACCCACGGTTCAGCCGCGCCGCGCTGCTGACCAGGGACGTGCCGCGCATCTCGCCGCGCCGGCTGACCGACCCGACGCTGCACACCGTGGACCCGCCCGAGCACAACCGGCTGCGTCGCCTGGTGTCCGCCGCGTTCAGCCCCCGTCAGGTCGAGCGGCTCACCGGATACGCGCAGCGCGTCACCGACGGCCTCCTCGACGCCGTCGAGGAGCAGGGACCGCCCGCCGACCTGGTCGCGGGCCTCGCCCTGCCGCTGCCCGTCGCCGTCATCTGCGAGATGCTCGGCGTCCCCGTGGCCGACCGGGACCGGTTCACCGGCTGGATCGACGTCGCCCTCGCCACGACCGCGTTCTCCAGCGAGGAGATCCACGCCGCGTTCACCCGCCTCAAGGACTACCTGGCCGAACTCGTCGCGGCCCGCCGCCGCGAGCCCTCCGACGACCTGCTCGGCGCGCTGGTCCAGGCACGGGACACCGAGGGCAGGCTCAGCGAGGACGAGCTGGTCGTCCTCGGGGTGACGCTCCTCTACGCGGGCCTGGAGACCACCTCCAACCACATCGGGAACTTCGCCTACGTCCTGCTGACCCGTCCCGACGCGCTCGCCGCGCTGCGCGCCGACCCCGACCTCCTGGACGGCGCGGTCGAGGAACTGCTGCGGTACACGCCGATCGTCACCTCCGCCGGCTTCACCCGCATCGCGCTGGAGGACGTCCCGTTGGGCGGCGTCGTGGTGCGCGCGGGGGACGCGGTCATGGTGCAGATCGACGCCGCCAACCGCGACGAGCGTGTCTTCGACCGGCCCGACGAACTGGACCTCACGCGCCGGCCCAACCCCCACCTCGCGTTCGGCTTCGGCCCGCACTACTGCGTGGCGGCGCAGCTGGCCAAGGCCGAACTGCGCGTCGCCGTGGGCTCGCTGCTGCGCCGCTTCCCCCGGCTGCGGCTCGCGGCCCGGGAGGAGGAGCTGTCCTGGCGGAGCGGCCGGATGGTCAGGGGCCTGGACCGGCTGCCCGTCGCCTGGTGAGCGCCGTGCCGCGGGCCGGAGCGCGGCCCGCCTCGGCCATCTCCCCCTGGCCGGGCGGCCGATGGGAGGATGAGGAGGCCATGGGCGCAGCCGGGAGCCGACCGAGCAGACTGCTGAGGGCCACGATGTTCGCGGCCCTGTGCGTGCTGCTCGCCGCCACCGGCCACATGCTCGCCCTCGGGGCGCCGCTGCCCTGGTGGGCCCCGGCCGTGGCGCTGCCCGTGGTCACGCTGGGCGCCTGGCTCCTCGCCGGGCGGGAACGCGCCGTCCCCGTCGTCACGTCCGCGGCCGTCGTCACCCAGCTGGCGCTCCACCTGGTCTTCTCCCTCGTCACCGCGGCG
Source organism: Streptomyces sp. 4N509B (assembly GCF_052245655.1). Lineage (NCBI taxonomy): Bacteria > Bacillati > Actinomycetota > Actinomycetes > Kitasatosporales > Streptomycetaceae > Streptomyces > Streptomyces sp. 4N509B. The sequence goes on from NZ_JBQQBZ010000008.1 coordinate 128,772, forward strand.
TGCCAGCCGGCCGGTCACCTCCCCGTCGCCGGGGGCTGGTGGAGCCGGCTGCGGTGCGTCCTCGCCGGCGGCCTCGGGGAGCGGGCCACCGGGACGGCGGCCGTCCCGGCCCAGCACGTCGAGCACGCCGCGCAGGCGCCCTCCGTCTACGGCATGGCCGCCGCCCACCTCGCCGCGGCGCTGCTCTCCGGCCTGTGGCTGGCCCACGGGGAACGCGCCGCCTTCCGCATCGCCCGAGCCGTCGGCGCCCGGCTCGTGGCTCCGCTGCGCCTGCTGTGCCGCCCACCGCTTCCCGTCCAGCCGCGCCGGGTGGCGGCGTCCGGCAGCCGCCGCCGGCCACGCCGCGCGCCCACCCTTCGCGTCGTCAGCACGCGGGGGCCGCCGCCGGGGGCCGCTGTCGCCTGACAGCAGGCGTTCCTGCCGGTCCCACCTCGGCAGCGGCAGCCGGCCCGTCCGTCACGGAGCCGGCTCTCCACCCCCCACGGGCGCGGCACTGCCGCGCAACCTCCGCGGGTCCGCGTCCGGTGACACGAAGGACCTGGTGTGTTGACGATGCCCGCCCCGACCCTGACCACCTCGCCACCCACTCCGCCACCCACTCCGTCGCTCACTCCGTCGCCCACCCCCCAGCCCGTCTCGCCACCGCCCGCCTCCGACCCCTCCGCTCCGCCCCGGCCCTCCACCGCCGGGCGCCGTGCCGACTCCGCCGACGAGCCCGTCACCCTGCTCGCCCTGGCCGCCCGCACCGGCGACCCCGTCGCCGTCGAGTCCTTCGTGCGGGCCCTCCACCGCGACGTGTGGTGCTACGTCGCCAAGCTCGCCGACGACCCCCGACTGGCCGACGACCTCGTGCAGGAGACCTTCCTGCGGGCGCTGCGCGGCCTGCACCGCTTCGAGGGCCGCTCCTCCGCCCGCACCTGGCTGCTGTCCATCGCCCGCCACACCGTCGTGGACAGCCTGCGCCGCGCCTCCGCCCGCCCCCGGCTCTCCGACCGCGAGGACTGGCAGCTCGCGGTCGAACGGTCCCAGCCGCGCGGCCTGCCCGGCTTCGAGGACGGCGTGGCCCTGATCGAGCTGCTGGCCGCGCTGCCGTACGAGCGGCGCCGCGCGTTCGTGCTGACGCAGGTCCTCGGCATGAGCTACGAGGAGGCGGCCCGCACGTTGGGCTGCCCGATCGGGACCGTCCGCTCCCGGGTGGCGCGGGCGCGGGCCTGCCTGGTCGCGCTGCTGGCCGACGCGGAGTCGGCCCACCCCGCCGCCCGGCGCGGCCCGGTCCCGGTCTAGGCCGGGCCTCACCCGCCGTCCGCTTTCGCCCGCCGCCCGTGTGCGGTCACGGACACGGGAGCGCCGCGGGTCAGCGTGCGGCCGGCGGCAGGGGGAAGCGGAACGCCGCGCCGTCGCCACCCAGCTGGAGCCACAGACGCTCCGGCTGGGTGACGACGCGCAGCGCGAGCGCCGCGCAGCCGGGACAGCGCGCCGTCAGCCCCGGCTCGGGCCCGTAGACGTGGAGCTCCGCGACGGTCGACGGGCGCCGGCAGGCGGGGCACATCCGCCACGCGACGGTGGGGTCGACGGCGAAGACGTCGGCGAGCGGGCCCGCCAGGGCGTTGCCGTCCACGTAGGAGTGCGGGCGGGGTTGCTGGTCCATGACGCTCCCTCGGGTCGTGTGGGTCAAGCGGGTCGGGCGTGGGGGCGGAGGTCAGCCGAAGCGCTCCGTGCGGATCCGGTCCGGGGGGTGGCCGTCGCGCAGCAGCAGTCCGCTGACGTGCTCCACGAAGCCGGTCGGCCCGCAGACGTAGCAGCGCGACTCGTCGGGCGGGAGCAGGCCCCGGAGGTCGTCGGCGGTGACGCGCCCCGCCGGCCGGGCCGCGCCGGGCGGCGCCAGGCGGGTGTGGACGACGCGCACGGGCACCTCGGCCCGGAGGACGTCGAGTTCCTCGCGGTACCAGACGTCCGCCTCCCCGCGCGCGGAGTACACCAGGGCGCAGGCCACGTCGGCGCCCGTCCGACGCCGGTCCCTGAGCATGGCGATGAGGGGGACGACGCCCGATCCGCCGGCGACGAGCAGCGCTGGTCGCCGTTCCCGCCGCGGCTGCCAGACGAACCAGCCACCGAGCGGGCCCTTCACCTCGACCAGCGCGCCGAGCGGCAGGACGTCGGCGAGGTAGGGGGAGACCTCGCCGCCGGGCACCGCCTGCACGCCGAGTTCGAGGCGGCGGCCGTCGGACGGCGCGGCGAGGGAGTAGCTGCGGACCGCGTGGTAGCCGTCGGGGGCGGTGAGGCGCACGTCGACGTGCTGGCCCGGCAGGTGCCCCGGCCAGCCGTCCACCTCGAACCGCAGCGTCCGGCCGGTGGCCGTCTGGTCGGTCCGCTCCACCAGCCGGGCCGGCAGCCATCCGCGTCCCACCCGCCCCGCCCGTCAGTCGCCCTGGTGGCGCTGTTCGCGCCAGGGGTCGCCGTAGTCGTGGTAGCCGGCGGTCTCCCAGAAACCGGGCTGGTCGCGGACGGTCAGGCGCAGCTCCCTGACCCACTTCGCGGACTTCCAGAAGTACAGGTGCGGGATCACCAGGCGGGCCGGGCCGCCGTGGTCGGGGGCGAGCGGCTGCCCGTCGAAGGTGTGCGCGAGCCAGGCCCGCCCGCCGGTGACGTCCCGGAGGGGGAGGTTCGTGGTGTAGCCGTCGTAGGACCGTGCCAGGACGAACTCGGCCGCCGTCTCCCTGCCGTCGAGGAGGGCGCCGAGGAAGACGTCGAGGGAGACGCCCACCCAGGTGGTGTCGAACTTCGACCACCGCGTGACGCAGTGGATGTCGGCCGTGGGGCTCTCCTGGGGCAGGGCCATCATCTCCTCCCACGACCAGCTGAGGCCGCGTCCCGTCTCGTCGGAGACGGTGAAGGTCCAGCTCTCGAGCGGCACCTGGGGGGTGGGGCCGGCGCTCAGCACGGGGAAGGACTCCGTCGGGTACTGGCCGGGCGGGAGCCGTTCCTGGAGCGTGCGGGCGCGTCCCTGGAAGCCAGGGGAGTAGGTCTCCATCGCCTCACTCCTCGCGTTCGGTCGTGGTCGTGGCGGGCGTGGCCGTGACGGACGTGGTCGTGACGGGGTGCCGAGCGCCCGGGCACGGGCCCTCCCGACCGATGGTCCGGGTCCCGGGGCGCACCGCAACCCGGGCCACGGGGCGCCGAGGCCCCGTGGCCCGGGAGGCGTCCGGGCGGGGGCCGCCGACCGATCGGCCGCCGAACGGGTGAGGACGCCTCAGCCCGTGGGCTCGGGCCGGCGCGTCGTCCGTCGCAGCTCTCTCATCTCCCGCGTCACCGCCCAGGCGTCCGCCACCGGACCCATGTGGCCCAGCTTGTCGGGGTTCATGACGGAGCGGATCGCCCGGACCCGGCCGTCGGCCACGTCCAGCGACAGGGCGCAGAGGATTCCGCCGTCCCGGTCGCGGAGGAGCGCGCCCGGCTCGCCGTTGAGCCGCCGCGGCTCCACCGCGACGCCGATCCCGAGGAACGGCGGGACGACCGCGGCGAGCAGCGTCGCGACGTCGTCGGCGCCGACGATCCGCCCGGCCCACCGGGGGCCCTTGCCGCCGCCGTCGCCCACCAGGTGCGCGTCGGCGGCCAGGAGCGCCCGCAGCCCGGCCACGTCCCCCGCCGTGTAGGCGTCGAGGAACCGCCGCGCGAGCTCCTCACGCTCTCCGCGGTCCGCCACGAACCGGGGGCGGCCGGCCGCCATGTGACGGCGGGCCCGCACCGCGAGCTGACGGCACGCCTCCGGGGAGCGCCCCACGGCGGCGGCGATCTCGGGGAAGCCGAAGCCGAACGCCTCCCGCAGCACGAAGACCGCCCGCTCCGGGGGGCTCAGCCGCTCCAGCAGGAGCAGCGCCGCCGTCGACACCGTGTCCGCCAGCTCCGCCGAGCGCTCCGGGTCCTCGTAGGGGTCGGTCAGCAGCGGCTCGGGGAACCACGGGCCGACGTACTCCTCCCGCCGCACGCGCGCCGACCGCAGCACGTCGATCGCGACCCGGGTGACGACGGCCGACAGGAACGCCCTGGTGGAGGTGGGGCGGGTCGCGGTCGCCTCCCAGCGCAGCCACGTCTCCTGGAGGGCGTCCTCGGCCTCGCTCACGCTGCCGAGGATCCGGTACGCGATCGCGAACAGCAGCGGGCGCAGCTCCAGGAACTCCTCGGTCCGCCTCGTCACCTCCCCGGCCGCCCTCGTCGTCCGGCTCACGCGAGTCCCTCCCGGAAGCCCTGCCGCCACGACGGGTAGTGCGGCTCCCAGCCGAGCTCACGCCGGGCCTTGGCGTTGGAGAAGCCGCGTCCCTCGGTCATCATCGTCACCGCCACCCGACCGGCCACCAGGCGCGCCAGCCACCGGGGCACCCGCACCGGCGGCTTCGCGCCCGCGCAGCGCGCGAGGTGGGGAAGCCACTCGCTGGCCGGCGCCGGCTCGTCGTCCACGATGTTGAACACGCCCGTGGCCCGCTGCTCCACGGCCAGGACCGTCGCGCTCGCCGCGTCGTCAAGGTGCACCCACGAGCAGTAGCCGGTGCCGCCGCCGACGAGCGGGAACTGGCGTCGGCGGACCATCTCGACCTGGTCGTCGCTCGCGCCCGGCCCGTAGAACCCGCCGTAGCGCAGCACCGCGCCCCCCGCCCCGACGACCACGTCCTCGACGTGGCGGATCGCCTCCGCCACCGCCTGCGCGGCCGTCCCCGTCTGCGGGTCCAGCGGGTCCTCCTCGGTCTTCACCCACCCGCCCTCACGCAGGCCGTTCCACGCGGCGTAGCTCTGCGCGACGAGCGTGGTGACGCCGCTGGCCTCGGCCGCCGCCACGAGGTGGTCGGTGCCCTCGATCCGCAGTCGGTTCGTGGTGGCGAACCAGCGGTCGATGTGCCGCAGGTCGGGGGTGCCGGCGATCGCGGTCATCTGGTGGACCACCGCGTCCGGCCGGGCGAGGGCCACGGCCTCGCCGACCGACGCCGCGTCCAGCCCGTCCATCACGACGGCGTCCGCGCCGAGCCGCCGCAGCAGCTCCAGCCGGTCGGTCCCCGTCGTCGTCGCCGTGACGTGGTGCCCCCTGGCCACCAGCAGTGGCACCAGGCGCCGCCCCACCACCCCGCTCCCGCCCGCCACGAACACCCGCACGACCCTCACCTCTCCCGTTCGACGACCGCCTGTCGTCCCGAGGACGAGACGGCCGGCGTGTCTGTGACACGGGGGACGAGGACGGCGGGGCCACCCACACCTCGTCCACGCCCCCATCATCTCGCCGCCGTGCCGACCGGGCACCCCGGACGGCTCGGACGGGGACTGGCGTGGGATGGGATGGGATTGGATGGGGGGATGCGGATCGTTCCCCTCGAGGATGGCTTCGTGGAGCAGGCCGCGGCGCTGCTGAGCCGGGCACACGCCCCCGCCGCGGCGGGGGCGGAGGAGGGCGCGGGCGGCTGGGACATCGCGGACGCGGAGGTGGCCCGTCGTGCGGTGGCGGGCTGGTGGGGAACGGGGCCGGCGGTGGCGGCCGTGCGGGACGGCGGGCTCGTCGGCTTCATGGCGGCCGTGGCACCGGCGTTCCCCGGCGAGCCGACGGCCCGCGTCCGCCTCACCCAGCACGCGAGCGTCGTTGCCGACCGGCGCGCGATCTACCGCGCCCTGTACGAGGCCCTGTCCGGTCAGCTGACCGCGATCGGCGCGTTCAGCCACACCGTCGCGGTGCCGGCGGGCGCGCGGGACACGGTCACTTGCTTCTTCGAGCTCGGCTTCGGGGTCGACCAGATCAGGGGCTTCCGGCCCGTCCCCGACGCGCGCACGCCCGAGGCGCGCCCGCCCGCCCCGCGAACGCCCGACGGGGCCGCCGCCGTCCCGGGGGTCCGCCTGCGCCCGGCGCGCGGGGCGGACGTGGACCGGCTGCTGGAGCTGACCGTGGAGCTCCAGCACTTCCACGCCCTGCCACCGGCCCTGCGCCCCGCGCTCGTCGATCCGCGGGCGATCCGCGACGGCTTCCTGGCGGCGCTGGGGGACGACCGTCAGCTGCTCCTCGTCGCCGAGCGGCGGGGCCAGCCCGTCGGGATGATGCAGGCGGGTCCTGACAGCAGCCACACCGACGCGGCGACGATCGGCATCGCGGTGGTGACCGCGTCCTCCCGCCTGGCCGGGGTGGGCAGCGCGTTGCTGTCCGGCGTGGGGGAGTGGGCGAGGGAGCGGGGCTTTCGCCGGTACGGCGCCGAGTGGACCTCGGCGAACCGCGTCAGCGACGCGTTCTGGCGCGGCCGGGGCATGGTGCCCACGCAGCTGAAGCTCACCCGGCTGATCGACTCCCGCGTCGCGTGGGCCGACGCCGCGATGACGTACGACACTTCACCCCGGGCCCGCCCGCGTCGCGCCCGGCCGAGGACGGCAAGGACGGCGTCGCCGGCGCAGGCGGCGAAGGTGACGTGGCCGGCGCGGCCGGGGAGTTCGGTGTGGACCGGGCGGGCGGCCGGTGAGGCGGGGGCGCGGGCGCGGGCGCTCGGGCTCACAGCGCGAGCGGCGCGTCCGGGGGGTCGGCGAGCTCCGGCTCCCTGGCCGACAGCGTCCAGCTGACGGCGCGGAAGAAGCGGGTGTGGTCGGTGCCCAGGTCGTCCTCCTCGGGCCCGGGGGGCAGCGGCGGCCCGGCGGCCGGGGGATCGGCGGCGGCCTCCTGCCAGTAGGGGGAGAAGTACGCGAGGAGGCGCTCCTCGACGGCGGCGACCAGCTCCGGCTCGCCGGCCTCGGCGGCCTCGGCGAGCCGGGCGCGCAGCGTCCCGCACACGTCCGCGTACATCTCCCGCGTGTACTCGTTGGGGAACTGCCGCCCGGTGTCCTCCTGCCGCACGTGGTACACGAGCGCGTGTAACGCCGCCCGCGCGTAGCGGTCGAAGGCCCGCGCGCGGTCGCCCTCGTGCCAGGCCACGTCGCCGTAGGTGCGCGTCACCAGCACCCGCAGCTCGTAGTCGTCGGCGAGCTCGGGGACGACGGCGTCCAGCAGGCGCCGGGCCCGCGCCGGGTCGGCGCCGCCGTCGGCCCACAGCGCGGCCTCCTGCCAGACCGCCCAGGCGCCGATCCACAGCTCGTCCTCCTCCGTGGCCACCTCCGCGCCCGTCCGGTACCACTCGGCCGCGACCCGCCGGTCGCGGTCGCCGCCGTCGCCGCCGCACCACACGACGTCGCCCATCAGGCAGCACATCAGCAGGTGGACGCGGCGCAGGTCGGGGTCCACCGGCACCCGGCCCCGGCTGATGCCGAGCTGGAGGCGGATGCTGTTCATCGCCTGGGCCGCCTGGCGCCAGCGCTCGGGGTCGCGGCCGGGCCGCTGGTTGCGCCGGCCGGCGACGTAGCCGCGGCGGAACGTGTCGAGCCAGTCGATCCAGCGGGCGGGGAAGCGGTCGGCGACGGCGGCGCGGTAGCCCATGACCAGCTGCTCGCAGTTGCCCGAGGGGCCCTCGACCTCCATGTCCCACCACCAGAACGCCTCGAAGAACAGGCGGATCATGGCCCGTTGGGCGCCGGGGAAGGCGTCGCGGTCCAGGTGCGCGGCGTAGTACAGCCACTCGCGGGCGTCGCGCCGCCACTCGGGGTCCTCGTAGCGGGTGCCGGAGGCGTGCGGGGACACCGGGTCGTACGGCTCGTCGAAGTTGAGGCCGCGGCGGTAGTGGCGCTCCGCGACGGCGTGCAGCCGGGCGTACCGCTCGGGCCGCTCGGCCGCGAGCCGGCGGGCGTGGTTCTCGCGGAGGTAGTCGTGCAGCCGCCAGCCGAGTTCGAGGTCGTCGTCGAAGCGGGTGATGACGGTGGACCGCGCCAGCCAGTCGTGGACGCGCCGCGCCGCGTCGGCGTCGATCCCCTCCTCCGACAGCACCCCGAGAAGCACCTTGACCGTGCAGCGGCGCAGCACGACCAGCAGGTCGAAGACCTCCACGGGGCGGCCCACGAGGTCGGAGGCGGCCTGGTCGACGAAGGTGCGGACGGCCTCGATCGACCCGCGCCGCGCGTCGCCCTCCCACGCCGTCTCGCCGCCCAGGACGCGGGCGCGGACGGCGTCGGGGTCCGCGTCGGTGGGCAGCGAGCCGGCGACGATGTCGGTGCAGGTGCCCACGCCCAGCGGGTGTCCGCCGGTCGCCCGGTGGACGGCGTCCGAGGCGGCCGTGGCCGCGTCGGGGGACCAGCCGGCGGACGTCAGGCGCTCGGTGACGTGGGCGCGGGTCTCGCCGGGCTCCATCATGCCGAGGCGGACGGTGGTCATCCCCGGCGCGGTCACCCGCTGCTCGGCGACCGGACGGCGGGCGTGGACCACGACGGCCGTGGGCAGGCCGTCGAGGACGGTGGTCAGCCAGACGCCGGTGGCCGTGTTGAGGATCTCCTGGAGGTCGTCGACCAGGAGGGCGAGCGGGCGCTGCCGGGCGACGCCGTCCAGCACGGCGAGCAGCTGGTGCTGCATCAGCGCCAGCCGGTCCAGCGGCGTGGCGACCTGGAGGTTCACGTTGCCGACGTTGTCCAGCGCGGAACGGCGGGCGCCGCTGATCCTCACGCGGCTCAGGCCGTCGATGCGCACGGGCGTCAGCCGCGCGCTCCGCGCGGCGAGGACGGCCTCCTCCAGCTCCTCGCCGTACTCCGGGGTGATCGGGGGAGCGATGTCGCCGTCCGGGAGCGAGGCGGCGCGCACGTCCGCCGCCATGGCGTCGATCAGGGCGCGGCAGGCGCTGTAGTCGGCCATCTCGCGGACCGATCCGGCGGTGATGCCGACGCCGAAGGCGGGCGCCTGGGCGGAGATGAACAGGGTGAGGAAGCCGGCGCGCCGCAGGTCGTTGGCGAGGCTGCTCAGCAGGATGGTCTTGCCGCAGCCGCTGTCGGCGACGACGTCGACGCGGGCGCCGCGGCCGGGGGTGCGGGCGGCGTCCAGCACGGCGTCGCGGGCGGCGCGTTGGGCGTGGGACAACGGCAGCTCGGCCGGTGGCGGCGGGTCGGCCGGAGGGTCGGCTGGCGGGTCGGCCGTCGCGTCGGCCGGCGGGTCGGTCGGCGGGTCGGCCGGCGGCCGGCCGGGCGGCGTCGGGTCCGGCGCGGGCCCGGTGGTGGAGGGTGCCGCGCCGGCCGCCGGCGCGGAGCCCGGCGTGGCCGTGGGCACGGAGTCCGAGGTGGCCGCCGACGGGGAGGCCGGCCCGGTCGTCGGCGCCGCGCCGGCCCGTTCCTCGGGTGCCCCCTCGGCGCCCGCCTCGCCGCGCCCCACCCCCGCGAGGCCGACGCGCCGCAGCACCCGCCCCGCGACGCGGCGCAGCCGCACCCGGATCACCCCGCCCCCGGGCCCGGTGCGGCCCACGTCCTCGATCCGGCCGCCGGTGACGCGGCTGACGGACACGTCGACGCGCCCGCCCGGCCCCTCGGCCACGCCCACGTCCGACACGTCCGTGTCCCGTAAGCGGCTCAGCGAGACGTCGACCCGCGGCGCCGTCGGGGCCGCCGACGCCCGTGGCGAGCCGGCGCCGCCGCGGACGTCCGTGAGCCACCACGCGCCCAGCGCTATCAGCAACACCGCGCCCACCGCGCCCGCCACCAGCGGGAACGCGGCGCCCGTCAGCACGCCCGCGGTGCCGAGGACGATGCTGGTCCCCAACGAGACCAGCAGCGCGGGATACCCGCGCAGACCCCGGGCCACCTCCTGGAGGCCGCCCCCCAACTCGGCCGCCGGCTCGGCCACGGCCGGCAGGGGCGCGGCGCCCGCCGCCGCCCGCGCCGCCGCGTCGGCGAGCGCGGCCGACGCCGGTTCGGGAACCGCGGGCTGACCCGGCGTCGGTTCCGGGGTGGACGCGGGGGGTGTGGTTCCGCCGTCAGACGTGGGCATGGCCGCCTCCTCGGGAGTACCGAGCCGAGTGTGCCGACGCGCGGTGGTGGTCCCGGTTTCCCCCCCGGGATGTCTCGCGCCTCACGCGCCCGACGCCACCCACCGTATCGAGTGGGGGACTTGTGCCGCTACGGTGAAGGACGAACCCCTTGCCGGAATCGGGTGCTCCTGGGAGCGTTTTCCGGAACAGCCTCGGGGGCGAGGCGGCGGCGCGGAAGGGCGGCCAGGGGTGGGAGAGATCGCGGACGTCGGCACGGGCGGGGAGCCCCACGTCAGGCCACTCGACGGCGCCGGCCGGGAACTGGACGCCGTCTACCGGGAGTTACTGGAGCCGTCGTTCCGGGCGGACGAGCTGGACCCCCTGGAGGAGGTGCGGGAGGCGGTCGCCTCCGGTGACACCACGGGGTGGGTCGCGGTGGACCCCGACGGCCGTCCGCTGGCCGCCGCGCTCGGCGAGTGGGACCCGGAGTTGCGCGTCGGGCTGCTGGCCTGGGTCGCGGTGCGCCCGGGGCTCCGAGGACACGGCGCCGGAGGCCGGGTGCTGGACGCCGCGCTGCGGGCGTGGCGGGCCGCCTGGGACCCGTGCCTGATCCTGGCCGAGGTCGCCGACCCGGCGCACCACGCCGCGGGCGAGGCGGCGCACGGCGATCCGACGGCGCGTCTGCGGTTCTACCTGCGGCGCGGCGCCCGCGCGTTGGACGTGCCGTACTTCCAGCCGGCGCTCGGCGCCGGCAGGCGGCGCGTGGACGGCATGCTCCTGCTCGTCCTCCACGCCCACCCCGACCTCGGCGGCGCGCGGCCGGACACGGTGGACGGCGCCGTGCTGCGGGCGTACCTGGAGAGCTACCAGACCTCGGCCGAGGGTGCCGTGGCCACCGACGAGCGCGCCCGCCGCCTGTGGCGGGCCGTCGACCGCCCCGGCGGCGTCCCCTTCCGCGACGACCTCGGTGACCTCGGCGGCCCCACTCCGCCGGCCCCTTAGCGGCCGACGGCGGCCCGCCGGAGAACGGGCTGTTTCAAGTCCGCGCCTCCGGTTACCCGTTGTGCGCGGACAACGGAACAGGGAGAAGACCAATGGCTACTCACGTCTTCGAGGAAGTACACATCAGCAAGGGTGTGCGGCCCCTCGCCCAGCACGGGTACGTGGCCGTTGAGGACGGAAGGCTCCACCTGCTCGGCTCCGACCGTCGTCTGATCGCCAGCTCGCGGGTGAGCCATGTCAGCGCGTCACCGGCCCGGTTCTCGGGCGGCAGGACGGTCGCCGTGCGTGTCAACGGCACGCGGTACAACGTCTCCCCGCGGTGGGGCGAGCGCGCCGGTCACCTGGTGCGCCCGGGACGTCCGGAGCGGGTGGAACGCGCCTCCGAGGAGCTGCTGCGCGTCGTGGAACGCGAGGGCGGCACGGTGGCGGACCACTGACGCCGGGAGCGGACGGCCGCGTCGAGAGTGCCCGCGGGTGACGACATCCCCCCGCCGGCACGGCGCGCCCGAGGCGTGGATCGACAGGAGGCCGTCACGGGTGGACAAGGACACACCCGCCTCCCCCGGCGATGCTGGACCCGTCCGAGAGTGCAGGGCCTGACCCCACCCGGGGTCGGGCCCCGCGCGTGCCGTCGGAACGCCCCGGCCTGGGAGCCCGTGGTGCCCCGGCCGGTGGCGCGTCCGGTGGTTCGCCACCGCGCCACCGGCCGGGGTCCGTGGTCGGTCGCGCCCTTCCCCGCAGGGCGTCCCGGCGGCGGCGGTTAGCGGCGGCGGGCGGCCGGCTCCAGCGCGGACGTGCTCGTCTGCCACATGTTGTCGGCGACGTTGACGGTGTGTCCGGGCGGCACGATCGCGTCGACGCGGTCGAGCAGCTCCGTGGACAGCTCCACGCCGTCGGCCGTCAGGTAGGACTCCAGGTGCTCGATCGTGCGCGGGCCGACGATCGCGGAGCTGACGGCCGGGTGGCGGATGACGAACGCGAGCGCCAGCTGGATCAGCGACAACCCGGCCTCGTCGGCGAGCGCGCCGAGGGCGTCGGCGGCGTCGAGCTTCGCCGCGTTCGCCGCCGAGGTGGCGTCGTAGGCGGCGGCGAAGAGGTTCCTGCGGGCCGCCGACCCGGGGCCGGCGATCTCCCGGCCCCTGCGGTACCCGCCGGCGAGCCAGCCGCCGGCCAGCGGGCTGTAGGTCAGCACGCCCATGCCGTACCGCTGGCAGGTCGGCAGCACGTCGTACTCGACGGCGCGGGTCAGCAGGGAGTACGGGGGCTGCTCGGTGCGGAACCGTTCGCGGCCCCGGCGCTCGGCCGTCCACTGGGCCTCGACGATCTCCGAGCCGGCGACCGTGGAGGCGCCGATCATCCGGATCTTCCCCGCGCGGACGAGGTCGGAGAGCGCGCCCAGGGTCTCGTCGACGTCGACGGACGCGTCGAGGCGGTGGATCTGGTACAGGTCGATCCAGTCCGTCCCGAGCCGGCGCAGGGAGTTCTCGACGGCCTGGGTGATCCACCGCCGCGAGGTGCCGCGCTGGTTGGGGTCCTCGCCGAACGGCAGGCCGCCCTTGGTGGCGAGGACCACGCTCTCGCGCCGTCCGCCGGAAAGGGCCCGGCCCACGATCCGTTCGGACTCCCCCTGGGAGTAGAAGTCGGCGGTGTCGACGACGTTGATCCCGGCGTCGAGGGCGCGGTGGATGATCTTCACCGCGTCGTCGTGGTCGGGGTTGCCGAAGGCGCCGAACATCATCGCGCCCAGCGACAGCGGGCTGACGACGACGCCGGTGCGTCCGAGAGGTCGGTGCTCCATGAGGGCTCCTCGAAACGCCGCGCTCCGTGCGCGGCGGACAGGTGGGTAGAATCAGGCCGACCAGAAACGGAGAGCCTGTCCGTTCAGCGTAACGGATAACCTATCCACTTAGGAAGTCGATGCCCCAGGACCCCAGGCCCACGCCGCCCCGGCGCGCCGACGCCGAGCGCAACCGCGGCAGGATCCTCACGGCCGCGCGCGCCGCCTTCGCCGAGTCCGGCGCCCAGGTCTCGATGGCCGAGATCTCGCGCCGCGCCGGCGTCGGCATGGCGACGCTCTACCGCAACTTCCCCGGCCGCAGGGAGCTTCTGGAGGCCCTCTACGTCGACGAGGTCGACGCCGTCTGCGAGGCGGCGCGGACCGTCGAGGGCGAGAGCCCGGGGGAGGTGTTCGTGGCCTGGCTGCACCGCTTCGTCGCCTTCTCCGCCAGCAAGCGCCACCTCGCCTCCGAGCTGCTGGCGCAGGCGGACAGCGACGCCGCCGTCTTCGCCGACAACCGCTCGCGGGTGCTGGCCGCCGGCCGGCCGCTCCTCCTCGCCGCCCAGCGGGCCCACGACGTCCGCGACGACCTCACGTTGGAGCAGATCCTCGACATGATCATCGCCGTCGTCCGGATTCCCGGGGAGCCCGACTACGTCGACCCCATCCTGCGGGCCGCGCTCGACGGCCTCGGCGCGGCGGACCACGGGGACCGCTAGCCTCGGGGACCCACCCCGCCGGCCCGGTGCCGCCCCGCCGGCCCGGGGCGCACCGACGGGAGGAACCGCATGGAGCACGCCGAACTGACCCGACGCTTCGCCGGACTGACGACCGCGCACCTCGCCGACGCCTGCATCCGCGCCCGCGTCCCGGTCCGCTGCGCGCCCACCGCCGTCCGGGCCGTCGTGCCGGGCAGCCGGCTGGCCGGCCGGGTCCTGCCGGCGCGGCACGCCGGCAGCGTCGACGTCTTCCTGGAGGCGTACGAGAGCGCCGCCCCCGGTGACGTGCTGGTCGTCGACAACGGCGGACGCGTCGACGAGAGCTGCGTCGGCGACCTCGTGGTGCTGGAGGCCCAGGCCGCCGGGCTGAGCGGCATCGTGATCTGGGGCCTGCACCGCGACACCGCGGACCTGCGCGCCATCGGCCTGCCCGTGTTCAGCACCGGCACGCTGCCCACGGGACCGCGGCGCCTCGACGCCCGCGCGGCCGACGCCCTCGCGTCGGCGACGGTCGGCGACTGGACGGTGGACCGCGCCGACCTGGCGCTGGGCGACGACGACGGGGTGCTGTTCGTGCCGGCCGCCCGCGCGGAGGAGGTCCTCACCCTCGCGGAGGGCATCCGCGACACCGAGCGCCGCCAGGCCGACCTGGTCCGCTCCGGCCGCACCCTGCGCGCCCAGCTGTCCTTCGCCGACTACCTGACGCTCCGCCGGGAGAGTCCCGACCTGACCTTCCGCGCCCACCTCCGCTCGGTCGGCGGCGCCGTCGAGGAGTGACCGGTCGATCCGGGCCCGGCGATCCGGGGCCGGAGGCGGTCGGTCAGCCCGCCGACCCCCCGGCGATCGGCTCGACGCTGTCCAGGCAGTCGTCGACGAGCTGCCGGTCCGCGTCCGACTGGGCGACGCCGAAGACGAACGACAGCCTGCCGTCGGCGAGCTGGAGCAGCAGGAGCCGCAGGTAGGCGGCCGTCCCGTCGTCCTCGTCACCCGCGAACCGCGCCCACACGCCGGCCGCCGGACGGCCGTGGACCGTCATACGCCGCGCGCGGAACTCCCTTCCGTGGACGGTCGGCGGCGCCAGGTACTCGAGGTTCACCGACTGGTCCGCCAGCCACTCGGCGGCCTCCAGCAGCCCGTCCTCGTCGGGCGGGTCCTCCGGCAGCCCCTCCCACAGGCCCACCCAGATCCCCCGCTGGTCCAGCATCCCCGCGAACCAGGCGTCGGCCTCGGCCTCGGCCTCGGCCTGGTGCTCGTGCTCGTGCTCGTGCCCCGGCCCGGGGCCGTCCTCGTCGGTGTCGAAATGCGGGTCCCACGGGTCCCGCGCCACGGCGATCCCCTCCCCGGAGGGCGACGGGATCGCCGTCGTGGTCGGAGACCAGCCGTCTTCGTACCCGCCCTCGCCCTCGCCCTCGTCCTCGGGATCGTGAGGGACGATCCGCCACCGTGGCGGGGCGACGAACCGAAGCCCGGCCCGACGGTCCTCGTGCCCCGTACCGCCCGCCCCGCTCATCCGCTGCCTCCTCGTGCCACGACTCGGTGTGCGAACGACCACCGTCCAGCCCAGCACCCCACGCGGTCAACAGGCGAGTCGACGGGAGGAGCGGGCGGCGAGGGAGGCGAGCGGCGCGTCACCGGGTGGCGGGCCGCCCGTCGGCGAAGAGGCGGGCGAGGGTGTGGAAGGCGAGCTTGGGCTCCCAGTGCCAGCCGTGCTCGAAGCCGTCGGGGGAGTGCCACAGGGCCTTGACCAGGGTGTAGTTCGCCATGTCGAGGTCGTAGCGCGGCTCGGGCCAGTGCGGGCACTCGGGGTTGACGAACGTGTAGACCATGGCGGCGTACAGGTCCATCGTCGCGAAGGCGCCGAAGACGTCGGTGAGGTAGCGGGCCTGCGTCTCCTCACTGCGGACCAGGCCGCCGACGATCTCCGGGCGGGGCTTGCTGTAGTCCACCACGTTCCACCCCATGCCGCCGTCCTCGGTGGCGCCCTCGTACGCGCAGGCCCCGAACTCGGCGATGGCCAGCGGCTTGCCGAGGCGGCGGAACGGCGCGAGGTCGCGGACGTAGTCCTCCCGGCGGGGATGGTGGGCGTAGTAGTCGAGGCTGACCAGGTCGAACAGGTCCCAGTCGACGATCTCCGCCGCCTCACCGGGCTCCGCCGCGTACGTGAGCGCGCCACGGAAGACGGAGCGGCCGGTGGCCGCGGCCTGCCCGATGACCTCGTGCAGCCGCCGCACCATGTGCTCCGGATCGAAGTTCCCGGACATGAGGTTCTCGATGCGCTCCATCACGTCGGCGCCGGGCACGATGCCGGGGACGTAGAGCAGGAACTCGCAGCCGACGCTGAGGTCGACCGCCGCCCCCTGCCGGCGCAGCCGCTCGGCCTCCCGGCCGGCCTCCGCGAGGTGGTCGAGGATGTCGGCCAACGGCACGTCCCCGAGCCGTGGCTGTATCCACACGTGCAGCCCGCGCTCGGCGGCCTCGGCGGCCGTGGCCGCCAGGCGTTCCACGCCGCTGCCGAAGACCGACACGGAGGTGGCGTGCAGATCCTCCGCGATCACCCGCAGGTCCGTGCACATCCGCCGCCGGCTCCAGCCCACGCTCACGTCGTACGTCACGCCCCGGTACCGAGGTCCGGGGGCCGGGGCGGGGTCGGGGTCGGAGGCCCCCGCCGTCGCCCCGGCCGTCGCCGCCGTGACCCCGACCGCCCCGGCCGCCACACCGGCCAGGCCCGCCACGCCCGTCAGGAACCGTGCCCTGCTGATCTCTCCACGCGTCATGTCAGCAGTCTGCGAGGCGGCGACCGGCCGCGTCGTCTCCCGAACGTCCAGAACAGGGCCGACCAAAGTCGACGGTCCGTCAGGGCGGGGCAGTACCAAAGACCCCACGCCGGGGTGGGTGATAGGTCTACTGCCGTGACCGAAGAGACCGAGCCGCTTCCCGGCCTGGAATCCACCGAGAGCCAACAGCTGCCCCCGGTGGTGTGCCGCCTGTGCGGCCGCCCCCTCCACGACCGGGTGGCCCGCCAGTGGCGCCTCGGCCCCGAGTGCAGGGAGAAGCTCGGCGTGAGACTCGCCCTGGATCCGGCGGCACACGAGGTGGAGCAGGAGGCCCTACCCGGCATGACGTAGGGATTGGCGGAGGCGGTGGACTTCCTCGCGCCTGGCCTGGATCTCCGCCTCGGTGATGGGACCGTGCTCGGCTTCG
Organism: Streptomyces sp. 4N509B; assembly: GCF_052245655.1. Classification (NCBI taxonomy): domain Bacteria; kingdom Bacillati; phylum Actinomycetota; class Actinomycetes; order Kitasatosporales; family Streptomycetaceae; genus Streptomyces; species Streptomyces sp. 4N509B. The sequence goes on from NZ_JBQQBZ010000008.1 coordinate 145,298, forward strand.
GCGGCGGTGATGAGCTCGTTGAGGTGGTCACGCTCGATCTGCCGGGCGACCGCCTCGGCGACACCACGCGGCATGCCGGTCGAGGACATTGCGGTGGGCTCGCTCATGGCTCTCTCCTACCGGATGACGCTCCGACGGGCGTCGAATCACTACGGCGCACCCTCGCGGGCGCCGTGGGTTGTGGGCCGGACCTACAGGAGGTGGTCGGCCTTGCCTGCCTTGATGTCGGTGATGAGGGCGCGGAGGGCGTCGGTGGTGTCGGTGAGGTGGTGGTCTTCCTGGCCGTTGACGGCGATGTAGGCGTTGCCGTCGGTGTCGGTGCCCACGCGGAAGCAGGAGCTTCCCTCGGCGCAGAAGGGAGCTTCCCAGGTGATCTCGGGCATGAACGTCTCCTCACAGTGGACGTGCGGCTTGGTGGATGAATCCGCGCGGGCGCCGTGGGTTGCGGGCTGGACCTACAGGAGGTGGTCGGCCTTGCCTGCCTTGATGTCGGTGATGAGGGCGCGGAGGGCGTCGGTGGTGTCGGTGAGGTAGTGGTCTTCCTGGCCGTTGACGGCGATGTAGGCGTTGCCGTCGGTGTCGGTGCCGATGCGGAAGCAGGAGTTCCCTTCGCCGCAGAAGGGAGCTTCCCAGGTGATCTCGGGCATGGGTCTGTCCTCACAGTTGGTTTGCGATTTTACGAATGAAGTCGCGGGAGGAGGCCGGGGGCAGTGCCAGCTCTTCCAGCCAGTCGAACTGCTCGCGGTACTTCGCGAGCTGACTCTCGGCATACAGGAACGTGGGCCCGTGCATGGTGTCGACCTGGACCGTGTCGAGTTGGGGAACAGCACCTTCTGTGTACATAGCATTCTGTCCGGCGCCGGGGAAGGCGCCATGTTCGAACGGCAGCACCAGAACGGACACGTTGTCCCGCTCGGACATGGTCAGGAGATGTTCGAGCTGGGCACGAGCGACCTTGGGGCCCCCGAACTGCATACGAAGAGCGGCCTCATGAACGATGGCCACATAGGGGGTTGCCGCTTCGCCCGTGATCACCTGCTGGCGTTCTGAGCGGTGTGCCAGTCTCAGCGCGACCTCGTGCTCGGGGAGTCTGGGGACCACGACGCGGAAGATGGCCGTCGCGTGTTCGGATGTCTGGAGCAGGCCAGGGATGTGCACCGTGTTCGCGACCCGCATCCGCGTGACGAGTGATTCCAGCTCGGCGATGTCGAGCATCCCCTGCGGAAGGCTGCCTCGGTAGCGCTCCCACCACCCCGACGTGGGCTGGGACATCGCGACGAGCGCTTCGACGTACGTCTCATCCCTCACGCCACAGTTGCAGGCAAGGGTGCGCAGCCGGTCTGCGTTGATGTTCCGGACGCCCGACTCCATGTTGGAGATCTTGCCGCGGTCCACGCCGAGAAGGCCGGCCGCGAACTCGGCGGACATTCCGGCTGCGACACGCATACGCCGCAACTCGCTGCCCAGCCGCTTCTGCCGCTCGCTCGGCGTCCTTTTCGTGGACATTCCGCCCTCCTTCTCAGGTCACGGCGTCCCCTCACTCGGGCGCCAGGTCACCCATAAGAGGGTAATGCGCCATGTGGGGATGGTTAATTTACCATGACGCCTCTACGGTCAGTATCGAGCACGCTACACACGCCAGTGCCGGAAGTGCACCGCGCGAGCCTGCCCGTTCGCCCTGGGACGGGTGTGCCCGCGTTCAGGGCGGCGAGCCACCGGCATCTGGAGCACCGAGCCCCCCTTCAAGCGCACACGGAGTTCGCCATGCCCGACATCCCGCCCCTGCCCGTCCACTGGCAGTTCCCGGCCCGGCCGGCCTCCGTCGGCCTGGCCCGACGTGCCGTCGTGCAGGCGCTGCCTCCCGGCCTGCGGCCCTGCCTGTCCGACGACGTGAGGCTGTTGACGTCCGAACTGGTCGCCAACGCCGTCCAGCACGGCAGCCGGCGGGCCGACGACGTCGTCGAGCTCGTCCTGTGGTCCGCCGACGGCCACTGCTGGCTCGCCGTGTCCGACACGGGCGCCGGGCTTCGCACGCCCACGGTGACCCGTCCCGGTGCCGACGCGGAGACGGGGCGGGGCCTGCTGCTCGTGGACCGGCTCGCCGCCGCGTGGGCGGCCAGGCCCCGTGCCGTCGGCGGCACGTCCGTCGTCGCGGGGCTGCCGTTGCACCGGGAACGGTGACGCGGAGACGTGGTCACGTCCCTACGCGGCGGGACGTGACGCCCGACCGTCGGGCGGGTAGTCGGCGGGGGGCGCCCGCGCGGGCGACGCGCGAGGCTACCGGTGAGTCGCTCGTACTGATAGACGAAGAGACCATGAACCGATCATCCGCCGCACGGACCCTCGTCGTTCTCGCGTCCACCGCCCTGCTCGCCGGGCTCACCAGCACCGTCTCCGCCCAGGCGGACCCGGAGCCCAAGGCTCCCGAGGACTTCGTCGTCCTCTCCGACGTCGACCCGACGATCCTGCACGACATCCGTTACCGCACGGCGTACAACTTCATCGGCGAACCCATCGACGGGTACCGGCAGCCGCTGTGCATCCTCACCGAGGACGCCGCGAACGCGCTGGTCGAGGCGCAGGAGATCTTTCTGGAGCAGGGGTACAGCCTGAAGGTCTACGACTGCTACCGCCCGCAGCGCGCCGTCGACCAGTTCGTGGCGTGGGCGCAGGACCTCGACGACCAGCGCATGAAGGAGGACTTCTATCCCCGGGTCGACAAGTCGAGGCTCTTCGCGGACGGTTACATCGCCGAGCGCTCAGGGCACAGTCGCGGCAGCACGGTCGACCTCACCCTGGTCGAACTACCGGCGGCCGAGCAGCGCCCGTACGTGCCCGGGGAGCCCCTGACCGACTGCGCCGCCCCGCGGGACGAGCGCTTCCCCGACAACTCGATCGACATGGGGACCGGCTACGACTGCTTCGACACCCTCAGCCACACGCTCGATCCCCGGATCCAGGGAGAACAGCGGGCCAACCGGCTCCTGCTGCGCGAAACCCTCGAAGCCGTGGGCTTCGTCAACTACGAGCACGAGTGGTGGCACTACACGTACCAGCCGGAGCCCTACCCCGACACCTACTTCGACTTCCCCGTCCACCGGCGCTCGGTGACGCCCTGACCGTTGGCGCCCTGACCCGGGGGCGTCCGGATGCCGGTTCGGCTGGCCCTGGCCGCCGCTCGTCGGCTTGCCGTGTCTGACACTGGCGCCCGGTCCCGCCCGTCCACGGTGGCCCGTCCCGGTGCCGACGCCGAGACGGGACAGGGCCTGCTGCTCGTGGACCGGCTCGCCGCCACATGGGTGGCCAGGCCCCGTGCTGTCGGCGGCGGCACCTCCGTCGTTGCGGGGCTTCCGTTCAGCGAGACGGATGACCCGGCGCGGTCGCGGAGCCGGGCTCGTCAGGCGTGACGGCGTTGACAGGTCGTTCGTCAGACCTTCTCGACGCGCACGGGACGGTCCACGAGCAGCTGGGTCATGTCGTCGGTGTCAGAGGTGAAGAGGGTCGTCTCGGCTCCCTGCTCCGCTTCCCGTCTGGCGACGGCCGCCAGGACGGCGTCGATGGCGTACTTGTGACCGTGCAGGCCGGCGTTTCTCAGCATGTCGCGCGCCATCGAGAGCGTCTGGTCGTCCGTGTGGACGACGCGGATCCGGGACAGCGTCCAGCTCCACAGTGCCTGTCGCGACCCTTCGCGTGGGTTCCACGCCTCCAGGGTGGTGAGCGCCGAGGTGACGATCGGGATGTCGAGCTGTGGAGCCGTCTTGATGAGTGCGGCCATCTCCCGGTCACCTCGCACGGCTTGGGAAAGAGCCTCGGAGTCGAACACGAAGACGCGCTGTCGCGCCCTGCGCACTCCTGCGCGGCCAGTGCGGCTCACGCGGCTGCACCCGGCCGCAATCGCTGCTGGTCGTGCCAGTCGTCGATGGCGGCGATACGGTCCAGAGCTGCCCGCTGCTCGTCATCCGACACAGCGCCGTGCTCCTCCTCAAGGCGCTCCGCCAGTTCGCGCAGCCGATCCATGGCGTCCTGGTGGGCGGCGGCGGCCGCGATGTAGCTGGACACCCCCCGTGCGTGGACGCGCTCCTTGATCGATTCCACCAGCTCTTCCGGCACGGTGACGGTGATCTTCCGAGTTGCCATATTGCAAGTATGGCAGCTGTTCCGTAGTCCGGCGGTCACGGCGGCGACGAACGGCCGCCGCTCACCGCCTGGCGGCGCTCAGGGGTGCGCGCCGCCCGCGCCGCCCGCCGCGCGTGCCACGCGGGCCGCGTGGACGCCCGCGCCGTAGCCGTTGTCGACGTTGACGACGACGATGCCGGCCGAGCAGGAGTTCAGCATCGACAGCAGCGCCGCGCGCCCGCCCGCGCCGGTGCCGTAGCCCGTGCTCGTGGGGACGCCGACCAGCGGCGTGCCGCTGAGGCCGCCGACCACGGAGGGCAGGGCGCCCTCCATGCCGGCGACGACCACGAGGCAGTCGGCCTCGTCGAGGCGGTGGGCGACGGCCAGCAGCCGGTGCAGGCCGGCGACGCCGACGTCGTCGATCCGTTCGACGCCGGCGCCGTGGACCCGGGCGGTGGTCGCCGCCTCGGCCGCGACGGGGCCGTCGGAGGTGCCGGCCGCGACCACGAGGACCAGCCCACGGGGCTGGGGCAGCGGGCCGAGCACGGCGGTGCGGGCGACGTCGTCCACCTCGGCGTCGGGCAGGTGCCGCCGCACCTCGGCGAGCGCGGCCGGGTCGAGCCGGGTGGCGAGCACCGCCCGGTCCGGGTGCCGGCGGTGCAGCTCGCCGAGGGCAGTCGCCACCTGGTCCGGCGTCTTCCCCGGGCCGTAGACGACCTCGGGGTCGCCGGTGCGGCGTGCCCGGTCGAGGTCGAGGCGGGCCCAGCCGAGGTCCGCGATCGAGGCGTCGGTCGGGGCGCCGTCGGTCGGGGTGGCCGGGCCCGCGGTCGGGCCCGAGGCCGGGCTCGCCGTCCGGTCCGGGACGGACCCGGGGAAGACGTCGTGACTCATCTCACTCCTCGGTGGCCGTGAGGTGGAAGGCCGGGCTGGACAGGCGCGGCACGGCCAGCACCCGTGGCGCGCGGCCGAGGATCGCCGTCGCCTCGGCGAGCGCCTCCTCGACCGTCGCCGTGGTGCGCGCGCCCATGCCGCGCGCCAGGCCGGGCCGGCGGGCCCCGGCGACGTAGACGGCCGCGCTGTGCTCGCGCGCGATCCCGCCCATGTAGATCATCGAGAACGCGTGGAAGGGGTGGTAGCCGTAGTGGTGACGGTACCGGTAGATCCACTCCGGGTCGGTCGCGAGCTGCTCCTGGCGCTCGCGCATGTCGGCGGGGTGCTGGCACTCCTGGAGCAGCTCGTAGGCCGCCGCGTACGGCGGGAACTCCAGGTCGTTGAACCACCCGTCGCAGACCGAGGCCGCGATCACCACGGGCTTCTCCACCAGCGCGTTCTTCGCCCGCACGACGCTGGCGCCGATGGCCTGCATCATCAGGATGGGGTTGGAGCCCATGCCGGCGCCGTAGTGGAAGTTCCGCGGCACGCCGATGACCAGCACGTCCGCGCGCGGCCCGGGGATCCTCAGGTCGGTCCGCGCGGTGGCCAGCGGCCATGACGCCCGCTCGACCTCGGGGATGGAGCCGGCGTAGACGCCGAGCTGCCGGGAGCGGCTGTCGAGGACGGCGTCGACGGAGAAGAACGGCCGGGGCATGGCCGCCTCCATCCGCTGCCCGATCGCGGTCAGCTGCTCGCGGAAGCGGCTGGTGGTCGACGCCGGCACGAAGTCGTCGCGGTAGAGGCTGCGGGGCGCGTGGTGGCTGGCGATGGAGCGCCAGGTGGTCAGCCCGGTGCTGGGCATCTTGTAGCCGCCGCTGAACCCGCCGTAGGGGTTGCCGGCGGTGTGGCCGACCAGGATGGACAGGTCGGACTCCGCCAGCGCCGTGTTCATGCCGACCGGGTCGCCCAGCTCGGAGGTGCCGAGGTCGAGGATGCCGTTCGGGTCCTCGGCGTCGTGGTTGACGAGGTTGGCCTCGGGCACCGCGTCCACCACCGCGCGGCCGAGGTAGTCGACGAACTCCTCGCGGCGGTTCTTGCGGTGCAGGCCGATCGCGCAGACCAGCCGCACGTTCTCGCGGCGCACGCCGGCCTTGTCGAGCTGCTCCAGCAGCGCCGGGAGCACGACCTTGCGGTGCGCGGTGGCCTGGGTGCCGCCCTTGACCCGGTCGGGGAAGGCGATCGTGACGGTGCTGCCGGGTCCCACGAGCTCGCTCACGGGCTCGGAGCCCAACGGCGCCGCGAGGGCCTCGCGGGTGGCCGCGACCGGATCCGGCAGCGGGTCGGGCTCGTGGGTGGCGGTCTCGGGCCGCACCACGACCGTGTCGTCGGGCAGTTCGGCGGTCAGGTGGCCGTCGCCGTACTCGAACTCGACCTGCATCCGTTCGACTCCTTTGCGCAATGGGTTGCCGGATCTACACATTACATGTAATTGTCGTCGCCGCCGGCGCTGACGCCGACTGCCCGACCGAAGGACCTTCCCCGTGACGAAAGTGTTGAGCCGGATTCTGTTGCCGGCGAGTGGATTCGCTCTCCTGCTGGCCGCCTGGTACGTGGTCGCGTTCGCCGACGTGCTGCCGGAGGGCCAGATGCCCCGCCCCGACGAGGTCCTCACGGTCCTCGCCGACCGATTCGCCGAGCAGGACCTGTGGCGTGATGTTCAGCTCAGCGTGCTGCGCGTGCTGATCGGCGTCGCGGCGGGCAGCGCGATCGCGCTGCCGGTCGGCTTCCTGCTGGCGTGGTACCGCCCGCTGCGCATGATGTTCGACCCGGTGATCAGCTTCTTCCGGGCGCTTCCGCCCATCGCCCTGATCCCGCTGGTGATCGTCTACCTCGGCATCGGCGAGCAGGCGCGCCTGTCGATCCTGATCTACGCGGCGTTCTTCGCCTCCGTGGTCGTGATCTACGAGGGCATCGCCGCGCTCGACGAGATCTACATCCGCGCCGCCCGCGCCATGGGCGCCTCCCAGTGGGAGCTCTTCTCGCGGGTCGTCGTCCCGCTGGCGATCCCCCAGGTCCTCGTCGGCATCCGCGTCGCGCTCGGCGTGTGCTGGGCCACGCTCGTCGCCGCCGAACTCATCGCGGCACGTCGCGGCCTCGGCGCCACCATCCAGGACGCCGCGAACTTCTTCCAGATCGACATGGTCTACGGCGGTGTCGTCCTCATCGGCATCTGTGCCCTGGTCATGGACCGGGCCCTCGCCCTCGTGATGAAGCGCGCCGTCCGCTGGCAGGAAAGGGTGGCCTGATGGCTGCGAACCACAACGACAAGATCCGCTTCTCCGACGTCCGGATGGGCTTCGGCGCCGGGAAGACGCGCAAGGAGGTCCTCGACGGGGTGTCCTTCACCGTCCGCGAGGGCGAGTTCGTGAGCGTTCTCGGCCCCAGCGGCTGCGGCAAGTCCACCCTGATGACGATGGCCGCCGGCTTCTCCCGTCCCGACGGCGGCGACGTCGTGGTGGACGGCCGCGAGGTCACCGGCCCCCACCGCGACCGGGGCGTCGTCTTCCAGCAGTACGCCGTCTTCCCCTGGCTGACCGTCCGCAGGAACATCGCCTTCGGCCTCACCCTGCGGGCCAACAAGCACGACAGGGCGGAGATCGAGACGATCGTCGACCGCTACGTCGGCCTCATGGGCCTCAAGGGCTTCGAGGACACGCTGCCCAAGGCCCTCTCGGGCGGCATGCGCCAGCGGGTGGCGATCGCCCGCGCCTACGCCACGAACCCCAGCGTGCTGCTGATGGACGAGCCCTTCGCGGCGCTGGACGCGCAGACCCGTGAGTTCATGCAGGAACTGCTCCACACCGCCAACCAGGAGGAGCAGCGCACCGCCATGTTCATCACCCACTCGGTCGAGGAGGCGATCTTCCTCAGCCACCGGATCGTCGTGCTCTCCAACCGGCCCACCCGGGTCCACGAGATCATCGACGTTCCCGTGCCGATGCCTCGGGACGCGTCGTCGCGCACCTCGCCCGAGTTCATCGAGCTCCGCCGCCACCTGGAGGAGGTCATGCGCGGCATGTCCAGCTTCGCCCCCGCCGAGGTGGCCAAGTGATGCGCCGGCGCCTTCGTGCCCGCGCCGCCCTCGCCGCGGCGCTGGCCCTGCCGCTGGCCGGCTGCGGGCTCCTCGACGAGGGCGGGCTGAAGTCGCCCGACGCCCCCGCCGGGGCCGAGACGGTCAAGATCGGCTACCTGCACACCATCGCGGTGGACGACAAGCTGACCTACGGCGTCACCGAGGGCCACTTCGCCGAACAGGGCGTCAACGTGGAGGCGATCGAGTTCGACACCGGCATCGCCGTCAGCCAGGCCCTGGTCAGCGGCGACATCGACGTCGCGATCATGGGCGGCGTGACCTCGAACTTCCCCGCCCGGGGCCAGGGCCGGATCTTCATGGTCAACTCCTTCGAGACGGCCACCGCCCGGCTCTACGTCCAGGGCGACTCGGGCATCGAGAACGTCGAGGACCTCAGGGGCCAGACCCTCGCGCTGACCGAGGGCACCACCGCCGACGTCTACCTCCACGCCGCACTGGAGAACGCCGGCGTCGACCGGTCCGAGGTCGACATCGTGAACGCCACCATGCCCAACGCCCTCCAGGCGTTCGTCTCCGGCTCCGTCGACGCCGTCGCCCTGTGGGTCCCGTTCGACCTGCGGCTGCGCGAGGGCGTGCCCAGCGCGGTCGAGATCGACCACGCCGGCAACTACCCCGAGGCGGCCGTGGCGGACGGCTGGATCGCCAACAACGAGTGGTATGACAAGAACCCCGACCTGGTGCGCGACCTGATCCGCGGCTGGCTCGCGTCCAACGAGGCGTTCCGCGCCGACGACGACGCGCTCCAGACCGTCCTCGACACGGCGTACGCCGGTCAGGCGACCCTGGAGGACCTGGAGTACCAGGTGCAGTTCCAGCAGGACTTCTCCAACGAGGAGTGGCTGGAGAAGTACCGCAGCGGCGAGGTCCTCGACGTCGTCGGCCAGGCCGAGCAGGCGTTCGTCGAGCTGGGGGGCGTGCCCGAGTTCGTGCCCCCGGAGGAGTTCTTCGACACCGCCCCGTTCATCGAGACCGCGGAGGAGTACCTGAATGAGCAGCGGTGAGCGCCCGGCCGTTTCCGCCGGTTCCGCCGTCCCCACCGTCGGCGTCGTCGGCCTGGGGGTGATGGGGGCCCGGCTGGCCGCCGGCATCTCCGGGCCCGACCGCCCCGTCCTCGTCCACGACGCCGTCCCGGCGGCCGTCGAGCGCGCCCGGGAGAGCGGGCTCGTGCCGGCCGACGGGCTCGCCGACCTCGTCGCGCGCTCGGAGGTCGTCGTCCTCTCCCTGCCCACCCCGGCCATCGTCCTCGACGTCGTCGCGCAGATCGCCGACCACGCGGCGAAGGCCGCCGACGGCCGCGCGGTCACCGTGCTGGACACCAGCACCGTGGACCCGGCCACGGCCCGCGCCGCCGCCGCCGCGATGGCGGCCGGCGGCGGCCGGTACGGGGACGCCCCGATCCTCGGCCGGCCCGGCTCCGTCGGCTCCTGGACCATCCCCGTCGGCGGCGGGGAGGAGCTGGCCGCCCTCGCGGCCGACGTCCTCGCGCCGGTGGCCCAGCGGGTCGTGAGGGTGGGCCCGACCGGCTCCGCCGCCGCGACGAAGGTCCTCAACAACCTCATGCTCGGCACCATCAACGCGGTCACCGCCGAGGTGCTCGTCCTGGCCGAGGCCGCCGGGCTCGACCCGGGCGCGTTCGTCGACGTCGTCGTCGACTCCGGCGCCGCGTCCGTCAGCCCGATGTTCCGCGACGTCGCCGCCCGCGCCGTCGACGGCGACTTCAGCCCGACGTTCTCCGTGCGCCTCATGCACAAGGACAACGCCCTGGCACTGGCGCTGGCTGACGAGCTGTTGGTGCCGGTCGCCACCGGGCGCGCGGCGCAGCACCTCAATACGATGGCGCTTGCCTCCGGCCTGGGTGACGAGGACTCCATCGCGGTGGTGAAGACCCTCGAACACCTCACCGGACGGCGAGCGCGGCGACATGACGCCCGCTGAGAGCCGCACGACCGGCGCGCCGCGCCGGCCGTCCTCGCAGGGGAGACATCGGTGACATCGGTGAGCAAGACGATCCACAGGTCCCGTCTGGCCGACCAGGCCTACGAGCTGATCAAGGACCGCATCCTGAGCCGCCAGCTGCTGCCCGGGCAGCGGCTGAGCGTGCCCGCGCTCGCGCAGGAGCTCAACCTCAGCCGCAGCCCCATCCGCGAGGCCGTCCAACGCCTGGTGCAGGAGGGCCTGAGCACCGAGCGCCCGCACCAGGGGGCGGTCGTCGCCTCCGCCGACCTGTCGGCGCTCGTCGACCTCTACCAGGTCCGCGCCGAACTGGAGGGCCTGTCCGCCGAGCTGGCGGCGACGCGCGGCGACGCGGAGCTGGCCGCCAGCCTCGAACGCATCCACGCCGACCACCGGACGGCGTACGAGACGAACGCGGCGGCCGAGGTGATCCGCGCCGACACGGCCTTCCACGCCCGCGTGCTCGCCGCCTCCGGCAACCCCGAGCTGGTGCGGATACTCCAGCCGGTCCTCCAGCGTATGTCGCTGGCCATGGTCGCCGGCGGCGAGAGCTGGCCGGCCCACGCCCTGACCGAGCACCAGGCCGTTCTCGACGCCATCCGCGCCGGGGACGGCGCCCTGGCCCGCGCCCGGATGACCGACCACGTCGCCCGCGTGCGCGAGCGCCTGCTGTCCCGACTGCACGAGGAGGAATCATGAGCGGCGCGCCACCCGCCGAAGCCAGCCGGACCCTCGACCCGCGGGCCGCCCTCACCGGCGAACTCGCCGCCGCCGCCGAGCGCTTCCGCGCCGCCCTGGCCGGCGCGTCGAGCGTCGCGGTCGCGTTCTCCGGCGGCGTCGACTCCTCGCTCACCTGCGCCCTCGCGGTCCGGTGCCTCGGCGCCGAGGCGGTGGTGGCGGTGCTCGGCGTGAGCCCGAGCCTGGCCGCCGCCGAACGCGAGCAGGCCCGCCGCACGGCGGCCGGCCTCGGCGTGCGGCTGGTCGAGGTGACGACCTACGAGATGGACGACCCGCGCTACGTCGCCAACGCCGGCAACCGCTGCTACTTCTGCAAGCACGAGCTCTACACCCGGACGTTCGCCGAGGCCGTGGCGGGGACCGGCAGCGAGCTCCTCCTCAACGGCGACACGGCCGACGACCGGGCCGCCGGCGACCGCCCCGGCGCGCGGGCGGCCGTCGAACTCGGCGTCCGTTCGCCCCTGGCCGAGGCCGGGATCGACAAGGCGACGGTCCGCGCCCTCGCCCGCGCGCTCGGCCTGCCCGTCTGGGACAAGCCGTCGGCCCCGTGCCTGGCCAGCCGCATCCCGGTGAACACCCCCGTCACGATCGAGGGCCTCGGCCGCGTCGAGCGGGCCGAGGCCGACCTGCGCGGGCTCGGCCTGCGCGTCCTGCGCGTGCGCCACCACGGCGCGACCGCCCGCGTCGAACTGGGGCCCGAGGAGCTGCGGTTCGTCCGCGAGCACGACCTGGTCGGGCGGGTGCTCGCCGCGGGCCGCGCCGCCGGGTACAGCGGCGTCGAACTCGCCCCCACCCCCCTGCGACGGACCTGAGGACGGTCCGGAAGGAACGGAGACGACATGGTGGACGCGTGGTTCCAGTGCGCGAGCGGGGCGAGCGGCGACATGCTGCTCGGCGCGCTGCTCGACGCCGGGGCTTCCCTGGACGCGGTCCGCGAGGCCGTGGGCGCGGTGCGGACCGAGGGCATCGAGATCACGACCGAGCCCGTCCGGCGCGCCGGGCTGGCCGCCCTGAAGGCCCACGTCCACACCGCCGACAGCCACCACCACCGCGGCTGGAGCGACATCCGGCGCCTGCTTCAGGAGGCCGGCCCCGGCCTCGCCGCGCCCGTCCGCGACCGTGCCCTCGCCACCTTCCACCGCCTCGCCGAGGCCGAGGCCCGCGCCCACGGGCTGCCGCTGGACGAGGTGCACTTCCACGAGGTGGGCGCGCTCGACGCGATCGCCGACGTCGTCGGCGTCTGCGCCGCCCTGCACGACCTCGGCGTCGACCGCGTCGGGGCCGACACCGTCGCCGTCGGCAGCGGCACCGTCCAGACCTCCCACGGCCGGCTGCCCGTCCCGGTGCCCGCCGTCGTCGCGCTGCTCGGCGGGGTGAACGCCCCCGTGACGGGCGGTGGCGTCGAGCGGGAGCTGTGCACCCCGACGGGGGCGGCCCTGCTCGCGACGTTCGTCCAGGACTGGGGCCCGGTGCCGGCGATGCGCCTGACCGGCGCCGGTGCGGGCGCCGGCACGGCCGACATCCCGCGGGCGCCGAACGTGCTGCGCGTCGTCCTGGGCGACCGGCTGGACCGGCCCGCGCCCCGCGCCCCCGAGGCGACGGTGGTCCTGGCCGCCAATGTCGACGACCTCGACCCGCGGCTGTGGCCCGTCGTGCTGGACCGACTCCTCGCGGCCGGCGCCGACGACGCCTGGCTCACCCCGATCCTCATGAAGAAGGGCCGCCCGGCCCACACCGTCTCGGCCCTCGTGCGCACCGACCGGCGGGCGGCGGTGCGCGAGACGATCTTCCGCGAGACCTCGTCCATCGGCGTCCGCGAGACACCCGCCACCAAGCACGCCCTCGACCGCACCGAGACGACGACCGAGGTGGCGGGCCACCCCGTGCGGCTGAAGGTGGCCTGGCTGGCGGGCGAGCCCGTCAACGTCCAGGCCGAACACGACGACCTGCTCGCCGCCGCGACCGCGACCGGCATCCCCGTCAAGGAACTCCTGCGCCGGGCGACCGCGTCGATCCCTCCCGGCGGCTGAGCCCGGCGGAGAACGCGCCGTCCGCCGCAGAGCGGCGGGGCCTCAGCCGAACGCGCTCCGGCGCCGCGCGTCGCGGGGACGGCGGCGCCGGGTGGGTGCGCGGCGGTGGGAGCGGGGCCGCCGTCGGGTCGACCGCCCTGATCGGCACGAGCCGGTTCCTCGCCATGGCGGCGACGTACCTGCCGCGGGGAGGGACGCGGCACTCGTCGTGCGCGTCGATCGTCGAACAGGTCGGATGGCCCGTCGCGTATCCGAGCGCCGTGACGGCCCTGTTCGTCCCAACGCCCTGACCGTCGTGTGATCCGCGTGCGCCGCGTGACGCGCGTAGTTTGCCGAACGCCCGGACGTGGCATGCACACCTCATCCCCCACAAGCGAGAGGTTCCCCCATGCACCGGACCCTGTTGACCGGCGTCCTGACGGTCGCGCTCGTCGCGCCGGTGGGCCTCGTCACCACGAGCGCCACCGCCACCGAGCCCTCGTCCGCCGCCGCCGACGCCCAACCCCTCGACGTCGAGGACTACTACGCCGACGCGGCCGGCCTCACGGGCGACGCGCTGCGGGACGCGCTGCACGACATCATCAGCACCGGCACCACCACGCTCACCTACAGCGAGGTCTGGGACGCCCTGAAGGACACCGACCAGGACCCGGCCGACCCGAACAGCGTCGTCCTCTTCTACACCGGCGAGTCCCGCGACGCGGACCTGAACGGCGGCGACGTCGGCGACTGGAACCGGGAGCACGTCTGGGCCCAGTCGCACGGCGACTTCGGCACCTCGCCGGGGCCGGGCACCGACGTGCACCACCTGCGCCCCACCGACGTCCAGGTCAACAGCCGCCGCGGCAACCTCGACTTCGACGACGGGGGCTCGCCGGTCACGGGGGCGCCCGGCAACTACGCCGACGGCGACTCCTGGGAGCCGCGCGACGAGGACAAGGGCGACGTCGCGCGGATGGTCCTCTACATGGACGTCCGCTACGAGGGCGGCGACGGGTTCGCCGACCTGGCGGTCAACGACGACGTCGACAACGGCGGCAGCCCGTACATGGGCCGGCTGTCCACCCTGCTGGAGTGGCACGAGCAGGACCCGCCGGACGCGTTCGAGGAGCGGCGCAACGAGCTGATCCACGCGCAGTACCAACACAACCGGAACCCGTTCATCGACCACCCGGAGTGGGCGGCGGAGATCTTCGGCTGACCCTTCCCATAGCGGACGTACCGACGCGAGCCACCCGCTGACCACGGTCAGAACGGGTGGCTCGCGTCGCGTTCCTCGCACCTTCGAGGCGTGGCCCGTGGCAGGCGGACGCGCAGGCCGCGAGGCGGGGACGACCCTTCTGGGGCCGGCCGGAATCCCGGTCGGAGAAAACCATGCGGGGACTGGCGAACGTGGCGCTTTTGCGCCCGCTTTCCGGGCGAGACGCGTGATCCGTTCACCTCCCGGTTAATCTTCGACACGGGCCCTGCACAAGAACTGTCGTTCTTCCACAGAAGGGGAAACTGATGCCACGTCTGCGCACCGCGACGATCGCCGCACTCGTCCTCGCCGCCGGAATCGCCGGGACGGGACCGGCCATGGCAGGACCGGGTGCATGGGACCACGTCGGAACGAAACCGTTCATCAACGGCATCACGTACGACTACACCGAGCCGGTGCACTCCGCCGGAGGCGACTTCCGGGCCTGCGTCACCACGAGCGGCTACTACCGCCTGCGCGAGGACGACACGGACCTGGACGACCTCGTCCACTACGACTTCGAGTACTTCCCCGCGGGTGCGTGCAGGGACTACCTCAGCATCGGCGGCTGGGTCGACGGCAGCAACAACCGAGCGGAGTTCTACCTGGAGCGCAACAGCGTTGGTGCCGGGTCCGCGGTCTACTACGACTGACCCCCGAGCCGGGTGGGGGCCGCATGCGCACGGCCCCCGCCCTCCAGTGATCACGCAGGGCCAAGGGGCCAACGCCACGGGCGTCCTCCGCGGACGCCCCGCGTGGCCTCGGACGAAAGGCAGGGTTCATGGCACGCACACAACGGACACTCGTCGCGGTCACGGCCGCCGCCGTCGCGATTCTGGCGAGCGGCGCATCACCGGCGCTGGCGCACGACGATCGGGAGCCCGCGAACGCGGTGGACTCCTCACCCCTGACGGCCGAGTTCATCGCGGCGGGACCCGGTGAATGGGACCTGGTCGCCGAGTCGGGATTCGTCCAGACCTCGGGATACAGCATCACGAAACAGGCCCTCTCGGCCGGAGGTGACTTTCTCTTCTGCGTCACCGAGGGAGGCCACCACCGCCTCAGGGAAGCCGACACCAACGGCGACGACTTCGTCGACACGAGTTTCCGGAGCTATCTCCAGCCCGGGGGGTGCGAACTCTACGAGAACATCGGCTCCTATGTCGACGGCAGTAACAACAGAGCGGAGTTCTACGTGGAACGCATCGAGACGGGCGGCGGAACCGTGAGCTTCTACGACTGACCCGCTGACCCGCTGACCCGCCGCCACCCGGGCGGCGGGTCATCCGCCGCCCCCACCGGAACCGTCCCGGCGCGCGGCCGAGCGCAGGGAACGCAGCCACGCCTCGCACGCGAGGGTCCGCACCAGCGGGCTGAGAATCCACGGGGTGGGGTGGGGCGCCAGCAGCGCGGCACGCAGCGCCGATGCGTCGATCAGTCCGCGGTCGGCGAGGAGGGAGTCGGCGAGGAACGCGACGAGGTCGGCCCGGTGGTGGTGCAGCGACGCGTAGAAGTCCGCCGAGTAGTCCCCCTTGGAGGCTCGGGCCAGGAGCGGGGCGGCGCCGAGGCCGCGGCGACTCCCGCAGCAGGGGCCCCAGCGGCTGCCGGTGATGCAGGCGGTGGGCGCGGACGCGGGGCAACGCCCGCAGGGGGTGCTCGCGCACCAGGGCGTGGAGGTGGCGGGGACTGACGCGGAACAGCTCGGCGCCACCGTTGCCGAGCAGGTGCGGGTGAGGGCCGGTCGCCGTCAGCCGGCTCGCCAGGTCGGCCAGCCGCCGCGCGCGGCGCGGCCAGGTGCCCGGCGTCAGCAGCCGGGCGGCCAGCATCCGGACGTCCACCGGCACGTCGATCGCCGCGGCGAGGACGTCGGCGCGGCTGGCGGCCACGGTGACGCCCTCCAGCCGGGCGTGGTGGACGCGCCGCACTCCCGAGGCGCTGCCCCGCACCCGGACCCGTCCGCCGACCGAGGCGGCGAGATGGAAACTCCCCGCCAGCCGCCCGGCGATCACTTCCACCCGCTCGACGAGTCGATGGTGCGCACCAGGCGCGCGAGCTCCTCGGCGGTGACAGGGCACCGCCCGATCACCGCCACCCGCGCGGCACCCGCCTCGGCCGCACGACCTGGTCGCGGGGCCAGCGGCCCAGCAGCCACGGCCGTCCGGAGCCGTGGGCGACCACCCGGTCGACGCGCGGTCGCAGCGCGCGTGCCGCGGCACGCCCCGCCCGCCCGTCCGGCAGCACGGCGAACCACGCGTCGCCCAGCGGGTCTAGCACCACCAGCGCAGGCCCTCGCCGCCCTCCTCCAGCCTGTTTCCCTCAGACCATCCGAGGGTCAGCTCGGTGAATCCGCCCACCTCGACCCGGACGGCGGCTCGTACAGCGAGTCGTCGCCGTCCGGCCTCGCGGACGGGGCCGTCCCGAAACCGACCATCGTCGCCTCCTGCCTTCCGTCTCCTCCACGGCGGCGATCGCCGCCGCCCTCCTGTGGATGTCCGCCGGGGGAGGCCCGAACGCGACGAGGGGAAGCGGGCGTTGGCGTGCACGACCGCGCACACGGCGCGTGTCCGCGAGGCCGCTCCGGGGCCCCGCCCGCGCGGGGACGGCGGCCGGGTGGTGGGTTCCGCGGGTGTGGGCCGCAGCGCGCGCCACCGACGACGCAACGTCAAGAAGCCGTGCACCAGCCGTCAACGACATCCGAGCCTCCCGTGACCATCCTGTGAAGGAACGGTTTTCGCCCTTCCTGACCTGGAGGAACGACAGTGATGCGACGCCTTCTCGCCACCGCGCTGGTCGCGCTGGGAACCGCCGCCACGCTCGGTTTCGCGCCGAACGCCTCGGCCGCCTCGGCCGCCCCGGCCGACGCGGTGGAGGAGCTGCGGCCGGCCGCCGCCGTGGAGGGCCGGTTCTGGATCTTCGAGTGGCCCGAGTACACCGGGAACCAGAAGTCCTACAACGGCACCGACCGCTACTTCGCCAACGACGAGTGGGACGGCACGAACACCTCCGTCGACAACCTCACCTCGTCGGCGCAGAACCTCACCAACCAGTGGGGCACCCTCTACCAGTTCGGCAACTCCAGCGGCGGCGCCTGCTCCGGCGAGTACTTCGGACTGGCGCCCGGTTACGGCGTGCGCGACCTCGGGCCCTTCGCCTTCAACAACCAGGCCAGCTGCATCGTCATGGGCTGAACCCCGACGGGGCGGTGCCGCGCGACCCGCGGGCACCGCCCCCCGGCCCGCCGACCCTGGCGGCGCCGCCCCCCCAGCACCGACCCCCCCGGCCTCAGCCCCCAGGAAGGAACACCGTGGCGACTCCGCGCCGACTCATCGCCCCCCTCGCCCTGTGCGCCGCCCTGGCCCTCGCCCTCGGCGTCACGGTCACCGTCTCCGGCGCCCCCGCCGACCAGGCGCCGGCGCCCCCGACGCGGGCGGACACCCGAACGCCGCCACCCGAGAACGACGCCCAGCCCGGCGCCCTCCTCCTGCCGCTGGACGCCTACAAGTTCACCGCACTCGACACGCACACCATCGCGTCCGCCGAGGACGTCCTCATCCGCGCCTGCATGCGCGAGCGTGGCTTCGACTGGGAGGCGCTGCCACCGCCGTCCGCCCGCCACGCCGACCCGCCGAACCTCCGCCGCTACGGCCTGACCGACCCCGCCGACGCCTCCCGCTACGGCTACCACCTGCCGCCGCCCACCCCCGCCCAGGAGCGCCGCGAGGCCGTGTGGGACGCCCGCGACGAGCTGCCGCCCGAGCAGCGGCTCGCGGCGTTCGGGGAGAACGGCGCCACCGGCGGCTGCTGGGGCGAGGCCCACGCGGAGCTGCAACGCGGCGTGACGGCCCCCGACATGTCGGTGCTCGTCCGGTACATCTCGCAGGCGTACGATGAGGCCCGCCGCGCCCCCGAGGTCGTCGCGGTGCTCGACGCGTGGCGCGCCTGCATGGCGGGCGCGGGCTTCGACTACGCCGACCCGCTCGAAGCGTTCAACGACCCGGCGTGGGGGGAGTCCCCGCGCCCCTCGGCCCGGGAGCGGGCGGTGGCGGAGGCGGACGTGCGGTGCAAGCGCGAGACGGACCTCGTGGCCGTCTGGTCCGGCACCGAGGAACGCGTCCAACGCGAGGTCATCCGCGAGAACCCTGGGGACCTCGCGTCGTTCGGGGCGTGGAAGGACGGGTGGCTGGCCGCCGCCCGCGCCACCCTGGACCGCGACTGACCCGCCGCGCCCGCCCACCGGCGCCGCTGTCGCCGGGCCGGCCCTCCGGCCCCGTGCCGCCGAGGAGTCCCCACGCGCACCCCACGCGCACCCCACGCGCACCCCGCGCGGCCGACGCCCGCCGTGCCCGGACGTCACCTTCCGTTCACCAGGTGTGGGTCTCCCGTACGGCCTGACGACGGATGCACAGCTCCCGGCGGGGGAACCGTTCACGAGGGACCGTGGGACGGGGAGGGCTCGATGCTGGCCGACGGGGTGTTCCGTACCGGAGACGTCGCGGTGGCGTCCGACCGCTTCGAGTACTGGCGCGACCTCATGGCGCGGATGCTGTGCCCCATGGAGATGGGCAGCGCGTACGCCGCCGACTTCCGCGCGGAGACCCGTCTGCTGCGACTCGGCGAGGTGCGGGTGTGGCCGACCAGGCTTCAGCCGATGAGCTGGGCCCGCACGCCCCGGCTGATCCGGCAGGCGGACCCCGAGTTCTACCACCTGACGCTCGCCCGGCGCGGCACGGTCGCCATCAGCCAGGCCGGCCGCGAGGCGCGGTGCGAGCCCACCGGGATGTACGTCGTCGACACCTCCCGCCCGTGGGAGTGCGTCACGGACGAGCTGACGGCCATCGGCCTGGAGGTGCCCAAGCGGCTGGTGCCGCTGCGCCCGGCGGCCGTCGACCGGCTGCTGACACGGCGGCTGTCCGGCCGGGACGGCGTGGGCGCGCTGCTGGCCGGGCTCCTCACCGGCCTGGCCCGGCAGGCCGGCGGCTTACGGTCCGCCGACACCCTCCCCCTGGAGACCGTCGTGGTCGACCTGTTCGCCTCGACGCTCGCCCAACACCTCGACGCGGAGGACAGCCTCCCGCCCGAGACCCGCACGCGATCCCTGAAGCGGCGGGTGTGGGCCTTCATCGAGCGGGAGTTGGGGGACCCGGAGCTGGGCCCGCGGGTGGTGGCGGTGGCGCACCACATCTCGGTGAGCTACCTGCACCGGCTGGTCCGGGAGGAGGGCACGACGGTGGCCGCGTTGATCCGGGAGCGGCGGCTGGAGCGGGCGCGGGGGGACCTGGCCGATCCGGCGCTGCGGCGTGTGCCCGTCCACGTGATCGCGGCGCGGTGGGGGTTCACCCACCACGCGACGTTCACCCGCGCCTTCCAGGCCGCCTACGGCACCACCCCCCGCGACCACCGGCTCCAGGCGCTCGCCCCGGCCCCCGAGGCGGCCTGAACGGCCCGGGGCACCGCGCCGCGGGCTGCCGGAGTCGGCCTGCCGGAGTCGGCCTGCCGGAGTCGGGCTGCCGGAAGCCGACGGTCGGCGGCCGAGGCTCATCGAATGTCGGAGGACGCCATCGCTATGAAGCGCTCCAACGCCTGCCGCGCCCGGTTTGCGAGCTCGCCCAGCTCGGCGTGACTGGAAGCCTTGTGAGCACCGGAGGTCAGCTCGTAGGCGAGCTGTGCCGCGTCGAAGAGCGCCTGGCTGCTGGCGATGAGCTGGACGCGGAACAGCGCGTGGAGCGCCACGCCGCGCAGGCGGTAGGCCTCCAGCCGCGCCTCGAAGCAGGCGCTGCCGTCGGGGTCCTCCGCCCTGCGGTGCCACCGGTCCTGCTGGCCCCGCCTGAAGTCGGTCACCGCCCCGGCGAAGTCGCTGTACACGGTCAGGCGCTCGGAACGGAGCTGCTGGAGAGCAGCGAAGCTCTGGGACTGCCGGGCCGACGCCCGCTGGAACAGGTGGGTCACCACCACGCCCAGCAGGGTTCCCAGCACCGCCGTGAGGGTCGAGAGGACAACAGTCACCCGGGCAGGACATCACACGATCCGCCCGCCCGAGGACTCGATGGACACGGTGGACTCGGCGGGACCGTTGCTCCAGCGGCCCCACCGGCCCCACCGGCCCCACCGGCCCCACCGGCCACACCGGCCCCGCGGGGCGCGGGACGCGTGGGCGAACGCCTCAGGAAGGCCGGCGAAGGCCCGGCGAACGCTCGGGCGAACGTCACCGAGGCCGCACCCGAGTCCCTGGACTCTTGTCGTGCGGGGGAGTCGGGTGGCACCGTGCAGGCTGACAGGAGAGGCACGTGGCACCACCAGACACACCGCGCGGCGGCCGAAGCGCGGAGGAGCGGGCGTTCGACGCCTTCTACGCCGCGAGCGTCAGCCGGCTCATCGGCCAGCTGTACGCGATGACAGGCGACCTCGCCGAGGCGCAGGACGTGGTCCAGGAGGCCTTCGTCCGGGCCTGGGAGCGCCGGACCGAGCTGGACCTGGACGGCGCCCCCGAGGCGTGGGTCCGCACGGTGGCCTGGCGGCTTGCGGTCAGCCGGTGGCGTCGGGTGCGCACCGCGCTCGCCTTCGTCCGACGGCAGGGCGCGCCGGCCACGGTGCCGCCACCGGAACCGCACCACGTGCTGCTCGTCCAGGCGCTGCGGCAGATCCCCGAGGCGCAACGACGGGCCGTGGTGCTCCACCACCTGTGTGACCTGACGGTCGAACAGGTCGCCGCCGAGGCCGACTGCCCCGTCGGCACGGTCAAGGCCCAGCTGAGCCGGGGACGGGCGGCGCTGGCACGGCTGCTGGCCGATACTGATCTCGACCCCCGGACAACGGGCCTGTCGGAGGTGCGTCATCGCTGACGAGACTGAGCTGGACGGTTACCTCGCCGACCTCGTGGACCTCGCCGCGTCGGGTCAGCGACACGCGGAGCCGATCGCCGCCGAGCGGATCCGGGCGCGTGGTGAGCGGCGCCTGCGCCGCAGGCGGGCCGCGCTGGCGTCCGGTGGCGCGATGCTGGCCGTGACGCTGGCCGTGGGAGGGCTGTCGCTGAGCCGCGCCGCCCAGGAGTCCGAGCCGCCCGCCCTCGCCCCGACGCCGAGCGCCTCGTCGTTCGTGCCGCCGACGCCCGCTCCGGGCGAGGAGTACGCCAGCGAGCTGGGCTACGTGTACGGCGCGGTGCCGAGGGGCGACAGGGTGCGGGTCACCGTCGAGCAGCTCCGCACCGAGGGGGAGACCGCCACGCCCACCGGTGTGGTGCACGCGCTGACCCTGTCGCGGGAGACGCTGGTCGAAGCGCGACGGCTGACCGGCGGGGCTCCCGCGGACGTGCCGTTGGGCGACCTGGTGGACCAGCTGGCCGGCGGACCGCGGTGGGCCTTCGCCATCGACTACGACAACGAGGGCCGGGTGCGGTCCCTGCGGGAGGCGTACTGGCTCGCCGAGTGAGTCCCGGGGGCCCGGGGACCGGCGGTCGGTGACGAAACGGATCCGGGTGCAACCCGACGGGTGGGGTCGCGCGTAGAGGCCGTGTATCCCGAACACACCTGACCCCTGGGGGATCCCTTGACCACGTACCTCCCGCGCCGCCGGGCCGCCGCGCACTGCCTGACCGTCCTCGCCTTCGGCCTCCTGACCCTGACCGCGTGCAGCGAGGAGGGCGACGGGGAGGCGGCCGCCACGCCCACGGCGTCGGCGACGCCGACCGCGTCGGCCGACGGGACGGACCCGACCACCGAGGCGGGCGGCGAGGCCGACCCGGACGACACGGCGGCGTCGGACGGCGTGGCCCCGTGGGCCGGGACCAAGCAGTTCGCGCAGATCGAGGACGCCTGGACCAGCGACGGACAGACGTACCTGTCGGTGCGGCCCGCCGAGAAGGAGGCCCATGTCACCGAACACTTCGAGGCGTGGGAGATCGTCCCGGGCGAGGGGCCGTACACCGAGGTGGCCCTCGCCGAGGACGCCCAGGTGCTGCTGGCGGTCCCGCTCGGCGACGACGAGGCGACCACGCCGTACTCCCAGGCCGAGTTCGTCAGCCGGCTGACGGCCCAGTCGCCCTCGGAGCGCGTGCTCGTCGGATTCGACCTGAGCTTCGACGGCGAGGGGCGGGTGACCCGGCTGGAGTCGCTGTACCGATCCTGACCTTCCGGGCGGCCGGGGCCTCGACCGGGCCACGCCGTGCCGGGGTCCGGCCGCCGGCGAGGCACGACACGGCACCCATGCCTTCACGGAGCTTTAGGATCGAACGCGGCGCGATCGACGCGTGTCACGTCCTCACGAGGGCCGAGGCGGAGGCGAGGTGGGCGATGGATGACCAGCCGCGGGCCGTCACGGGAACGGTCAAGGCCAAGGCAGGGGACAGGGCGAGGGCCGGTGCCGGGGCCGGCACCCGTGAACGGATCGCGCGCGACGCCCCCGAGAGCGAGGTCCTGGCCCGGCTGGCGTTCCTCCAGCGCGCCGCCGGCAACGCCGCCCTGGTCCGTCACCTCAGGGCACCGGCCGGTCCCCCGGGGCAGGGCTCGGGGCAGGGCTCAGGGCAGCGCTCGGGCAACGAGGCTGCCTGAGCGTCCCTTCACACCACGGCGCGCCGCCGTGTACGACTGGCAGGAGCC
Source organism: Streptomyces sp. 4N509B (assembly GCF_052245655.1). Lineage (NCBI taxonomy): Bacteria > Bacillati > Actinomycetota > Actinomycetes > Kitasatosporales > Streptomycetaceae > Streptomyces > Streptomyces sp. 4N509B. The sequence continues at coordinate 167,993 of NZ_JBQQBZ010000008.1, forward strand.
CCAGCCGAGCCGCCACCGTGGCGAGGTCGTCGAGTTCTCCAGGAGCCACGTCCGTGCATTCCTTCCAGCGGGACAGCGGGTCGGCCGGTGACCGCGGGGCGGGCCCGGCCCGCGGTCACCGGCCGGTGTCGATGACGCAGGCCTGGGCCAGGCACCTGCAGCGCCTGGCCTCGGGTCCCGGCTCGGCCGAGGAGGCCGGCGCCGAGCGGGCCCAGATCCAGCGGGCGGAGGTGGACGCCGCCCTGCGCTCGCCGTCGCGACCGCTGGAGCCGGCGCTGCGCGACGAGATGGAACAGCGCTTCGACGGGGTGGACTTCAGCGGCGTGCGGGTCCACGACGGTCCGGCGGCCCGCAGCGCCGCGGCGGCGGTCGAGGCCAGGGCGTTCACCAGCGGCTCCCACATCGTCGACGGCGGCGGCCTGACCAGGAAGGACTGGGCCCACGAACTGGCCCACACCCTGGACCAGGCCCAGGGACCGGTGCCCGGCACGGACAACGGTGCGGGGCTGCGCGTCTCGCACCCCGACGACCACGGGGAGCGCAGGGCGGTCGCCGTGGCGGAGCGGGTGATGGCCGATCCGACGCCCGTCCAGCGCGCCGTTCCGGCGGCGGGCCCCGCCGCGGAGCCCCACACCCACCGTCACGCGGCGGGCCCGGGGACCGCGACGATCCAGCGGGTCGACACGAAGGCCCCCGCGGCGCCGGCCGAGGAGGCGGGCGACGCCGAGGCGGCGCGGATCATCGCCCGGCTGAGCAACTCGATCGAGCAGCACACCGTGCTCGACAAGATGAAGACCAAGGTCCTGGCGCCGGGCACGTGGTGGCCCGAGCAGTGGATGGTGGAGGGGCCGGCCCGGCTGCGCAAGACCCTCGACCGGCGGGTGATGCGCGGCGAGCCGTTCAACGACCAGGACCTGGCCGACATCCGGGCGCTCTCGACGATGAAGCCCGACTGGCTCGAGAAGGTGGGCATCGGCACCTACGAGGAGGCCGAGACGTACATCAAGGGGACCAGGGGCCAGTTCAAGAACTGGCTGAAGCTCCCCGCCGGCAGGCGGGTGCTGACCGCGACCCTGGCCGTCCGGGCGAAGCACCCGGCGGTACGCGAGGCGAGCGAGGCCCCACCGACGTCCCCGGACTACACGCTGGGGCGTTTCCTGACGACGCAGGCGCCCGGCGTCAGCCCGGAGGAGAAGCGCCTCCTGGAGGAGGAACGCGACGAGCAGATTCGCCGGACCGCCATCGACACGCTGCACCCGGAGGGCCTGCCGCCCCGTCGCCGGCACGCCCAGATCAACTCCCCGACCGTCGTGGAACACCTGCCGAAGGACCGCAGCGCCCGGGACCTCCTCACGAACGTGCTGCTCGTCCTGCGGCACGGGCTGCAACTCTACGACGACAAGCAGAAGAAGCACCTGCCCGACTACGAGAAGGACGTCATCCGGGCCCTGGCACACGGCGGCCGGGTCACCTTCCGCATCCCCGCCCTGGCCGAGGGCGAGTCGCCCCACGCGCTCACGGACTTCCTCGGCATCACCCAGCCGGTGCCGAACGAGCCCGGCAAGTGGCAGCCCACGGCCCACGTGACGCGCCGGTCCTTCGCCACCCACCGGGTGTCCATCACGGAGGGCAAGGGCGACGAGCCCGGCCGTTTCCAGGAGAAGGGCGAGCTGCCCGCCTCCCTGACGAACTTCGTCGCCCCGGCGGTCCCCGGCGTGGACACCGCGGAGCTGCTGGGCCACGACATATCCGGCGGCGGGCTCGCCTCCCGGGACTGGAACGGCGACATGGTCCTGCCGAACGGGTCCTGGGGCCACATGCTGATGGTCTTCCAGCCGCCGACCGCCACGAAGGTCGGCTCCCTGATGGTCGGCATCGAGACCATCGGACCGGGCGCGCCCAGCCCCGTGGGGTACGAGCACGACTTCACCTCCAGCGAGGCCACGGCCAACCCGGAGTCGGTCCTGCACGGCCACAAGGGCGACAAGATCGGCCAGGGCAAGCTCAAGGACAACCAGCGCCTCGTGGACCTCGCGGAGATGGGCTCCCGCCATCCGAGCGGGAACTGGCGCACGTTCCTGGACGAGATCAAGCAGGACTGGCGGAACCGGATCCTGTACACGGTGCAGGGGACCGAGGACCGCGAGGCCCTGTACCGGGAACTCGTCGGCCCCCGCGCGCGGTAGGGGTGGGGCGAACGTGCCCTGAACGCCGCCCCGCAGTCCCCGGCGGGGACGACGGGACAGCCTTCAGGACGGCGGCAGCCGTCCGGGGGCGTCGCCGACCATGCACATGTCGGCGACGAAGCAGGTCACACCGCCCCCCGCGTCGCGGCCGATCCACACGGGGTACGCGCCGTCGCCGTAGCCGCTGGGGTAGGCGATCAGGTTGACGCCGTCCTCGGTCATCGTGGTGATGCCGTCCTCGGTCTCCTCGAAGACGGCCCGCCCGTCCTCGTCCAGGCCCTCCGCCAGGGCCTCCCAGTACCGCGCGCAGAGGCGTTCGGCGGCGGACGCGTCGACGAAGCATCCGGTGCCGCCGTCGACACCGAAGCCGTAGAACGTCCCCGCGCGCAGCAGCCGGGCGTCCTGGCCGGGGAGGACGGCCATCTCCCACGTCGCCGTGGGAGCGCGGGATATGACCAGCCGGGCCGCCGCGACCATGGTGATCGCCCGCTGGCCCATCCCGCGCGGCGGGTGGGAGAGCCGGGCGACCTCGACCGGGTAGGTGCCCGGCGCGACCGACACGGTGAAGCCCGGCACCGGCTCGTCCCAGGTCGGGTCGCAGGCCGTCACCCGGCCGGTGGGCAGGTGCAGATCGCCCGCGGCGAGGGGCGGTGCCACGGTCCTGACGCTCCCTGGCGCGGTGTCGTCGGGGAACGTGGAGCCCGGGGTGAACAGTGCCTCCAGACCGCGCGGCGGGGTCACGCAGGGCGGCGCCCAGCCGGGAGCCACACCGCCTCCGGCCGGCGCCCGGTCCGCGGGATCGGGGTCCGGCACGTCGTGGAGGGTCAACCGGAGCGCCTCGCGCGGCCCGCCCGGCCGCGTCGCGCCGAGGAGACCGGCCCACGCGCCGAACTCCGGCACGGGCCACCACCGCTCGTGCTCGGGTATCCGCGCCGGGACGTCCGTGCGGGGACCGTGCGGCCCCTCGGGCTCCAGCCGCTGGTGGCCCCCGCCGCCGGGCTCCAACTCGGTCGTGGTCCGGCCGGCCTCCTCGCCGAACTCCTCGGTCTCCGGGGTGGGATAGTCCCACTCCGAGACGTGGCGCAGGAACAGCCGGTCCGGCTCCAGCCGCCGCAGGTCGCCCTCGCGCGTCCGCCGCCCGTACGCGTCGTAGTGCCACACGCCGAGAAAGCCCTGCGCCCCGGCCACGTGCAGCACCGCCTCCGGCTGCGGCCGGCCTGGCTCCCGCAGGACGACCGCGTACTGCTCGCCCGCGGTGTCCCGGGCCCTGGCGGTGTCCCTGCACAGCGGGCCCACCACGGCCCGCGCCACCGGGTCCCACGCCTCCCCGTAGGCGACCTCCAGCACGCGTCCCGCCTCGTCGCCCATCGCCCCGCCCTCTCACACGCCTCACTGGCGCGTCCACGCGCCGCACCCCACACTCCGCCCCCGATCATGGCGGTTCTCACTGACATCCCCGAGTACCACCGGCCTCCCAGGGCCTCGCAAGGCGCGGTCGCCGCCACCCCCGGGGCCCGAAGCCGCCGACCGTCACGACTCCGTGCCGGCGTCGAGGGCGCCGTGTTCGGCTGGCCCTCAGCCGCGGGTCGGCGCCCGACGGGCCAGGGTCAGCCCGTCGTCGACCGTCAGCAGCACCGCCTCGGTCCGGGCGTCGGCGGACACGTGGTCGTTGAACGCCCGCACCGCCGCCGCCCCGCCGGTGGCCGCCGGGTTGGTGACGGAGCCGCCGTAGAGCGTGTTGTCCACGACGATCAGTCCGTCGGGGCTCATCCGCGGCACCAGCTCCTCCCAGTACGCGACGTAGCCCTCCTTGTCGGCGTCGAGGTAGGCGAGGTCGATGTGCGGCTCCGCCGGCATGGCCCGCAGGGTGTCCAGGGCCGGGCCGACGCGCAGCTCGCAGCGGTCCTCGACGCCCGCCTTCCGCCACGCCTCGCGGGCGTACGCGGTCCACTCCTCGGAGACGTCGCAGGCGACCAGCTGGCCGTCCGCGGGCAGCGCCAGCGCCATGGACAGCGAGGAGAAGCCGGTGAAGGTGCCGATCTCCACGACGTGCCGCGCGCCGACGAGCCGCACCAGGAAGGCCAGCAGCGGGCCCTGCTCCCGCGCGGTCTGGAGGTAGGCGCGGTCGGGGAAGCGGGCCTGGGTGAGCTCGACGAGCTCCTGCTGGACGGGATGCAGTGGCGGGTTGTGGGCCAGGACGTACTCGTAGAGCGAACGGGTTTGCTCGGGCCGTGTGTCGTAGGCGGGAAGTGGCCGCACCAGCGCTCCTCGTGTCGGTCTGTCGAGCTGGGTCGAGTCGGGTTGAGTCGGGTTGAGTCGTGACCTGCCGAGTCGTGACCTGCCGAGTCGTGCCGGGCCGGCGGTCCGGACGCGGGGTCGGCCGCCGGTGCGTGGCGGGAACGCGTCACGGGTGGTGCGCGGGGACGCGCGCCCGCGGCCTCCTCGGCGACAACCCCAGGGTGTCGACGGGGTGCACCCCTCGGCCGATCGACGTCAGACCGTCCCGCACGGCGCGCGAGGCGATCTCCGTGGCCCGCCGGACCGCCTCGGGCAGCGGGTGTCCGTGCGCCCGCAGCCCGGCGATCAGCGCGGAGTGCGCACATCCCGCGCCGTGTTCGGCCCCGGTGCGGTGGGTCGGCCGGTCCAGGCGCACCAGCGACCGGCCGTCGGCGAACCAGTCCCCGTCGTGCGAGCCGCCGGACGTCACGACCGCGGCCCGCGCACCGAGCTCGACCAGGCGCTCGGCCAGCGTCCGGGGGCCGGCCGCATCGTCGCCGGTGATCAGCCGGGCCTCCTCCACGTTCGGCGTGACCACCTCGGCGACGGGGAAGAGCGCGTCGACCAGCGCGGCGCGGGCATGGGAGCCCGCCAGGTCCCCGCCGGCCGCGCTGACCATGACGGGGTCCACGACGACGGGCACCGGCAGCCCCGCGAGCCGGCTGGCGATGGCGGTGATGTGCTCCGCGCTCCAGGTCGTTCCCACCTTCACGGCCCGCACCGCGAAATCGGCCCGCACGGCGTCGAACTGCGCGCACACGAAGTCGACCGGCACGGTGTGTCGGCCCAGGACGCCGGTCGTGTTCTGCGCGGTCACGCCGACCACGACGGTCGCGGCGAAGCATCCGATGGCGGCCAGGGCCTTGATGTCCCCCTGGACACCCGCTCCACCACCGGAGTCGGACGACCCGATCGTGAGGCACACCGGGGGCGCCGCGTGGTCCGCCGCGTGGTCCGCCGCGTCGTCTCGCTCCCTTCGGGTCACCGCTCGGACCTCGCTTCCGTCGGTGCCGGCCCGCCGTCCCGCGCGGGGGCGTCAGGCGGCGCTGCGGGGGCGCGCGACGCCGAGGTGCGTCCGCGTGCGAGGTACAGCGCCGCCGGGACGACGATCGTCAGCACGCCCACCAGGGGGTAGGCGTTGACGATGAGCTGGTCCATGCCGGAGTAGTTCAGCGCGGCCTGTTCGCCGTACTCCACCCGCTCGACGGGGCTCAGCACGTACAGGGCCGCGAGCAGCCCGATCAGCGTGACGAGCCCGGCTCGCCAGGCGAGGGTCGCGGGCCGGGTGACCAGCAGGTGGAGGAGGAAGAGGAAGCCGGGGACCGCCCAGACCAGGTGGTGCTCCCACGCGACGGGCGAGATCAGCACCCCGGCCATCCCGACCGTCGCGATGGCCAGGAGCCTGTGGCCACGCCGTTCCGCGTGCACGGCGACCACCAGCGCGGCACCCACCGTCACCAGGGAGGCGGCGTACCACGCCGGCTCCAGGCCGTCCGGGGAGTGCGTCACCCGGGCCACCGCGCTGCGCAGCGACTGGCTGAGCGAGTTCTGTGGGTAGCCGTACCGGCTCGTGTCGAAGAACGCGTCGGTCCAGAAGTGCCAGGCCGCCTTCGGCAGGACCACGAGACTGAGCAGCACGGTGCCCACGAAGGTGGCCGTGGCGGTGACGGCCGCCCTGACGCGACCGGTGACCAGCAGGTACAGGACGAAGATCCCGGGCATGAGCTTGATGCCCGCGGCGACGCCGATCAGCACGCCCTGCCCCTTCCTTCCGTCACGGGCGAGGTCGCACATCACCAGGAACAGGATGATGAGGTTCACCTGGCCGAGCCAGAAGGTGTCCCACACCGGCTGGAGCCACATCACCGCGAAGGTGGCGCCGAAGGTGAGGGGAGCCCGCAGGGCGAGGTCGCGTACACCGAGCAGCCCGAGGGCGAACCACACGGCGCCCATCAGGCACGCGACGGAGACGAGGATCAACAGCGCCGCCGCGGCCGACAGGCTGCCCAGGGACAGGGGGACGACGAGGAGCGCGGCGAACGGCGGATAGGTGAAGTAGAGGCCCGACTGCTGGTCGGGGTAGGGGTTGTCACCCGAGGCGAACTCGGAGCCCGTCTCGCGGTAGACCTGCAGGTCCATCGCCCAGAAGGGGTCGTCGTTCATGACGAGGTAGGCGAAGGCGGTGAGCCCGAGGGCGACCGCGACTGCCGCGACGGCCCAGAGGGACCGCGTTCTGGAGGAGGGGATCGTCACCATGGTGGCGGTCACCTCCCCGCCGGGGAGGACGGCTGCTCGCGGAGGGCCCAGCGGTTCTCCACGAGCCTGGCGTACGGCGGCGGGAGCACGTCGAGGAGGTCGCGGTCGACGGTGCGCGCGTGGCGCCGTCGGGCGTGCGGCGCGAACAGCACCACGACGGCGGACCAGTGGGCGGGCAGGCCACGGGAGCCGACGGAGAGGGTGTGCGTGCCCGGCCGCGGGACGGGTAAGCCCATGACCTCTCGGCTGTGACATCCCCCGGGCGCGTTGACGAACTCGGGCGCCTGCCTGACCGCCAGCAGCTGGTCCGGAGATGCGGCTACGAAGGTGGGATACGTCGGGGGAGTGTGCACGAGACAGCTCCTTGTCGGCGGTCGTGGGTCAGCGACGCGGTGGGCGGCGTGTGAGGGGAGGGGGATCGAAGGAGCGGGCCTCACCCGGGAGTCGTCCCGGGTCCACCGGCTCGCTGTCCGGTGCGATCCTCACCCCACCTCCCCGTGCTCGCTCCTGCGGGCACGGTCGAGCCTTCCCGCCACCGCGAGCAGCAGCGCCTGCCGCACGAAGACCGCGCCCTCCGCCTGGCCGAAGTAGAGGTTGTGCGGGGTGCGGTCCAGGTCGGCGCCCAGCTCCTCCAGGCGAGCCAGTGGGTGCATCACCAGGGCGTCGGGCTTCAACGGCGTGTCGCCGTCGACGCGGAACGCGGCGTCGAGAACCTCGTACGTGTTGCCCACCAACGTCAGCGAGTTCTGGTAGACGACGTCGAATCGGGTGACGTGGCGCCGGAGGTCCGAGGTGTACACGAGGGGAACCGACGCGTCGCCCAGCGCCGTTTCGAGCTCCGCGTCGAGGGGGTGCGGATCCTCCGAGACCACGGTCACGTCCCGCAGTACGTGAGGGAAGTGCAACGCGCCCATCAGAAGGAAGCTGCGGAGCGCCCGCATCCGGCGGGGAGTTCCGATGAGCCCGAGCGATATCCGCCACTCGGGCCGCGGCCCCGCGTCACGCAGTTCCGGACGCCGCCGGAGTAACGCGTACCAGTCGGCCATCGCCTGCGTGGGATGCTCGCCACAACCGTTTCCGCCGTTGATCAGGGGAATGTTCAGCTGCGTGGCCCGGATCTCGTCCAGCGAGGCGTCGGACGGATGGCGGAGCACCACGACGTCGGCGTAGGAGTTCAGCATGACCCCGGTGTCCGCGAGGCTCTCACCCTTGTGGACGCTGCTGACGCGGCCGTCCGGCAGGCTGATCACCGCCGCGCCCAGTCGGTGCGCCGCGCTCTCGAACGACAGGCGCGTGCGCGTGCTGGGCTCGAAGAAGGCGGTGAGGACCACGACCCCGGACAGCGCCTGCGACGCGCGCCGCCGACCGATCGCCAGCTCCGACGCCAGGTCGAAGAGGGCCAGGAGCTGAGAACGCGTCAGCTCGCGTACGGAAAGGACGGACCCGCCCGCTAACCCGTACAAGGGCCAGTACGTGTCATCGTGAGGTGGCACAACGGGGGAGTCGGCGACATCGGCGGTAAACGAGGAGTGGGAAGGGCGCAGGGGCTGGACCACGGAGATACCTCCGGATTACGCCGGCTAGGCCGTGCAGTAACTCAACGGGACTGAGCAATCCGTGAAACAAAGGTGGGAACGGTGGGCACCGCCGCCAACCGACAACGCAGGCGCTGCGCAACGACGGCCAAGCATAGGTGACGGTGGCAGTCATGAGCAAGACCCGTGCATCGCGATCATTCGGTACAGATCGCAGGACTGCCGAGGTTTATGCGGAAGTCGGTGGTGGTAGCCTGCAATCTGAAGTCGCATGAGCGCGAATCGACACTTGCTGCCCTAACCTCTGCCGGTGCGACCGGCGATCCAGCAAGATCCGGCCCATACCGAGGGCAATCCCTGCCGTCATTCATGAGTGACATTGAGTGGTGCCATCCAGTAATCCGTTTTCCGAAGATTCTGGAGAAGATTCGCATGGAGAATTCCGGCGCGATCAGGAGTCCATTCCGGCGAGCCGTGGTCGCTGGTGGAGCGGGCTTCATCGGTTCTCACCTCTGTGAGCAGCTCATCCACCGGGGTGCCGAGGTCGTCTGCGTGGACAATTTCTTAACCGGGCGGCCCGAGAACTTAGCGCACCTCGCGAACAACCCCCGTTTCCAGATGGTGGAACGCGACATCACCTCGCCGTTCGACGTCGCCGGCGAGGTCGACGTGGTCTTCCACCTGGCGTCGCCCGCCTCCCCCCTCGACTACCTGCGCCTACCGTTACAGACCCTGGAGGCCGGCAGTACGGGAACGCGTCACGCGGTGGAGTTGGCCCACCGCAAGAACGCCAGGTTCCTGCTGGCCTCCACCTCCGAGGTCTACGGCGAGCCGCTCGAACATCCCCAGCGTGAGTCGTACTGGGGCAACGTGAACCCCATCGGTCCGCGCAGCGTCTACGACGAAGCGAAACGTTTCTCCGAGGCGCTCGTCACGGCCTGGCGACAGCATCGCGGCGTCGACGCCTCCATCGTCCGCATCTTCAACTGCTACGGACCGCGCATGCGGATGGAGGACGGCCGGGCCGTCCCGACGTTCATTCGCCAGTCGTTGTCCGGCGAGGCGCTCACGGTGGCCGGCGACGGCGCCCAGACCCGTTCCCTGTGCTTCGTCAGCGACACGGTCGACGGGATCCTCGCCCTGGCCGAGAGCGGCCACCCCGGTCCGGTCAACATCGGCGGCACCGAGGAGATCACCATCCTCGACCTGGCCATGATGATCCGCCGGATCTCCGGCTCGACCTCGGAGATCCGGTTCGTGGCCGCCCCGGTCGACGACCCCACCAGGCGGCGGCCCGACACCACGCTGGCCCGCTCCGCCCTCGGCTGGACGACCGAGGTCCGGCTGCGGGACGGGCTCGGGCGGACCATCGACTGGTTCACCAAGCAGCTGAGGCGGGCCGCGACATGAGCCGTCCCACCACGCCGGACGGGCGCGGCGCGGTCGCCGTGATCGGAGCGGGTCCCGCCGGCGCCACCGCCGCCTACGCGCTGGCGAAGAAGAACGTCGAGGTCCATCTCTACGAGGCCTCCCCCTGGGTGGGCGGCATGTCCCGATCACTGGAGCTGTGGGGTCAGACCGTCGACCTCGGCCCGCACCGGTTCTTCAGCAGCGACCCCCGGGTGAACCGGCTGTGGCTGGAGGTGGTGGGCCGGGACTACCAGATGGTGGACCGGCTCACGCGCGTCTTCTTCCGCAACAAGTTCTATCCCTATCCGCTCAAGGCCGCCGAGACGCTGCGCAACCTCGGCGTCGTCGAGGCCGCGCGCTGCCTCGCCAGCTACGCGCGCGAGCGCGTCACCCGGCGGCACTCCGCACACCAGGACGCCTTCGACGACTGGGTCGTCTCCCGCTTCGGGAAGCGCCTCTACCAGCACTTCTTCAAGACCTACACCGAGAAGCTGTGGGGGATTCCCGCGGGGGACCTCGACGCCGAGTTCGCGGCGCAGCGGATCAAGAAGTTCTCGCTCGGGGAGGCGGTCCGGGACGTCCTGCGGGGCGGCGGCTCGCAACGGCACGCCACCCTGGTGGACCAGTTCGCCTACCCCAGGCAGGGGACCGGCGTGGTCTACGACCGGATGGCCGCCCACGTGGCGAGCCACGGCGGCTCGGTCCACCTGAGGACACCGATCGACTCCCTGGTCACGACCGGGAAGCGGGTGCGTGGCGTCCGCCTGGCGTCGGGGGAGGTGCGGGAGTACGACGCCGTCATCTCCTCCATGCCGCTGACGCTCCTCGTCGGCCGGCTCGCGGACGTCCCGGACGACGTGCGGGAGGCGTGCGCGTCGCTGACCTTCCGCAACACGGTCCTCGTCTATCTCCAGATCGACGAGGAACACCTCTTCCGGGACAACTGGATATACGTCCACAGCAGCGAGTTGCGTACCGGGCGCATCACCAACTTCCGCAACTGGGCGCCGTCGATCAACCAGGGAAAGCCCCACACGATCCTGGCCCTGGAGTACTGGTGCTTCGACGAGGACGAGTTCTGGCGGTGGGACGACGCGCGCTACGTGAGCCTCGCCAAGGAGGAGATCGCGCGAACGAAGCTCGTGCGACCGGACCAGATCCTGGACGGGAAGGCGATCAGGCTGCCGCGCTGTTATCCCGTCTATCGACGGGGCTACCGGGAACAGCTCAAGGTCGTCGAGGACTTTCTCCGCGGCTACGAGAACCTGGAAGTCATCGGACGCTACGGCGCCTTCAAGTACAACAACCAGGACCACAGCATCCTCATGGGCATGTTGGCGGCGGAGAACGTGGCGGGCGACGGCGCGAGGCACGACCTGTGGGAAATCAACAGCGACTACGAGTACCAGGAGTCCTCGGCCATCACGGAGACCGGGCTGGTGGAGCATGAGCGGAAACGATGAGAACCGCCTCGAACGCCCCGCCGCCTCTCCCCGGCTGTGTTCTCCGCCACCGCCGAGTTCTCCCGAGCCCGTCGGGAGACCGACGCGCGTCCCGTTGCTGGACGTTCTCTTCCGCCGCCGGACGAGCGTCCTCGGAGTCCAGTTCTTCCGCTACCTGTTCGTCGGCGGAACGGCGGCCGTGGTCGACGTCACCCTGGTCTACCTCCTCACGTTCCAGGTGGGCGTGCACTACCTGCTCTCGGTGGCGGTCGCCTTCGGCGTCGGGAGCGTCGTCAACTACGTCGGCTGCGTCCTCTGGATCTTCCAGCCCGGGGCGCACAGGAAGCGGGAGTTCACCGCCTTCGTCGTCGTCGGCGCGGTGGGTCTCCTGCTCAACGAGACGACCGTCTGGCTGCTCCACGGCCAGGCCGGCGCGGCCCTGATGTCCGCGAAGATCGCAGCGGTGATCCTCGGCACCTTCTGGAACTTCACCCTCCGGAAGACCCTGGTCTTCAGGGAACAGTTGTTCACGAACTCCGCGAAGAACACGACCGGGAAGGGGGCCGGACGGTGAACGACGGCTCGGAAAGGATCCTCGTCACGGGAGGGGCCGGATACATCGGGTCCGTGGTGACCGCCCGTCTGCTGGCGGCGGGACACTCCGTGACGGTGCTGGACGACCTGTCCACGGGCTTCGCCGACGCGATCCCCGAGGGCGCGGAGTTCGTGAGGGGGACGGTGCACCGGGCCGAGGACGTCCTGGACGCCTCGTACTCCGCCGTCATGCACCTGGCGGCCAGCGCCGAGGTCGCCGAATCCGTCCGGACACCCGAACACTACTGGTGGAACAACACCCTGGGCACCCACGCCCTCCTGGCGGCGATGCGGCGGGCCGGCGTGCCCACCCTCGTCTTCTCCTCGACCTGCGCCGTGTACGGCGAGCCGCGGCACTCGCCCATCACGGAGAGCACCCCCACCGCGCCGATCAACCCCTACGGCGCGTCGAAGCTCGCGGCGGACCACATGATCGGCGGAGAGTGCCACGCCCACGGCCTGGCGGCGGTGTCACTGCGGTACTTCAACGTGGCGGGAGCGTACGGGCGGTTCGGCGAGCGGCACGATCCCGAGTCCCACCTGATTCCCCTCGCGCTCCAGGTGGCCCAGGGGCGCCGGCCCAGCCTGTCGATCCACGGCACCGACTACCCCACCCCCGACGGCACGTGCGTGCGCGACTACGTGCACGTGCTCGACATCGCCGACGCGCACCTGCGCGCCCTCGGCGTCGCGTCCCCCGGCAGACACCTGGTCTGCAACCTCGGCAGCGGCGAGGGCTACTCGGTGCGTCAGGTCGTCGAGGCCGTCCGGGAGGTCACCGGACACGCGGTGCCCGCCACCAGCGAGGGCCGACGCGGCGGGGACCCGGCCGTCCTCGTCGCCTCGGCCGAACGCGCCCGAGCGGAGCTCGGCTGGAAGCCGGAACGGACGTCACTGCCGCGGATGGTCCGGGACGCGTGGGACTTCGCCGGCCGCGCGGCCGAGGGAAGGCCACGACCCTGACGGCGGACACGACGCCGACAGCACCGTCAGCCAGGCGTTGACAACGGAGGAACCGACCGACATGACCACCAGCATCGGGACCGTCTTCGTCGCCGCGCCCTTCTGGGCCTACGTCGACAAGGAGACCGGCGCGTTCGACGCGGAGGCGTTCGAGGCGATCAACCGCGTTCTCGAACACTACGACGCCAAGGGCTGCGTCGTGCACAACGCGCACCGGCGGGAGAAGTGGGGCCGGGCGTTCATGGAGCCCGAGGAGTTCACGGTGCTCGACTACCAGCAGATCTGCTCCTCCGACCTCGTCGTCGCGGTGCCGGGCAGCCCGGCGTCGCCCGGCACCCACATCGAGATCGGGTGGGCGTCGGCCAACCGGGTGCCGACGGTGCTGCTCCTGGAGGCGGACAAGGAGTACGCCGGCCTGATCACGGGGCTCGGCGCGTTCGCTCCGGTGAGGATCCTCCAGTACACCGACAGGGTGGATCTCGACCTGCTCGACGCGGCGGTCGAGGAGGTCCTGGCGAAGGCGGCGGACCGGCGACGCAGCACGGTCGGATGAGCCCTCCCGGCCGTCGTCAGACCGGACGGCGAGCACCGACGGCACGGACGGCAAGGACGGCACGGACGACACGGACGACGAAGGGAAAGGACAACGCGATGGGACCACTGGCCGGGCTCTACCGCGGACTGGGAGTCGTCGAGCCCGCACCCGACGATCTCGCGCGCGCCGAGAGCTTCCTCGACGGACTGATCCAGGCACCGCCGTTCGCCCCCGCCGACCTGGACGCCCTGGAGCGCGAGCTGCGCGAGGCGACCCCCACGGTCACCGACCTCGGCGCGGACGAGATCCGGGTGGTCGCCTCGGCCGCCGCCCGGCACCTGGCCGCCCTGGTCAACCAGGAGGGCGTCTGGCTGGCGCCCTTCGCCCAGGTGCCGTTCTGTCACCTCGCCACGGGCGCGCGCCTCGCCGAGCTGAGCCACGAGCACCGGTACGCGCCAGGCCGGCAGGACCGCTTCGGGAGCCTGACCGAGGGGCTGCTGCGCACGCTGGGGCAGCCGGCCGGTGACGTGGGCAGCAGGGCCTACGTGCGGTCCCTGCGCCTGTCCGAGACGGCGTACCTGCTGCCCGACGTCCTGCTCACGCTCGCCAACGCCCCCTGCCGCTACGCCCCCGAGCTGCTGGCCGCCGTCGAGCCGACCCTGACCGGCAGGCTGTTCGACCTGCCGGAGTGGGTCGCCGCCTGCGTCCGCGCGGTGGTCGACGACACCGAGGGCGTCGAGTGGCCCGTGCCGGCGTGGCGCGAGCCGGCCGAGTTCGCGCCCGACGTCGACGCGGCGCTGCGCGAGTTCGCCGAGTCGGGCCTCGCCCCGGAGGGAGCCCAGCGCTTCGAGGCGTTCTCGCGGCTGCTGGGCGACGCGATCCGGCTGCACCGGGCCGAGCTGGAGCGGGCCTGCCTCAACGCGCTGCGCGCCCCCGAGCTCGGCATGAGGGACCTCGTGGAGCGCAAGACGCCCTCGGCCCGTCACGCGCACGGCACGGCCGCGCTGGACGGCACGCCGCTGGACGACCACTTCGACCGGTCGCCGGAGGGCAGCCAGGACCTGTTGGACGCGCTCGCCGCGTCGGAGTGGATCAGGGCCGGCGCCCCCGACGACAGCCCGTTCCTCACCTCCCTCACCCCGATCCACGCCCCGATGGGCAAGATCTTCAGCGCCGAGGACATCGCCGTCATCCGCCGCTGGATCACCTGGCTGGCGAGGCCCGAACACGTGCCGGTGGTTCCCGGGATCCCCGTGTCCGCGCCCGTGCCCGCGCCCGGCTCCGGCCGGGACACGAGCGAGCCGGTCCCCACCGAGTACGACGGCCCGCTCACGCGCGAGCTCTTCCACGACCTGGTCGCCGGCCACGACCGGGCCGACGCCGTCCGCAGGGCGGGAGCCTTCGTCGCCTACTGGCTGGACGCGGCGCAGCGGATGGAGAAGCCCGTGTTCACCTGGGAGCTCCCGGAGCGCTACGACCCCGAGGAGTTCCCCGACTGGATGCACCAGACCTACCAGGCCATGGCCTCGGCGCCGGTCGCCCCGGTGACCGACAGCGGGCGGGCCCACCGCGACCGCACCTACCACGGGGCGGCGGACAACCTCGTCGACGGCGCCTGGCTCCAGGGCCTGGCGCGCCGCGTCACGCTCTCCGACAGCGAGCGGCTGCTCTACGACATCTACTGGGACGAGATCGGCAACGGCAAGCCGGGACGCAGTCACGGCGTCCTGTACGAGGAGCTCCTCCTCGGGCTCGGCCACCGCCTCCCGAAGTTCTGGACCAGGCAGTTCATCGACGACGTCGACTTCCTCGACGAGGGCTTCTACGCTCCGGTGTTCCGGCTGGCCGTCTCCGAGTTCCCGGTGAGCAGGTTCCCCGAGATCGTCGGCGCGAACATGGTCTGCGAGTTCCACGGCCTGGGCACCGCCGGCATCTCGAAGGTCAACGACCTGAGCGAGCTCGGCTACGACACGGGCTTCACCCGGCTGCACATCGCCGACGACAACGTCGAGATGGGGCACTCGGCCAAGTCGCGCGACGCCGTCGTGTTCCTGATGGCCGAGGCGGCACGGCTGGGCGTCACCGACCTCGTGTGGGAGCGGGTACGCCGCGGTGCCACCGCGATGCGGATGGCCTACGTCGTCCTGATGCAGGGCCGCCTCAGGATCCCGCCGACGCAGGTGCCGGCCCACCTGCTCAACACCGCCGCCCGGTGAGCCCCCTGCCGACTACTACGGTGATCTCCATGTCAACCGATACCGCAACCACGATCCGGGACCTCCTGACGAGGGAGTTCCCGGGGATCCACGTCACGTCGGTCCACCCGCTCGACAAGGGCTACACGAGCAAGCAGTGGGTGGCGACCACCGACGAGGGCCGGCTGCTGGTCAAGGTGCCGCAGCGCGACCCGCGCCCCGACCACCTGCGGCGGCTCGTCGCCAGCGCCCAGGTGGCGGCCGAGCATGGCGTCCCCGTGGTGCGGTACCGGCGGCTGGTGCCGCACGAGCCCGCGCTGAACGGTCCGGTCCTCATCCAGGAGTACCAGGAGGGCGACGCGGCGGGCGAGGTGTGGGAGTCCCTGACCGAGGACCAGCGGCTCGCGCTGATGCGCGACCTCGGCGGGATCGTCGGCCGGCTGCACACCGTCGTGGGCCCTCACTTCGGCGGCGTTCTCGGCGGCGGCCGGGCGGCGTCACTGCGGGAGTCGGTGGAGGCCGAGGTGGCGGCGCTGCTGCCGCTGGCGCAGCCCGAGCTGATCGGCGACGCCGACACGCTGCGGTCCGCGATCGCCGCCGCCGTGGCGCGGCTGGCGGACGAGGCGAACGCGCCGACCCTCACCCACGGCGACCTGTGGCTGCCGAACCTCCTGGTGCGCGACGGTCGCGTCACCTGCGTCCTGGACTTCGAGCACGCCACCTACGCGGAGAGGTTCCGCGACTTCGGCAAGCTCGACGAGCACATCTTCGACGCCTTCCCGGCCGGCCGCGGGGTCTTCCTCGACGCCTACGCCGCAGCCTGCCCGCTGCCGGACGACTGGGAGCGGCGCGTCGACCTCGGGCACGTGCTGCACGCGCTGACCATGCACGTCTACTTCTCGCGCTGGGCACCGCAGTGGGCGCCGCAGTACGCCGAGCAGGTCAGGAAGTGGCTCGCACGGGACGCCTGAGCACGACCACCAGCACCACCAACTCCAGCACGGCCACCAGGACGACCATCAGCACGGCCACCAGCCAGGTGGCAACCGGCGGACCGGACGGCGGGATGACTCCATGCACATCGACTCCGCGCGTGCGCTCGTGGTGCGCATGCCGTTAGAGATCCCCTGGAAGACGTCCTTCGGGGCGCAGCCCGACATCGACACGGTGGTCGTCCGGCTCACCAGCGGCGAGGCGGCCGGGTGGGGCGAGGCCGCCCCGGGCACCTGGCCGCTGTTCTGCGGGGAGTGGGGACGGGCGACGTTCACGTTGGTGCGTGACTACCTGTTGCCCCGGCTGGTGGGGGCGACCGTCGACGACGTCGACCAGCTCACCGGACGGTTCGCGGAGGTCCGCGGGAACACCTTCGCCAGGGCGGCCGTCGAGACCGCCTGGTGGGCGCTGCGCGGCGCCGTCGACGGCCGACCGCTCAGCCACTACGCCGGAGGCACCCGCTCGACGGTGCCGGCGGGCGCCGACTTCGACATCCACGCCGACACGGACGAACTGCTCGGGAAGATCGCGGGGGCACTCGACTCCGGCTGCCCGCGGATCAAGCTCAAGATGGGCCGGCAAACGAGCCTCGACCAGCTGTGGCGGGTGCGCCGCGCGTTCCCCGACGCGACGCTGCACGTCGACTGCAACGCGACGTTCACCCGCGACGACATCGACCACCTGGCGCGGCTCGACCCGCTCGGGCTGGCCATGATCGAGCAGCCCCTGGGCGAGGACGACTTCCTCGGCCACGCGGAGCTCCAGCGGCGACTGGACACGCCGGTGTGCCTCGACGAGTCGATCCGCTCCCGGCACCACCTCGAACTCGCGCTGGACCTCGGCAGTTGCGGGTTCGTCAACGTCAAGCCGGGGCGGGTGGGCGGCCTGCGGGCCGCGGCCGAGATCGGGGAGCTGGCGGCGCGGGCCGGCCTCGGCGCGGTCGTCGGGAACATGCTCGAGAGCCCGGTCGGCACGCACGTCTGCCTCGCGCTCGCCTCCTGCCCGTGGGCGACGTACCCGGCGGACCTCTTCCCCGCCGAGCGGTTCTTCGCCAGGCCGCTCGCGTCCCACGACATCGCCTCCCCGCCCGGCCGACCGTGGGAGTTCGCCGTTCCGACCACCCCGGGGAATCCCGCCGTACCGTTCGACGACGTGCTGTCGGCGTGGCTGCTCGCCGACAGCGGAGAGGTGACGACGTGAGTGCCACCGACAGCGACACGCGGCTGACGACCAGCTTCGTCGACCAGTGCCGGCAGGCGACGGCGGCAGGCTGGGAGGCGTACGAGCGCCACCCCTGGCTGACCGACCTCGAACAGGGACGGATGACCGTCGAGCGGTTCCTGGCCTTCCAGGTCGACGACGCCCCGTTCATCCCCTACATCCACCGCACGCTCGCGCTCGGGCTGGCGAAGGCGCCCACCGGGTCCGCCTGGTCGATGACGGCGGCGAACCTGCTCTCCGACTACTTCGTCGCCACGGAGACGGACTTCAAGCGGAAGCTGGTGGAGAGCCTGGGATGGGACGCGGTCCGCTTCGACGAGGGGGCCCTGACGCCGGCGCGGGAGGCGTACGCCAACCACCTGCTGACGACGGGCCTCGCCGGCGGCATCGGGGAGATCGCCGCCGCGCTCTACCCGTGCGCGATGTTCACCTCGGTCGTCGGTGAACGGTTCAGGGGCGTCCACATCAGCGGCCCGGAGGCCTTCGGCGCCTGGGCCCGGTACTACGCGAACAAGGCGGGCAGCGAGATGGCCGAGGCCCACGCCGCCCTGATGAACGCGTGCGCGACCACCGCCGAGGAGCGCCAGCGGATGCTGTTCGCCTACGCGCGGAGCCTGCAACACCAGATCCGCGTCTTCGACGCCGCGTACGAGGGCCATCCCGGCTGGCCGAGGACCGGCTGGGCCACCGTGGACCCGGCCCGTGTCACCCCCGCCGGCCCCGAACCCGAACCCGAACCCGCCCCCGCTTCCGTTGAAGGGAACATGCCGTGACCGCCAGAGAAGCCACCCGCGTGGACGCCCTCCCGGTGCGGGGCGGGGCCGAGGACCGGCCGATGCTCGGCGAGACGCCCCTGCTGATCACCGGCGTCGCCGGGCGGTGGCCATGCTGCACGGACTGGGACCTGGCCTCCCTCGCGCGGCGGCTCGGCGACCTCGACGTCGCCCCGTTCGTCACGGGGGAGGCGTCGGGCCACACCGTCCTCAAACAGGTCAACGCCACCGTGCCGATGACGTTCGGCGACGCGCTCGCGCACCTCTTCGGCGTGCGGCGGCTGCTGGACGGCTCCCTCTACCTCCGCGTCAGGGCCACCGAGCCCGGTTTCGACGAGCTGGCGAAGGACTTCGAGATCCCGGACGTCGGCGCCGCCTACGAGCCGACGGCGACCGGCGTCTGGTTCAGCCAGGCCGGGAACGTGACGCCGGGCCACCACGACTGGTGGCACAGCTTCCTGATCCAGGTGCGGGGCTCGAAGCGCTACACGCTGGTCCATCCGCTGGACACCGCGAACCTCCAGGCGTCGTGGCGGGACGGCGAGCGCTACGACCTGTCCCCGGGGCCGGGCTTCAGCCTCGCGGCCATGCCCGACTGGCCGGGCGAGGTCCGCTACGAGGGAGTCCTGTCCGCCGGCGAGATCCTGTACATCCCCCCGTTCTGGGCGCACGAGGTCGAGACCCTGACCGACGGCAACATCTCCATACCGATGCGCTTCGCGACCACCCAGTCGGTCTCCTCCGACCTTCACCAGCTCAGTCAGAACGGCGGCCTTCGGGACGTCACCAACACCCCGACCCGCGACGTCGACGCGATCGTCGACATCCTGCTGCGCAACCGACGGGACTTCCTCGCCCGCGAGGCGGCCTTCGTCCGGGCCCTCGCGGCGGCACGGGGCGTCGACATCACCCTCGACGCCGACCTGCCACAGGCGGCCCCGCGACCGGGCGTGGGTGAGGCCCGATGACGACGCTGGCCATCCGCGGCGGCACCGTGCTCACCGCCTCCGGAGCCCACGCCGTGGACCTGGTCGTCCGGGACGACCTCGTCGACGCCTGGTGCGCCCCCGGGACGGCGCCCGACACCGACGAGGTCATCGACGCCACGGGCCTGCACGTGGCGCCGGGCTTCGTCGACGTGCACACGCACCTGGAGACCGTGGTCGCCGGGGTGTCGACCGCGGACGACTTCGCCTCCGGCACCCGGGCTGCGGCGTACGGCGGCACCACCACGGTCGTCGACTTCGTCCGCCAGGGACCGGGCGAGGACCTGCTGGAACGGCTCGGCGACGCGGGCGAGCGGGCGCGGGGACGCTGCGCGACCGACTACGGGTTCCACCAGATCGTGGGCGACGTCCGCGACACCTCGCTGGCGCAGTTCCCGCGACTGGTGGCGGACGGCGTGCCGAGCGTCAAGCTCTTCATGGCGTTCCCCGGCGACCTCTACAGCGACGACACCCAGCTGCTGCGCGCGATGCGGCGCGCCGCCGAACTGGGCATCACGGTGATGGTCCACGCCGAGAACGGCCTGGCCATGGAGTTCCTGCGGGAACGGGCCAGGGAGCGCGGCGACGTCTCCCTGCCCTGGCACGCCAGGACGGCGCCCCCGGCCATCGAGGGCGAGGCCACCCGTCGCGCGATCCTCCTCGCCGAGCTCGCGGGCATGCCCACGCTCTACTTCGTCCACGTCTCCGCCGCCGAGGCGCTGGACGCGATCGCCGACGCGCGCCGACGGGGGCTCCCGGTCTTCGCCGAGACCTGCCCCCACTACCTGTACCTCGACGTCGCGGAGCTCGACCGACCCTGGGAGGAGGGCGCCAACTTCGTGTGCGCGCCACCCGTGCGGACCCGGGAGCACCGCGACCGGCTGTGGTGGGCGCTCGCCGCCAACGACCTGTCCGTCGTCTCCTCCGACCACTGCCCGTTCTGCCGCTCCACCCTGTTCCCGCCCGAGCGGCGGGACTTCTCCAGGCTGCCCGGCGGCATCGCGGGCATCGAGTACCGCGTGCCCCTGCTCTACGACGCCGCGCTCCGAGGACGGCTGCCGTTGGCCCGCTTCGTCGACGTGACCGCGACGTCCTCGGCGCGCCTGTTCGGCCTGCACCCCGAGAAGGGATCGCTCGTGCCGGGCTCACACGCCGACATCACCCTCCTCGACCCGCGAGGCGTGACCCGCACCGGCGCGTCGGACCACCACATGAACGTCGACCACTCGGTGTTCGAGGGCCTCGGCCTGCGCGGCAGCGTGCACGCCGTCCTGCTGCGCGGGCAGCGGCTCGTCCAGGAGGGTCGGTGGGTGGGACCGACGGACCACGGCCGCTTCGTTCCCCGGCGGCTTGGCACCGACCTGTACGACCGGCGTTCGGTGCCGGGCGGCGCCGACTCCGACGCCGATGCTGCCGTCGGCGTCGACGTCGACGTCGAGGCCGACGGCTCGGCGGTCATGCGCGTGGACCCGGCGTGATCTCGCCCCCGCGCCTGGTGGCGCTCGACATCGACGGCACGCTGCCCGCGTGGACCGAGGGCGAGGAACCGAGGCCCGAACCGGCCGGCAGCAGGATCCTCAAGGCCCTGCGGGCCGCGCTCGACGCCGGCGCCCACGTCGTGCTCTGCTCCGGCCGTCCGCCGGAGGGAATGACCCGGGTGGCGGACCGTCTGAACCTGTACGGCCAGAACGGCGAGCGGCTGTGGCTGGTGGCCTGCAACGGCGCGGTGCTGTGCCGTTACGCGCCGCTGGAGGTCGTGCGCCGGGAGTCCTTCGACGCGGCGCCGGCGGTGCGCGCGTTCCTCGCCCGGTGCCCCACGGCCCTGGTCGCGGTCGAGGAGCAGGGCGTCGGCTACCGGCTCACCGCGCCGTTCCCCGCCGGCGAGCTGCCCGGCCGGCTGATCGTCACCGGTCTCGACGACCTCCTCGCCCGCCCGGCCAGCCGGGTGATCGTGCGCGACCCCACGGCGACCTCCGAGGACTTCGCCCGGCTGGCGGGCGAACTCGACCTGGCGGGCGCGGAACACGTCGTCGGCTGGTCGGCCTGGCTGGACCTCACGCCCGTCAACGTCTCCAAGGCGTCGGGCCTGCGGCACGTCTGCACGGAACTCGGCCTGAGCACCTCGGACGTGCTCGCCATCGGCGACGGACACAACGACGTCGGGATGCTGCGCCTCGCGGGGCGGGGCGTCGCGGTGGCCGAGGCCCCACAGAGCGTCCGCGACGCCGCCGACGCCGTCACCGCGGCGGCGGAGGACGACGGCGTGGCACTCGAACTGGAGCGGTGGTTCGGGTGACCGGGGTGGTCGGGGTGGGCGGCGCGAGGTAACGGGCCAGTCGGCCAGTCAGTCAGTCGGCCAGTCAGTCGAGGAGGCACGAGAGACGGTGCGTCGCGTGGCACGGGCAGCGACCGACGACGGCACGGGACGCGGGGCCCGGCGGACCTGGCCGTTGTCGACGGCCGTGGCGGTCGACGCGGTCGGCACGGGCATGTACCTCCCGCTGTCCCTGCTGTACTTCCTCAAGGTCACCGACCTGAGCCTGGCGACGATCGGCGTGCTCATCAGCGTGGCCACCGTGCTCACCCTGCCGGTGCCGCTCGTCGTCGGCCGGCTGGTCGACCGGCTCGGGCCACGGCCGGTGGTCGCCTGCGGCCAGGCGTTACAGGGCCTCGGCTTCCTCCTCTACCTGACGGTTTCCGGGGCGGCTTCGCTGATGGTCGCCGTCCTGGTGACGAGGATCGGCCTGCGGGTCTACTGGTCGTCGGTCTTCACACTCATCGCCGACCAGGCGGACGCCCATGCGGCGGACGCCGAGGACGCGAACACCGAGGGCCCGAACATTGAGGGAACGGACGCGAAGGACCACTGGTTCGCACGCACCGCGATGATCCGGGAGGCGGGCAGCAGCAGCGGAGCCCTGCTCGCGGGCGCGATGCTCACGGTCGGCTCCACACGCGTCTACGACGGGCTCATCCTCGGCAGCGCACTGGCGTTCCTCGCCGCCGCGCTGGTGGTGACCCTCGCGGTCCCGCCCACCCCCCACACCGCGCCACCTCCCAAGGGCCGCTCCGGCCACCGGGCGCTGCTGCGGGACCGGCCCTACCTCGCACTGATCGGAACCTGCGCGATCTTCGCCCTGTGCAGCACGTTCCTCGTCCTCTCGCTGCCCGTCTACGTCGTCCAGGGCCTGTCGGGGCCGGACTGGGCGCCCGGCCCCCTGCTGGCCCTGAACACACTGGTGCTGGCCACCTGCACGAGCGCCGTCACCCGCTTCGTCTCCCGCCGCTGCTCCCGCCCCCGCGCCATGGCGTGGGCCGGTGGCCTGTGGGTGCTGTGGTGCACCGCCGCGGCGTCGGCCGTCCTGGTGCCGTCCGCGGCGCTGGTGCCGTACCTCGCGGTGGTGGTCGTCTGCTACAGCGTCGCGGAGATGACCTACGGTCCCGCGTCGAACGCGCTCGCCGCGGCGGCGGCACCGGCCGGCTCACGGGGCACCTACCTGGCCGCGTTCCAGTACTCCTTCGCCTGTTCGAGCATCATCGGGCCCGGCCTGTTCGGCCTGCTCTTCAGCCACCACCGCCTGCTGCCCTGGCTGGCCGTGGGCACCCTCGCGGCGCTCGGCGCGGTGCTGATGCTGCGCCTGGAACGCCGGCTGCCGCGGTAGCCGCGAACGCCGCGGCGCGCGGGCGGCACCCGCGGCCGGATCCGGAGTGGGAGGTGTTGATCGCCAGGGGGCGGTCGCCGCGGTCGCCGCGGTCGCGGCGGCCGTGCTGTGCCGGACGGCCCGCGACGCGCTGGACCACGGCCAGCCCGTGCCGGAGGACCGCGCGCTGTGCCTGTGCAACCCCCTGCACGAACGCGCCGCCGGGACCCACCAGACGACGCTGGAGGTCTGGTCGTGGAGGCTCGTCTTCCTTTCCGGGCCGTCGAAGCTCCTGCCTCCCGCCCTGCTGGCGCGGGCCAACCAGGTGGTGCCGGCAGACGTGCTGAGTGACGCGTTGTGGGGGGATCGCCCCAGGAGCGGAGCCGGCAGCGGCTACATCTCCACGTGCACCGGCTGCGGTCCGTCATGGGCGACGGGGATCGGCTGCGTTCCGAGGCGAACGGGTACCGGCTGCGGGTGGTGCAGAGGGAGTTGGACGCGGAGCGTTTCGAGACGTCGGTCGCGGAGGGGACGGAGGTCGGGGGCCGAGATCCGCGGCGTGCGGCCGGGGTGTTGCGTGAGGCGTTGGCCCTGCGGCGGGGGGCGCCGTTCGCGGATCTCGACGTTCCGCCGCTGACGGGGTGGGCACACGAGCTGGCCGAGCGTCGGCTTGTCGCGTGTGAGGCGCTGTACGGGGCGGAGGTGGCGTGCGGGCGGAGTGATGCGGTGACGGGGAAGCTGGCCGCGCTGGTGCGGGAACATCCGTTACGGGAGCGGTTGCACGGGCTGTTGATGACCGCGCTGCACCGGTGGGGCGGCAGGGGGAGGCGTTGGCGGCGTACCGGGCGGCGCGGGAGGTGCTGGTGGCGGAGTTGGGGTTGGAGCCGTGGCCCGAGCTGCGCGATCTGGCGGCCCGCGACCCCGCACGCGCCCTGGTGCTCTGCGACGAGGCGGTGACCGTGTCCGCCGAGGCCGGCCACCGCAAGGCGCTGGCCGACTCACACGCCAACGCCGCCACGGTCCTCGCCGGACTCGACGAGTACGAGGCGGCGCGCGAACGCCTGCGCCAGGCACTCGACCACTACGAGGCGCTCGACCTTCCCCCAGGCGGCCGAGACACGGCGCCGGCTCGCCGGCGACTGACCGCCGCGTCGACAACGACCCTCCCAGGACGGCCGTGCCCCGCCCCTCACCCCTCCACGGTGTGAGCGTTTCAGCGCACGGTCGTCTCCTGGAGGTGCGAGGGGAACCGGCGACCACCAGGCCGTTTCGTTCCGATCCCGGACCAAGGCAGGGCAGGTGGAGGCGTCCCGGGGGCGGATCGTGTCCGGCACGTACGGCGGGTCAGGTCCCGACGGCCGCCACCGCGAGGAGCCGGGCGAGTTCGGCGGGCTGGGTCAGCATGGGCCAGTGGCCCGAGCTGATGTCGGCGTACTCGACGTGTGTGGCCCGGGCGAGTTCGGGCACGTCGCCGGCGTCGATCCACTCCCTGGCCTGGGCGGGTGTGTACTCGGGGCACACGAGCACGACCGGCACCTCGAACCGGCGCGCGTCCGCCAGCCGCACCACGCCCTTGACCACGCCCGCGGGAACGGGGACCGCGGCCGCCTCGAACGCCCGCCTGGCCCTGGCGTCGAGGTCGACGGAGTCCGGTCCCTCGAACGGGCCCCAGCCCGGGAACGGCATCACGCCGTCCACCAGATCGAAGAAGTCGGCGTACGACTCCCCGTCCGCGGACGGGAAGCCGCCGACAAGGGCGAGGCGGGCAACGCGCTCCGGTCGGCGGTCAGCCGCCAGCCAGGCCAGGGTGCAGGCCGCGGAGTGCCCCACCACCAGGGGCTTGGCCGGCGCCGCGTCGACCGCCGCGAGGACGGCCGCCACCTGGTCGTCGAGCGTCGCGGAGGCGGAGCCGTCGCCCTGGCCCGGGAGCGTGAGCGGCACGGGTCGGTGGCCGAGCGCCCTGAGCTCCGACGCGACGTCGTCCCAGACGGACCCGGCGAGCCAGAGCCCGCCGATGAGCAGGATGTCCATGGCGTCACCCTAGGGCCGGTTCCGGACGATCGACCGCCGGAACACTCGGCCGGCCGTCCACGGCCGGCGAACTCGCCCGCAGGCTGGGCGTCACCGAGCGGGCCGCGCGCCGGTACGTCGGGATCCTCCGCGAGGCCGGCATCCCCGTCCTCGACCCGGGGACCTCACGGCGGCTACCGGCTCGGGCGCGGGACGAGGCTGCCGCCGGTCCACTTCACCCAGTCCGAGGCACTGGCGCTGCCGGTCCGGCGCGGCGAACGGGGGAAGAACCCGGCCGTCGCCCTGCGGGAAGGTGCTCGTCGAAGCGTTCCTGGCGGGTGGGGCCCGGGGCAGGACCCGGCCCGCCAGGAACGGGGACGGGTTCGTCAGGCGGTGGTGCCGGTGACCGAGGTTCCCGACCTGGTCACGTGGTAGGTCACGGTGGCGCCGCTCCAGAAGTGGAGGGTGAGCGTCACTCGTGCGCCGTCGTTCACCTCGTTGAAGAAGGTGGAGGTGAGGAGGGTGGTGTTGTCGGTGTAGTCCGGCCTGAAGGAGCTCCAGTACTCCTTGTAGGAGGTCCAGTTGGCCGGGCCGGCGTAGCTGCCGTCGGCGTACTTCGCCTCCATCGTCGCCAGCACGTCACCGTTGAACTGCGTGGGGATGGCGAAGGAGTCGGTCGTCCCGGTCGCGTTGGACACCACGGGGGTGTCGTTGGTCCTGACGAAGATCTTCCAGGGGAGGCCCTGGGAGAAGTTCGCCTGGATGGTCGCGTTGACCCCGTAGTCACGGTTGCCCACCAGCCGGGTGAGCGCGGCCGCCGTCACCGTGAGCTGGTCGCCGGAGACGGTGTAGTCGGTGCCCTGGATCAGCGGGGTGCCGTTGTGGCTGAGTCCCTGGAAGGTCGTGCCGTTCGGGTTCAGGGTGAGCGTCTGGTCCCCGATCGCGCCGGACTTCGGGACGAAGACCATGTCCAGGGAGGCGGTTCCCGAACGCTCGGTCCAGCTCGACTGGATCTGGGCGAACAGGTCGGGGTCATGCGGCTCGAAGGTCTGGCGGTCGATGTAGGAGTCCCAGTAGTTGAGGGTCAGGCCGTTGGCACGCGCCGCGTAGCCGATCGCCTCGAAGTACTTCAGCATCTCGCCCCGCTCCACGACGCCGGGCTTGGTGTAGTCGAGGCCGAGCAGGCCGATCTCGCCGATGATCACCGGAATGCCCCGGTCCACGAACGTGTCGTTCATCCCGGTGAACACGGCGTCGATGTCCCGCTGCACCTCCTCGTTGAAGCGGGTGAAGCCGGCGATGTTCACACTGAAGGGCCAGAAGCCGTAGAAGTGCACGCTGGCGATCAGCCGCGAGTCGTCCAGCGACTGCATCGTGGCCAGCAGCGAGTCCATCCGCTCCGGCGTCCCCGCGTCGCCCAGGGTCGGCATCAGGAGGAGACGGTTGGCGTTCTTACCGCCCGAGCCGCGCACGATGCTGTGGAAGGACCTGTTCAGCTCGTCCATCAGCTGAAGCTGCTCGGCGTCCGTGGCGCCGTCGAAGAAGGCCTCGTTGACGTTCTCCAGGACCAGCTTGTCCGACTTGTCCCTGAACCGCTCGGCGATCTGCTGCCAGGTCGCGTCGAAGCGGGCCCGCACGTTGTCGTGGTCGACCGCCAGGTCCTTGACCCACTGCCACGAGTCGTGATGTATGTCGATGATCACGTAGAACCCGTCGGCCAGCGCCCAGTCGACCACTTCCTCGACCCGGTCCAGGAGCTCCGGGGCGATCGTGTAGGGCGCCGAGGCCTGCTGCTGGTTGCTCCAGGTCACCGGGATGCGGATGCTGTTGAAGCCCCTGGTCCTGACGGAGTCGAGCAGGGCTTCGGAGATGGGGGGGTTGCCCCACGCCGTCTCGTTCGGGATGGCGTCCAGGGTGTTGCTCGGACCCCAGCCCGGCTGCATCGCCGCCACGGCGTCCATCGCGTTCCTGGGAACCGGGCGCGTCGCCGGTCGCTCGGCGACGCCGGTCGCGGCGGCGGCGTTCGTGGCGGCCACCGCTCCGGCACCACCGACGAGGATGCCGACGAGGGCGGCTATGAGGGGGATGAGTCGCCATCGGCTCGTCCCCGGTAGGGCATGGCGCATGGATACCTCCGGCTCGAAAGCGTCCGTGCCGTCTCGACACGGGGTAGGAACCGGGCTCGGCGCCGTCGGCCTGACCACGGCCGACGGCCCACGGCTCCCCGCCAGCCATCGACTCGTCGGGCGGGAGAGGTTCCACGGCGCGTGGAAACTTTCTAGCTATGAGCCCGACAGTTTCTCCGGGGAGAGTACTCATGCCCAGCGGGACGGGCAACGGGCGTGCATGAGCCAGGAGAAGCCGACCACCTGACGCCGTTCCTGGCGGACATCCCGATGAGGAGTTGGGCAGCATGCCGGTCTGTACTCGCCACCCCTGCCCCGGCGTTCGGGCACCGAGACGCCCAGCTCCTCCTCGGAGATCCCCGCCCCTCCTGGCCGCCGCTTCCCCTGCCACACGCCGACAGCGACGGAAGACCACCCACCGCGGCGGTGGCCACGGCGGTCGAGGTGGGGAAGCTTCTCCGGCCTGCATGAGGTCTGGTGTTCGACATGACGTCAGCGCCCCTTGTGGCCCGTGTGTTGCTGACAAGTGAGGTGGACGAAGGGGGAGACGACATGCGTGCGGAGTGGAGGTGAGGTGGGGTCAGCGGCTGCCCACCGCGGTGAAGGCCACGGAGAACGAGGCGGGGCCCGGGGAGAGGTGATACCCGGGTAGTGGCTCGGGGCCGCAGGACGCACTGCCGATGCCGTGCTGGGCGCGGTCGAGGTTGACCCAGACGGTGTCGCCCGGCACCAGGTCGGTGGTGTGCGTGGCGGCGTCGAGCTGGTTACTGGTCCAGCGGCGGGCGGTGAACCAGAGGGGGGCGGAGTGCGCCGTGAGGCGCAGGCCGGCGCCGTCGGCGTCGCGCAGTTCGGCCCACCGGGTGTCGGCGCGGGCGCCGTTCTCCTGAGGGCGGACGTAGGGCGTCTGCATGGCGTCGACGGTCATGGCGTAGCGGCCGAGGCGGGAGGCGGTGCGCGTGTCGGGGTAGGCCTCGCCGGGGCCGCCGCCGTACCAGGTGACGTGGTCGTATGACGCGGGCAGGCCCAGGAGGAGACCCAGACGCGGCAGCGGGCCGGGCCACTCGCCGTCGGGCGTGACGGTGAGCGTCAGCAGCAGTCGATCGTCACCGGCGGTCCAGCGGTACTCGGCAAGCATCCCCCTGTCGCTGGCGGCCGGTGCGGTGCGGACCCGTACGACCAGCTCCTTCTCGCCCACGACGACGGCGTCGACGCGGTGGCGGAGACGATGCAGTCCGAGCGCGCGCCAGCGCAGGCCCAGGCGGGCCTCGCCCAACCACGGACCACCCATGTCGTTGTCGGTCGGCGCCCGCCACAGGTCCAGACGCGGGCCCTGGGGCAGGCTGAGTCCGTCGAGTGAGCGCAGCTCACCGGTCCTGGCGTCAAAGATCCCCGGGCCCAGACGGAGCGTGTCCGCGTCTCCGTTCGGCGCGGCGAGCGCGCTGGGCGGTGCGGGAGGCGACCAGGGGACGGCGGGGAGCTGGGCCCAGGCCACCACGTGGCCACGGGGCGCCCAGGGGGTGTCGGAGGCGAGCACGGCCCGAATGGTCCACACTGTCTCGCCGCCGGGCTCGGCTGTGGGCGGGGCGGGCAGCGTGACGTCGGCGGAGGAGCCGGGGCCGAGGGGTGGCACGGTCAGCGACCCGGTGGCCACTTCCATGCCCTCCCTCGCGTAGGACCACTCGAACGCGAGGTGTGCGGTGTCGGCGAAGTCCTGTCTGTTGGTGATGGTGGCGGTGCCCGCGGTGCCGTCACCGGTGATCCGGACCGGTTCGATGACCTTCTTGTACTCGACCAGTCCGGGGGAGGGGGTGCGGTCGGGGAAGAGGAGGCCGTCGCAGACGAAGTTGCCGTCGTGGAGCTCCTCGCCGAAGTCGCCGCCGTAGCCGTAGTACGTGCGGCCGTCCTCGGTCTGTTGGGGCAGGCCGTGGTCGATCCACTCCCAGACGAAGCCGCCCTGGCAGCGCTCGTAGGTCTCGAACAGCCGCTGGTAGTCGGCCAGTCCGCCGGGACCGTTGCCCATGGCGTGGGCGTACTCCACGAGGAGCGAGGGCAGGGAGCGGCGGCGGGCGTCCAGCGCGGGGTCGTCGAGCGGCTGTTCCTCGCGCCGGCCGATGGCCTCCAGCTCCGCGTGGGGCGCGTACATCCGCGAGTAGAAGTCGCTGTCCACGTAGGTGGGGTCGTTCTCGTAGTGGAGGGCGCGGGAGGGGTCGCGCTCGCGGATCCAGGCGGCCATCGCGGACAGGCCGGCGCCGGCCCCGCACTCGTTGCCCAGGGACCAGACCACCACCGAGGGGTGGTTCTTGTCGCGCTCGACCATGCGCTGGGCGCGGTCCAGGAGGGCCGGAGTCCAGCGGTCGTCGGCGACGGGGTTGCCCCGCCAGTCGGGGAAGAAGCAGAAGCCGTGGGTCTCCAGGTCGCACTCGTCGACAACCCACAGGCCCAGTTCGTCGCACAGGTCCAGGAAGGCCGGGTGGGGTGGGTAGTGGCTGGTGCGCACGGCGTTGATGTTGTGCCGCTTCATCAGCAGGACGTCCCGGCGCATCGTCTCCACATCCAGCGCCCGGCCCGTCTCGGGGTGGAACTCGTGCCGGTTGACGCCCCGGAACAGCACCCGCCGCCCGTTGGCCTTGAACACCCCGTCCACCACGCCGACCGTCCGGAAGCCCAGCCGGAGGGGGATCCGCTCGCCGTCGGTGGCGAGTTCGGCCGCGTAGCGGCGCGGCGCCTCGGCGCTCCATGGTTCGACGGGAACGGACGCCTCCTCGCCGGTGGCCAGGTCCAGGCCGAGCTCCGGGACCGTGACCCGGCCGGGCACGTCGCAGTCGACCCGCAGGCTGCCCTGGCCGGTGGTGTGGTCGTAGCCGGCGTGGACGAAGAAGTCGGTCGGGGCGCCGGCGGGCCGGTGCAGCAGGGTCACGTCGCGGAAGATGCCCGGCAGCCACCACATGTCCTGGTCCTCCAGGTAGCTGGCGGCCGACCACTGGTGCACCCGCACGGCGAGCACGTTGTCGCGCGGGCGCAGCAGGCCGCCCACCGCGAACTCGTGGGGAAGCCGTGAGCCGGTGAACCAGCCCAGCTCCTGTCCGTTCAGCCACACCCGGGCGCAGGAGTCCACGCCCTCGAAGCGCAGCACGCTCTCGCCGCCGTCTGGCCAGGCCCTCGGCAGGTCGAACACCCGGCGGTGGTCACCCGTGGGGTTCTCCGTCGGCACCCGAGGGGGGTCGACCGGGAACGGGTAGGGAATGTTGGTGTAGGCGGGTGCGCCGTGGCCCTGGAGGACCCAGTGGCCCGGGACCGTCACCTCAGCCCATGCCGAGGTGTCCGTCTCGTTGTCGGCGAGGTCGGTGGAGGCGCTCTGGGCCGTACTCGACAGCCGGAACGCCCAGGTCCCGTTGAGTGACAGCCTGGCGGCGTCCGAGCCGGCGTACCAGGCGCGAGCGGGCAGACAACCGCTGCCTGGTGCGCGGTCCTCGTAGTAGGGAGACGGGGAGGCGGCTGAGCCGTCCACCGGCCGGGTGTCCATGTGTCGTCTCCTCGGAGGAGTTCGGGTCGGCATCTGTCGCTGGCCGGGCGGATCGGCACCAGGCGGTCAGAGGGTCACGAGCTGCTCGAAGAGGAACTCGTGCTTCAGGAACGACACGTCGTACTCGTGTCCTGGATAGGGCGGGATGAGCTGCGAGGCCTGGATCAGTCGCCAGCCGTCGCGCAGCGCGTCCAGGCCGGTCGCGTAGGGAGGATCCTCGCTGTCACCCGTGGTCCGGGCCGTGCGGCCGGTCCCGTCGTAACGCGCCCAGCCGATGACCTCGGAGTCCAGCGCCGACGTGGCGAGGTACAGGACGAGGACCTGCTGGCGGACGGCCGGGGCGGCCTGGGCGGGAGGTGTGGTGCTCATGCGGAAGCCTCCTGCGGCCGGTTCGAGACACGGGTGACCCAGTGCTCGATGTCGAACTGCTCGTCGCCGGTCAGTGCCCGCCACAGCAGGATGCGGTTGTACTGCTCCAGGCGGGCCGTGGCGTGCTCGTACCACGGAAAGTGCGCGGTCAGTTCCGACACCACCCGCGGGTCGGCCAGGTCCGAGGTGTCCCACAACCGTCGTTGACGCACGGTCGGGTTGAAGCGGATCTTGAACATGTAGCGCTTGGTGTCGCTGTCGTTGCGCCGGCCTCCGTGCCACAGGCCGTGGTGTAGAAACACCACGGTGCCCGCCGGGCACACGAGTCGGTCCTGTCCCTTGAGGTTCTGGTAGCGGCCGGTGTCGCTCTCGTTGGTGCGCCGCAGGTGGCTGCCGGGGACACTGAGCGTGCCGCCCATCTCCAGCGTCACCTCGGCCGGGTAGTACATCAGCTGAACGTCGAAGGCGTCCGATCGCACGTCGATGATCGCGTCCGCGTGCAACGGCTGGGCCCGACCCTCGTGCGGCTGCCGGACGTGCACCGCGTGGTGGTCGACGTTCGGACGCGGCCCCACGAGACTGTGCAGCGCGCCCGCCACCTGCGGAACCTCTGTGAGGCGGCGCACGAACGACCCTTCGGGGTAGGCCTCGTCCAGGGGTGTGCCGTACGGCGCCGGCGGGATGTCGGACGCCAGGACCGTCATCGCCTCGTCGTTCATCTCGGCCGGCACCACGGCGTCCATGCGGAGTGATCCATGTGAGACGAAATGGGCCATTTGAACTGAGTTGAGCAGGTTACCTCTGATGGTCGGTGTCGTCATGGGGATCACCGTAGGGAGTGGCTGTCGTCCGCGCGTGGGTCGGGCTCACCATTCGTGGTAAATATTCATCATGTTCGAGACGGAGGTCTGTCTGGACGAGCCGCCCGTCGTGACGATGGTCGGCCGCGCGGTGCACGGCACCACGGGGCTCACCGACCTGTTCCGGCTGCCCGATCTGTGGCAGCTGCACCTGTACCGGTACGAGGCCGACCTCACCCTGAACGGAGCGCCGCACGCGATTCGCCCGGGCCGAGTCAGCCTGATACCGCCCAACACGACCTGCCACTACCGCTACCAGGGCCCCTCGGAGCATCTGTACGCCCACCTTCGCCTGCCCGCCACCGGCGAGCCCCGCACGGTCCCCGTGATGCAGGACGCCGGCCCGGAACTCCCCGCGCTCTCCGCGCTGATGGGCCAGGCCGTCGCGGCGTGGGCGAGCACCCGGGTCCGCGCCACGGCGGAGATCTGGGCAGCACTGTGGCGCGTCTGCCAGTTGGGCCCGCCCGGCCGGCAGGGCGGCCGTGCCGGCCCTCATCCGGCCCTGGACGCCGCGATCGCGCACATCGAGTCGCGGCTGGCGGAGCCGCTCACCATTCCGGACGTCGCCCGGGCCGCGGGGGTCTCCCACAACCACCTCACCCGACTGTTCCGCGCGGCCACCGGGGACACGGTCGTTGCCTACATCCGGCAGCGACGCCTCGAACGGGCCCGCCACCTGCTGCGCGAGTCCACCCTCTCCATCGCCGCGATCGCCGCTCAGGTCGGCATCCCCGACCTGCAGGCGTTCAACAAGTCCTGCCGCCGGGAGCTGGGGGCCTCACCCCGAGCGGTCCGTGCGGCATCCCAACCACCCGACACCTCCGCACCCGCGAGGACCCGCGTCGACTGATCCCGCGAGAACCGGACCGGCACGACTCTGGGCCGTCGTGGGGCCCGTCGGCGACATCGGGAGGGATCTCGTCGCCGGCCCGCCGGAGCACGACGGCTCCGGCGGGGCCAGGCACTTTCGCTGGGATCGTCGTGCGGACCAGATGACGATGCCCGCGATGCGGATTCCGGTGAGATAGATGATGGAGAGACGGTGTGGCGGCCGCCGCACCGGCCGTCTTCGCGGGTGTGGAGGCGTCTCCTATGCTGGCCCCGTGGAGCGGGGAAAGCTGATCGCGGACCGTTACGAGCTGATCAGCCGTCTGGGCCGGGGTGGCATGGGCGAGGTGTGGGCCGCGCGGGATCGCGAGCTCCGCCGTGAGGTCGCGCTCAAGCTGCTGGATCTCGACGGGATCGCCCAGACCG